>JBOGFC010000170.1:0-32405 GCA_050742155.1 Acidimicrobiia bacterium
AAGGCGCGGGCAGCCCTGGCGGGCAAGAGCCTGTCCGGCTATCTCCGGGAGATCGTCACGCGTGAGGCCCAACGCCCCACGGCGGAGGAGGTCATCGAACGGGCGCGCCGGCGAGGCGGCGCCAGCCTCAGCTCGGAGGAGATCGTGAACGCCGTCCATCAGGGGCGAGGCGAGCGGCAGGCACAGCTCGACCGCGTCCTGGGGATCGACGAAGAGCCCCGGTGATCGTTCTGGACGCCTCGGCGCTGGTGGAGCTGCTGGTTGGGTCCGGACCGGGGAGTCATTGGGTTCGGCACGAGGTATCCCGAGGCGAGCATGACCTCCATGCCCCTCACCTGATCGATGCTGAGTTCCTGAGCGCGGTTCGAAGCCTCGTCGGGCGGGGATGGCTGACGACCGAGAGGGCGGAGGAGGCGCTGACCGATCTGGACGAGCTCGCCCTTAGGCTGTACCCCCATCGGCCCTTCCTGCGGAGGGCCTTCGAGCTGCGCCACAACCTCAGCGCCTACGATGCGCTCTACGTGGCACTGGCTGAGACGCTCGGCGCCCCCCTCGTCACCGTGGACGTCGCACTCGGAGCCATGCCGGGCCATCGGGTCGAGGTGCGCCGACGGATCGCTGACGACCCGTCGACATCGCCAGCGCCACCCGGCTAAGGCGCCAGCCGCTCCAGCCTCCAGGTGCCGTCGTCCAGAAGTGCGTAGCGGAGGCGGTCATGGAGTCGGCTCGGGCGGTGCTGCCAGAACTCGATGCGTTCGGGTCGGATTCGGTAGCCGCCCCAGTGGGGAGGACGCGGTACCGACCGCCCCGCAAAGCGGGCCTCCGCCTCTTCCATCCATCGCTCCAGCTGCTTTCGGGACTCGATCACCTCGCTTTGGGGCGAGGCCCAAGCCGCCAGCTGGCTCTCGCGGGGGCGGGTCGCGAAGTAGGCCTCGGACTCTCGAGAGGAGACTTGCTCCACCGTGCCTTCGACCCGCACCTCCCGCTCGAGTTCCACCCAGCGGAGAGCCACCGCGGCCCGTGGATTCTGGGCGAGCTCGCCGGCCTTGCGGCTCCGGGTGTTGGTATAGAAGACGAAGCCCCGAGGGTCCACCTTGTTGAGCAGCACGCTGCGGATCGACGGACGGCCATCCCCGCCGGCGGTGGCCAGGCTCATGGCGTGCGGCAGCGGGATCCCCGCATCGCCCGCCTCCCGCAACCACCCCTCAAACTGCCGGATGGGGTCGGGGTCGACCTCCTCCTCCTTGAGCGGGCGCTCCGGTCGCTCCTCCACGCCCGAGAAGCTACTAGCCCCTTAGGGGCTCACCTTCCGCCCAAGGCGGCCCTCACTTCCCCGACAAACCTCTGCGTGCCTTCCGAGTACTCTGGGTTGCCGAAAATGCGAAGACCCCGGCTGGGGTGGGGAACGTAGAAGATCGTCAGCTCATGGGTTGCGTGTCGGAAGGTTTCGAACTCGAATTTCTCCTTCTTGCCAGTGTCAATGTCAATAGGTTGGCGGCCATCACCGACGAACCCGAGCTGCTCGTAGACCCGCCGGAACTCCTTATATGGGTGCTTGCCCAAGCAGATGAGCGCCCGTGGACGCAGCTCCCCGCACAGCCTCTCCCACAGCTCCCGGCAGAAGTCGACCGTCTTCCCCTTAGGTAGCGGGGTAGACAAGCGAAACGGGCAGAAATTGCTGGTGAGCGTACGGTCCATGAGGTCCTGCCAACAGTCTTCACCTAGGGCAGGGGCGAGGTCCCCAAACAGGCTGCGGATGCGTGTCGCGTACTTCGTCGAGGCCATCAGGTCCCGGTCGCGCCAGAAGGCGTTCCCGTTCTCGTGGCTGACCGTAGGCTCGTAATAGCGGTCACCTGCCGGAGCCAGCCCCACCAGCATCAACTCCGTCTCCACGCTCAAGGTGGATCGGGACGAGAAGAGGAACCGATAGCTCAAGGTGTGCCCGAGATCTTCATAGGCGCGCTCGATCTCCTCCACGGCCCAGTCGAAGAGGGCATCCACGACCTGTACGCTACCCCCCCGACCCTCTCCCGGAGGGGGAGGAAGTGAGGCTGTCCTCGAGCTCCTCGACGGTCATCAGCACCGCCCGGGCCTTGGACCCCTCCGAAGGGCCCACCACCCCACGGCGCTCCAGCACGTCCATGATGCGCCCGGCCCGGGCGAAGCCCACCCGCAGCTTGCGCTGCAGCATGGAGGTGGAGCCGAGCTGGGACCGCACCACCAGCTCCATGGCCTGGCGGACCAACTCCTCTTCCTCGTCGTCTTCCTCGTCGGCCCGGCGGGCCTCCTGCACCACCGCCTCGATCACCTCGTCCTCGTAGCGGGCCGAGCGCTGGTGGCGGACCCAATCCACCACCGCGCGGATCTCCTCCTCCGTCACCCAGGCTCCCTGGATACGCTCCGGCTTGACCGACTGGGCGGTCACCATCAGCATGTCCCCCAACCCCACCAGCTTCTCGGCGCCGCCCTGGTCGATGATCACCCGGCTGTCGGCCTGGGAGGCCACCGAGAAGGCCAACCGGCTGGGGATGTTGGCCTTGATCACGCCGGTGATGACGTCAACCGAGGGCCGCTGGGTGGCGATAACCAGGTGGATGCCCACTGCCCGGGCCATCTGGGCGATGCGCACGACGGCATCCTCCACCTCCCGTCCGGCCACCATCATCAGGTCGTTGAGCTCGTCCACCACCACCAGAACGTAGGGGAAGCGATCGAAGGCCTCTCGGTCGAGCTGCCGCGCGTCCCAGCGCTCTCGATAACCGACGATGTCGCGCGCCTTGGCATCGGCCAGCAGCTCGTACCGGCGGTCCATCTCCCGGACGGCCCACTGCAGCGCGTCGGACGCCTTCTTCGGATTGACGATGACCCTGGTGAGTAGGTGAGGAACGGTGTTGTACTGGTTGAGCTCCACCCGCTTGGGATCGACCAGGATGAGCCGCACGTCATCCGGGGCGGTGCGCATGAGGACCGAGGTGACCAGGGCGTTGATGCACGAGGACTTCCCCGCCCCGGTGGCCCCGGCGATGAGCAGGTGGGGCATGTCGGAGAGGTTGAGCAGCCGGGGGCGGCCGGAGATGTCGATCCCCAGGCCCACCTCCAGCGGGTGGGTGGCCGCTTCGCCCTCGGGGCTGCGCAGCACGTCCCCCAGAGTCACCAGGCGGCGCTTGCGGTTGGGCACTTCCACCCCGATGGCGCTCCGCCCCGGGATGGGGGCCAGGATGCGGACGTCCGGCGTGGCCAGGGCATAGGCGACGTCGTGCGCCAGGCCGGTCACGCGCGATACCTTCACCCCGGGGGCCAGCTCGATCTCGTAGCGGGTTACGGTGGGCCCGGGGACGATCTTGGTGACCCGAGCGTCCACTCCGTGCTCCTCCAAGGTCTCCTGCAGGTCCTTGGCGGTCTCCTCCAGGGAGCGGCGGCTCTGGGCCTCTCCCCCACCCAGCTTGAGAAGCTCGAGGGGGGGCCGGCGATACCCCTCGGCCGGGACCGGCTCGGGCAGCGGAATGGCGGTCTGGCCCGGCCCGGGACGCGACGATCCTTTGGGGCGGGAGGCCGGGGCTCGCCTGGGCGGCTTGACCTTCCGGGACGGCCTCGCCCGGTGCTTGGGGGTGTAGCCGGATTCGACCACCCGAGGCTCACCCGGGGGCCGGCGGGCCCAGCCGCGCCCGACGGCTCTCGAGCGTGACTGCAGGCCGGCGACGAGCTCGGTGGCGGCCGCCGCCACCTGCCGTACGCTGGTCTGGGTGATCACCAGCACCCCCACCCCCACCATCGCCACCAGGACCACGAAGGCTCCCCACAACCCGATCACGCGGCGCAGCGGGAAGGCCAGCAGCGATCCGACGGCCCCGCCTCGCTCCATCACCAACTCCAGGCTGCGAGCCACCGACACCGTCCCGGTCAACAAGTGGAAGAGCGCCAAGGAGCCCACGAAGACGAGCGTGACCCCCAGGGGGAGGCGCCCGTAGTCGCCACGAGGCCTGTCCAGCGCCAGTGCCATACCCAGGCCGGCGATGGCCAAGGGGACCGCGTAGGCCCACAGGCCGAAGAGGAGGCGCAGGACGGCCACGGTCGCATTGCCGACCGGCCCGGCCAGACCGAAGAAGGCCAGGCCCACCAAGAGGGCGATCACGAGAAGGACCAGGCCCCAGACGTCGTCTGCCTGCCGGCCCAGGCGGGCCCGCCATCCCTTGCGCAGGGCTCCCAGCCAGACCCTGCGAGACGGCGGACGCCGTGCCTTCGGTTTGCTTCGCTGCGACACCCGCTTCCGCCCGCTGGCCCCGCGGCGGGTGGGTGTCCGCTTGGCCATTCGGCAGGCACTCTACACGGTCGAGCACTCGCTGCAACGACTTCCGCGCGATTGTGCGCGCGCTAGGCGCGAACTCTCGCTCGAACGAGGAGAGAGCGCATGGCATCGACCTCCCCGCGCTCGTGCCAGGCCAGCCGCCGCAGCAGTTTCCTGGTCGTCCACACCTCACTCCCTTGCTCCACCAAAAGGTCGCGGGGAAGCAAGGCAAGGGACTCCCGGACGTGTCGGGCCGAGCGGTCCAGTTCCTCGAGGAGGTCCCTTGATCGAGGTGGGGCCTCGAGGCCCAACGATGCCACGTAGTAGCGGCTCTCGGTGTCGGCGATGTGCCATGCCATGAGGCGGGCGGTGCGCCAGGTGGCCCAGGCGGGCATCTCCCTCTCCGGATCGTCCCAGTCGAGCTCCGCCTCGGAAGCCGAGCCGAGCAGCTCGAGAAGGTCGGCTCGGGCCCACTCGAGGAGCTGGAGCGTTCGGCTCACCTCGGCATCGACGGCCGGCCGACGATCGGCGCCGAAGGCCAGCTCGTCGCCCTGGATGCGCTCGGCTAGTTCCAGGTCTCCCACCGAGGGGCAGTCCTCACCGTGTCGCACAAGAAAGGCGCGATACGCCTGCCACGCCCCGAAGCGGAAGCTCCCCAGAGCTTCCTGCTCGTCCCTGCCCTGGCCGCAGAGGCCCCAGTGAGCCAGCTCGAAGCTCCACGCCTGGGTAGCGTCGTCGATGTGCCCGCCGAATCCACTCTCCAGGTAGAGCGGCTCCGGCGATCTCAGAACGTGAGCACCCGGTCGTACTCCCCGAACATGCGGGCCACCTCGGGCGGTGTCACCCAGGTGCCCTTGCACCAGCCGAGGACCTCGTCGGTCGCCCCCCGGGCGACCGCACAACCCTTTCAGACGTAGACCGGTACCTGGTGCTCGACCAGCTTGGCGAAGAGCTCCCGAGCCGGCGGCACGCCGACGCCCTCCACACCCGCCATCTGATCCTCGAAGACCAGGTCGGTGGCATCGCCTCCCAAGACGACCGCCACCTCATCGCCGGCCTCCACCGACCCATTGGCCGCCAGATGGAGGGGGATCGAGGCCCCGGTGGGATCGGCCGGGCCCCGGCTGGAGAAGTAGAGCACCTTCATGCGAGCCTCCTCGGGCGAACTCTAGGCAGGAATGTACCGCGACGGTACAGCCAAGCCTTAGGTTCGCATCGAGATTCAGAGGAGCTGTTGGGCGTGACCGAGGGCTTCCTTCACGGCCTGGATTGTTTCCGGCTTGGCGGGGGTGAGGGGAGACCGGGGTTCGCCGACCGGCTCCCAGAGCGCCCCCAGGGCGCCCTTGACCGGGATGGGGTTGGGCTCCAGCGTCATCAGGGCCTGGAAAAGCGGGGCCAGCCCCAGGTGGAGGCGCCGCGCCTCATCCCAGTCCCCCTGGTGGGCCGCTTCCACCATCGCCTTCATCTCCCTGCCGGCCAGGTGAGTGGTGACGGCGATCACCCCGCGGCCGCCCACGGCCAGCATGGGGAGGGTCTGCATGTCGTCGCCGCAATAGATGGCGAAGTCGGGCGGTGTGGCGTTACGGGCTTGGGTGGTGAAGCCCAAGTCCCCCACCGCGTCCTTGGTGGCCACGATGCGAGGGTGCTCTGCCAAGCGGGCCAGCGTCTCCACCTCGATGAGCCGGCCAGTGCGGGACGGGATGTTGTAGACGATCAGGGGCAGCTCGGTGGCCTCGGCGATGGTGCTGAAGTGGACGATCAGTCCCTCCTGGGTGGGGCGGGAGTAATAGGGCGTGACGGCCATCACCCCGTGGCATCCCACCTCGGCCGCCCGCTCGGAGAGCTCCACCGACTCCCGGGTGTCGTAGGTGCCGGTGTTGGCGATCACCTTGGCCTTCTCCCCTACCGCCTCGACCACGGTGCGGAAGAGGGCCACCTTCTCCTCATCGGTCAGGGTGGGCGACTCCCCGGTGGTACCGGCCACCACGATGCCGTCCGAGCCGTGCTCGACCAGGTAGCCGGCCAGCCGCCAGGCCTGCCCGTAGTCGACCTGGCCCTCTGCGGTGAAGGGGGTCACCATGGCGGTGAGAACTCTTCCGAACATCCTCTATCCTCCTTCGTCGTTGTCATCGAAGGTAGCACTCCCCCTATGAAGCACGTCAAGGACGCCGATACCACCAGCTTCCCCCGGGAGGTCGTGCAGCGGAGCCGGGAGGTGCCGGTGGTGGTGGACTTCTGGGCGGCCTGGTGCGGTCCCTGCCGGGTCCTGGGACCGCTCCTCGAGCGGCTCGCCGAGGAGTACCAGGGCGCCTTCGAGCTGGTCAAGGTGGACGTGGACCGCAGTCCCCAGCTCGCCTCTCAGTTCGGGGTGCAGGGCATTCCCACCGTCGTGGGCTTCCGTGACGGCACGGCTGCCACCCGCTTCACCGGGGCTCTCCCCGAGCAGGCGCTCCGCCAGTGGCTCACCGAGTTCCTCCCCAGCGAAGCCGACCAGAAGGTAGAGGAGGCCCGCGACGCCATCTTGGAAGACGATCATGCCCGCGCCGAGGCTCTCTTCCGGGAGGCTTTGGTGCGCGACGGCCTGCACCAGGAAGCCGGAGGCGGGTTGGCCGCCCTCCTCATCGCCCAGGGCCGTTCCCCCGAGGCTCTCGATCTGCTCGACACGCTCAGCCCCACGCCGGAGATCCAGAGGCTCCAGGCGGCCGCCCGTCTGACCGTAGCCGAGCCGCGGGGTGACCTGGCCGAGCTGGAGAGCCGTCTGGCCGAGCACCCGGACGACGAGCGCACCCGGCTACGGCTGGCCCAGGCACTCGCCTCTGGAGGGGAGTTCGAGCCGGCCCTCGACCACCTCCTGTCCGTGGTGCGGGCCCGAGGAGAGAAGAGGGATGAGGCCCGCCAGGCCATGCTGGACATCTTCGAGGTGCTCGGCAACGAGCACCCCCTCACTCAAACATACCGCCGGGCGCTGGCCAACGAGTTGTTCTGATCCAAGGGGACCTCTTCGTCGGAGCCCGGCTGGTGTACCCGGACTGGCAGGGGCAGCCGGCCCACCGATCGATCCTCATCAGGCAAGGCAAGGTCGAGGCGCTCGATCCGGACGAGGTGCCCCCGCACCTTCCCCGGCTCGATTTCCCCGCCGGGGTGGTCCTGCCCGGGTTCGTGGACGATCACGTTCACCTCTTTCACACCGGGCTCACCCGCTTCACGGTGCGACTGGACGAGGTGAAGACGTGGGAGGAGGCCGCCGAGGCGCTGCGGGCGGCCCAGACCGAGCTCGTCCTGGCCACCGGCCTGGACGAATACCGACTCGACCGGTTGCCCGACTCGCCCTGGCTGAACCGGGTGCTGGGAGGCCGACCGGCTTTCCTGAAGGGCATCACCGGGCATTATGCGGTGGCCAATCGGGCCGCCCTCGACCTCTTGGGGATCCCCGACGGCACCCCGGGCCTGGACCCGGCGACCGGCTACCTGCGGGGGACGGCCAACACGCTCGCCTCCCGGCTGGCGCGGGAGCGGCTGGTGGCCGAGGAGGGGCCGGGACCCGTCCTCCGGGCGGCCGCCGAGATGGCCGCCCGACACGGGGTCACCACCCTCCATGCCCTGGAAGGCTGGGACACCCCCTACCCACCCGAGGTCCTCCACCTCCTCCAGGAGCGAGATCGGCTTCCGGTCCGGACCGTGGTCTGGCCCCAGACCACGCACCTCCCCTCCGTCCTGGAGCTGGGTCTGCCCCGCATCGGGGGCGATATCTGGGTGGACGGGGACTTCGGGCCCCGCACCGCCCGCCTGCGGGAGCCCTACGCCGACGGGTCCGGCCTCGGGGAGCTCTACTACGAGCCGGCCTTCCTGGCCGACTTCGCCACCCGGGCGGTCGAGGCCGGCCTCCAGGTGGCCATGCACTGCGTGGGGGATGGTGCAGCCGAGGTGGCGCTCGAGGCCTACCGCCAGGCGCTGCAGCAGCACCCGCGAGAGGACCACCGCCTGCGGATCGAGCACTTCGAGGTGGCCGCTCCGGACCTGCTGGAGCGGGCCGCCGAGCTGGGGGTGGCGGTCTCCCTCCAGCCCCCTTTCGACTCCTACTTCGGCGGCCAGCAGCGCGCTCTCCCCTGGGCGGGCCCGGCCCGGGTGGGGAGGCTAGATGCGGTGCGATCCTTCCTGGCAGCGGGGCTCCGCTGCGGAGGCGGCTCCGATTCCCCGGTCACCCCGCTCGACCCGCTGCTCGGCCTGGACTCCTGCGCAAACCACTCCAACCCCGACGAGTCGGTCGACATCCGCACCGCCATCCGGCTCTACACGCAAGGGTCGGCCGCGCTGGGTTTCCTCGAGGACCAGGTGGGGGCCCTGCGACCGGGCATGCTGGGCGACCTGGTGGTGCTGGACGGGGATCCCTTCACGATCCCCTCCCATGAGATACGACGTCTGGCCGTGCTGGCCACCGTGGTGGGAGGCCGCCTGGTATACCGCCGGCCGGTCTAGCGGGACCGACCCCGACCCCGGCGGGCCATCAGCCCGTGGCGGAGCCAAGCGCGCCGGCGAAGATCGCCGCCGCCTGGTCGAGCTGCTCCTCCGTGACGATGAGCGGCGGCGCCCACCGCACCACATTCCCGAACGGGCCGCAGGCCAGGAGCAGCAATCCTTCCGCTTCGCAGGCCTCCAGCACCCGGCGGGCCGCGGTGGCATCAGGGGCCCGATCCTCGCCCGAGATCTCGGTGGCCAGCATCAGGCCGCGGCCTCGAACTTCGCCGATCGCCGGGAACTTGGCGGCCAGCTCCTCGAGCGCCGCCTGCAGGTAGCTGCCCATCGTGGCGGCGTTGGCCACCAGGCCCTCCTCCTCGATCACCTCCAGGGTCGCCAGGGCGGCGGCACAGGAGAGGGCGTTCCCTCCGTAGGTTCCCCCCTGCGATCCCGGCCGGCCCTTGGCCATCAGCTCCCCGGGAGCCGCCAAGGCCGAGAGTGGCAATCCCGAGGCGAGGCCCTTGCCGGCCACCAGCAGGTCGGGCGGTACCTCGTCGTGCTGATGGCCCCAGAACCGCCCGGTGCGCCCGAAGCCGGCCTGCACCTCGTCCATCACCAGCAGGATCCCGTGGTGATCGCAGCGCTCCCGCAGCCCGGCCAAAAAGCCCCTCGTGGCCGGGACGTACCCGCCTTCCCCGAGCACCGGCTCGATGAAGAGGGCGGCGGTCTCGTCGGGGGCGGTCTGGGTGCCCAACAGGTAGTCGAGCTCGCGCAGGCAGAAGGCGGTGGTCTCCTCCTCGTCCCATCCATATCGGTAGGAGTAGGGGAACGGGGCCACGAACACGCCCCCCATGAGGGGCTGGAGACCGGCTCGATAGGCCGTCTTGGAGGTGGTCATCGACAAGGCCCCGATGGTCCGTCCGTGGAACGAGCCCTGGAACACCACCACGTTGGTCCGGCCGGTGGCGTGGCGGGCCAGGCGAAGGGCGGCCTCGACGGCCTCGCTGCCGGCGTTGGAGAAGAAGACGGTGTCCAGAGCGGCTGGGAGCACGTCGCCCAAGCGCTCGGCCAGCTCGAGGAGCCCGGGGTGGAGGACGATCTGGTATTGGGCGTGGATGAGCTGGGAGGCCTGGCGACGCACCGCCTCCACCACCTTGGGATGGGAATGGCCGGTGTTGAGCACGCCGATCCCGGAGGTGAAGTCGAGGTAACGGCGTCCGTCCTGGCCGTACAGGTAGACGCCCTCTCCCCGCACCGCGGTCACCCCGGTGGCCTGCCCGAGGATGGGGGAGAGCCTCGCCATGACGCCTCCGTGGATCGGTACGCTTGGCAACGAGCCTAAGGCAAGAGGAGCCCGGGTGCCCGAGATGGCGGTGGAGCTGCGGGGCGTCACCAAGCGGTTCTCCGAGGTCACCGCGGTCGACGACCTCACCCTCGAGATCCGCCACGGTGAGTTCTTCTCGCTGCTCGGCCCGTCCGGGTGCGGGAAGACCACCACCCTGCGGATGATCGCCGGACTGGAGTTCCCCTCAGAGGGAAGCATCCGTATCTTCGGAGAGGAGATGGGCCTCCGGCCGCCCAATCGCCGCCCGGTCAACACCGTCTTCCAGTCCTACGCCCTCTTTCCGCACATGACGGTGGCCCGCAACGTGGCCTTCGGGCTGGAGATGCGCAAGCTCACGCCCCAAGACATCGCCGCACGGGTGGAGAACATCATCCAGATCGTGCAACTCACGGGAATGGAGCAGCGCAAGCCGGCGCAGCTCTCGGGCGGCCAGCAGCAGCGGGTGGCGCTGGCTCGCGCCCTCGTGAACTCTCCCAAGGTCCTCCTTCTCGACGAACCGCTCGGCGCCTTGGACCTGAAGCTGCGCCAGGCCATGCAGCTCGAGCTCAAGGCACTCCAGGAGCGGGTGGGGATCACGTTCGTCTACGTCACCCACGACCAGGAGGAGGCGCTCACCATGTCCGACCGGATCGGGGTGATGAACCGGGGCAAGCTCCTCCAGGTCGGAACCCCGGAGGACATCTATGAAGGGCCGGCCAACCGGTTCGTAGCCGACTTCATCGGCGAGACCAGCTTCCTCCCGGCCATCGTGCAGGGCCCCGGCGAGGTGATGCTCGCCGATGGGACCGTGGTGCAGGTGCCCACCGAGGCCGGGCCGGGAGCAGAGGTCACGGTGGCGCTGCGCCCGGAGCGGGTGCAGGTCTTCCCGGCCGGCTTCTCGCCCGACGGCGACCGCAACGCCGTCCCCGCCCGGGTGCTCGAACGGGTCTACATGGGTACCTCCACCTTCTACGACCTGGAGCTGGGAGGAGCTCGCCTGAGGGTTCGACAGGACCACTCGCCCTCGGCCCCCCGCTTCCAGCCGGGAGAGCAGGTGGTGGCGGTGTGGGAAGCGGCCTCGGCCCGGGTGCTCGAGCGATGAGTCCCCGCCCCCGCCCCCTCCCGTTCTTGCGTGTGTCTCGGACCGCCGGCGGGTCACTTCTCACGCAAGAAGCGGGCGGGGAGGAGGGCCGGCCGGTGCGGCCGGGCGCCGATCAGGCCGCCACCCGGAGCCGGTCGCGGCGGGGCTTGGCGCTCGCCCTGCCCGCCTGGTCCTACCTGGTGGTGTTCTTCGCCCTGCCGCTGCTGCTGGTGGTGGTGTTCTCCTTCGCCTCCCGGGGGCCCTTCGGGAGGACGATCCTCACCGACTGGAGCCTCCGTTCCTACGGCAGGCTCCTCGACCCGCTGGTCTTCCAAATCTTCTGGCGCTCCGGCTGGCTGGCTGCCCTGGCCACCATCATCTGCCTGCTGATCGGCTATCCGTTCGCCTACTACATCGCCACCCGCACTCCCCGAGTGCGGAACGTGCTGCTGGTGCTGGTGATGGTGCCCTTCTGGACCAACTTCCTGGTGCGCACCTATGCCTGGCGGGTGATCCTCGGCTCCGGGGGCCCCTGGTCCCAGCTCACCGAGGCCGTGGGTCTGGGGGAGACCCGAGTCCTCTTCTCCAACACGGCCATCATGATCGGTCTGGTCTACGGCTTTCTCCCCTTCATGGTCCTGCCGCTCTACGCGGCGATCGAGCGCCTCGACTGGGACCTGGTGGAGGCGGCCCGGGATCTGTACGCCTCCGGCCTGCAGGCGTTCCGCTGGGTGACGCTCCCGCTCTCCCGGCCGGGGATCATCGCCGGGTCGATCCTGGTCTTCGTACCCAGTGTGGGCGCCTACGTGACCCCCGAGCTGCTGGGAGGAGCCAACACCACCATGCTGGGCAGCTATGTGGCGCGCCAGTTCCTGTCCGCCCGGGACTGGCCCTTCGGGTCGGCCCTCTCGCTGCTGATGATGGCGGTCATGCTGGCCGCCCTGCTGGCCTACTTTCGCGCCGGGGCGAAGAACCTGTGACCGCCCGCAGCGTTGGTGCCGGCGGGTGGTCGAGCCGCCTGCTGGCCGCCCACACCTGGGCGGTGTACCTGTTCTTCTACCTGCCGATCGCCCTGCTGGTGGTGTTCTCGTTCGGCGAGAGCCGGCTGGTGGGGGTGATGGGAGGCCTCTCGCTCCGCTGGTACCGACAGATGCTGGCCAACGACCAGATGTGGGCGGCGGTGGGCAACTCGCTCACGGTGGCCTTCTGGTCGACCGCCGTCTCCACCGTGCTCGGCACGGCGGCGGCCCTCTCCCTGGAACGCTTCCGATACCGGGGGCGGCGGGCCTTCGACGGCCTGCTCTACCTGCCGATCATCATCCCCGACATCGCCATGGCAGTGATGCTGTTGCTCTTCTTCGTGCAGATCACCCAGCCTGTCGGCCTGGGGCTGGGGATCGGCTCGATCACCCTGAGCCACATCGCCTTCAACATCTCGTTCGTGGCGGTGGTGGTACGGGCCCGCCTGGCCGGGCTGGACCCGGCCTTGGAGGAGGCGGCCGCCGACCTGTACGCCGGTCGCTGGCAGGCGTTCCGGCGGGTGACGCTCCCGCTCATCCTGCCCGGGGTGCTGGGCGGAGCCCTGCTCGCCCTGACCCTGTCGCTGGACGACGTGGTCATCACCAGCTTCGTGACCGGAGTGGGGTCCACCACCCTGCCGGTCTACGTCTTCGGCCTGGTGAAGCGGGGCGTGACTCCCATGATCAACGCCATCTCCACCCTCATGTTGGTAGCCTCCATGGTGCTGGTGCTTGCTTCTCTCGTCGTGCAGCGCCGCAGGTAGACGAAAACAGGAGGTCGGGCATGCTCAACAGAATGGGATTCGTACTGATGGGCCTGGCGCTCAGCGCCCTGGCCTGCGCCCCGGGCGACGGGGGGGCACCTACCGGGACCGCCGAGGGGGCCCCCGCGGCGGCCGCCTGCGGGGCGGGCCAGACCGATGGGGACCTGGCCCTTTACAACTGGACCGAGTACATCGATCCCGAGCTGATCACCCAGTTCGAGGAGGAGTTCGGGGTCTCGGTGACCGAGGACTTCTACACCTCCAACGAGGAGATGCTGGCCAAGCTGCAGGCCGGAGCGACCGGCTACGACGTGATCGTCCCCTCCGACTACATGGTGGAAGTCATGATCGGCCAGGATCTGATGCTGCCGCTGCAGGATGAGGCCATCTCCAACGCCCAGAACCTGGACCCGCAGTTCCTGGGGGCCCCCTTCGACCCCGAGAACGCCTTCTCGCTCCCCTACCAATGGGGCACCACGGGGATCGGCGTCAACCTGGACGTGGTGGGTGACGTTCCGGCCACCTGGGGGCTGATCTTCGATCCGGCCCTCTCCGAGCAGTACGCCGGCCAGATCTCCATGCTGGACGACAGCCGGGAGGTGCTGGGCGGGGCTCTCAAGTACCTGGGGCACTCGCTCAACAGCACGGACGAGGCCCAGATCGAGGAGGCGGGTGAGCTGCTCGCCTCGGCCACCCCGCGGATCGCCACCTTCACCTCGACCGGGTTCGGCGAGCTGCTGGCGGGGGGCGAGACGGTGGTCACCCACGGATGGAGCGGGGAGATCGCCGCGGCGATGGCGGAGTCGGAGGCCAGCCTCGGCTACCTGATCCCCGAGGAAGGCGGGGTGGTATGGCTGGACAACATGGCCATCCCCGCTTCGGCCGACAACCCGTGCACGGCCCACGCCTTCCTCGACTTCATCCTCGACGCCGAGAACGGGGCGGCCCTCACCAACTGGAACTACTACGCCAGCCCCAATCAGGCGGCCGAGCCGATGGTCCTCCCGGAGGTGCTGGAGGACCCCAGCATCTACCCACCCGACGAGGTGATGGAGCGGCTGGAGTTCATCGAGGACGTGGGAGATGCCACCACCCTCTACGAGGATGTCTACGTCCAGGCCAGGTCCTGACCGGTAACCACCCGCAGCCGGCCTGCTTCTGGACCGAGGACTTCCCGCGACCGGCCGACCTCCCGACCGGAGATCCGCCGGCCGAGGTGGATGTGGCCGTGGTGGGCGGCGGCTACACGGGATTGGCCGCTGCCCGCCGCCTGGCCCGCGCCGGGGTGGGGGTGGCGGTGCTGGAGGCCGGGCCGATCGGAGGAGGGGCCAGCTCGGTCAACGGAGGGATGACGATCGTCGGGCTCAAGCCCGGGCTGGCCGAGCTGGTCCGCCGTCATGGGGAGCCGCTGGCCCGGCGTCTGTGGGATGCCTCCCTGGCCTCGGTCGACCTGGTGGATAAGCTGGTGGCCGAGGAGGGGATCGACTGCCATTTTCGGCGGGATGGAGCGGCCGCCCTGGGCTTCAACCGGCGGGACCGGGACCGCTTCACCTCGGCCGGTTGGATGGACCGCCACCTGGGCCATCAGCAGGAGCTCATCCCCTTCGAGCGCATACATGAAGTGGTGGGGAGCGACCGCTGCGCGGCCGCCCTGGTCGATCGGCAGAGCGGGGGCCTCCACCCGGCTCGGTACGTCTACGGCCTGGCCCGGGCGGCGGCCAGGGCGGGGGCGATCCTGGTCGAGCACTCCCAGGTACACCGCCTGGAGCGGCGGGAGGGGGCCTTTCGCCTGGAGACGGTCCGAGGAGCGGTGCGGGCCGGCCAGGTGCTGCTGGCCACCAACGGCTACACCGGCCGCCTGATCCCCGCGCTGCGGCGACGGGTCTTCCCGGGAGGCAGCTACATCGTGGTCACCGAGCCCCTTCCCGGCGACCAGGCCGAGCGCCTGGTGCCGGCCGGGCGGATGCTGTGGACGGCGCGCTGGTTCCTCAACTACTTCCGGCTCACCCCCGACCGCCGGCTGCTGATGGGCGGGCGCAACGACCTCTCGGTAGACCTCGACCTCCTCGAGAGCGGTCGGGCGCTGCGCCGTTCGATCCTCGGGTTCTTCCCGGAGCTGGCCGACGTGGCCGTCACCCACACCTGGGGAGGCCGCCTGGGGATCACCTTCGACCTCATGCCCCACATCGGGCGGTTGGAAGGCGCCTGGTACGCCCTCGGCTACAGCGGGCACGGGGTGGCGCTGGCCACCTACCTGGGCGAGGAGGTGGCCGCCTTGATCACCGGCCAGACCGAGGCGAGCCCCTTCGCCGAGATCCCCCACCCCACTCATTGGTGGTACCGGGGGCGGCCCTGGTTCCTCCCGGGAGCGGCCGCCTGGTACCGCCTGCTGGATGGGATCAGGGGATCCTGAGGCGCCTCGCTCCGATCACAGGCTGACCGGGCCCGTCCCCGAGGACGGCAGCCACGTGACCTCCTCCTTGAACTCGTCGAGGGCCGGGAAGCTCTCCAGCACCTCTAGCGGTAGGGCGGCGATCCGCTCAGTCAAGACATGGTAAGTGCCCTCCATCGAGGCGGCCCGCAGCTCGCCCAGCAAGTGGAAGCGGCCGGTGCACAGCACCAGGTAGGTCACCTCCTCGACCTCTCGCAAGGCCGCCGTCACCTCTTCCAGGTGGCCGGGGCGGGCCCGCAGGCCGAACCACATGACTGCCATCCTCGGAAGGCGCCCGTGGTCCAAGAAGGCGACCGGCACCGCCGCCCCGGCCCCGAAGAGGCGTTCCACCCGCTGGCGGACCGCCCCGTCGGAGAGGCCCAGCTCCCGCCCCAGCGCCGCGTACGACGACCGCCCATCCTGGGAGAGGAGGTGGAGGATCTCCAGGTCGGTCTGGTCGACCGCCAGCGCCGCATGCGCTTGCAGCTCGAGAGGTCGCCGGGGCCTCGCCATGACCGGGTCGAGTGTACGGGCCTCCCCCTAAGATTCCCGTACGTGGCCTCCCCAGCCAGTCTCGACCACAAGACCTTGCGGCTCATCGAGCTGCTGGTAGCCGACCCGCGCCGCTCGTTCACCGGCCTGGGGCAGGACCTGGGTCGCTCCGAGGCCTGGGTCCGGCAGCGGGTCAAGCGACTCCGCGCCGACGGGTTGATCCGCTTCGGGATCGCCGGGAACCCGCTCCTGCTCGGCTTCGGAGCGATGGGCTATGTGGGGGTGAAGACCAACGGCGAGCCGGAGGTGATGGCCCGCCTGGCGGAGATCGACGAGGTCGCCTATCTGGTGCGAACCAGCGGACGTTTCGACGCCATCCTGGAGGTCTTCATCACCCGCCCAGAGGAGCTGGTGAGGCTCTGCGACCAACGGGTGGCCCGGGTGGAGGGAGTGACCGCCTGGGAGAGCTTCGGGGCGGTGGAGATCGTCAAGGAGACCTACCCCTGGCGGGCACCCGCCTGAGGCACCGAGCTTGGGTCAGCGCACGTTGTGGAAGTCGAACACCACCGTCTGCAGGTCGGTGAACTCCTCCATCCGCCCCCGCCCCCACCCGGTCTCGGTGCCGGCGCCACCCCCGAAGGGCTGGAAGGTCTCCCAGTAGTCGGTGGTGTCGTTGACGATCACGCTCCCCGCCCGGAGCGCCTCGGCATAGAGGAAAGCCTTGCGCAGGCTGGACGTGAACACCGCCGCCTGGAGCCCGAGGCGGTCACGGTTGGCGATGGCCAGCGCCTCCTCGTCGTCCCGGGCGGAGATGATCGGCACCACCGGCCCGAAGGATTCCTCGGCGGCCAGCAGGCTGCCCTCCTGCACCCGGTCCACCACCGTGAAGTCGTAGTAGAGCCGGGTCGGGAAGCCGGCCGCCCGGTCGCCCCCCAGCAGCACCTCGGCACCCCGCTCCCGGGCGTCGGCCAGGTGGCGGTCCATCTTGGCGGCGGTCTCCTCGTTGTTGAGGGGGCCCATGGTGGTGGCCTCGTCGAAGGGGTCGCCCAAGCGGACCTCTTCGGCGGCCTTCAGGGTCTGCTCGACGAACTCGTCGTGCACCGAGTCGAGCACGATCACTCGCTCGGTGGCGCAGCACACCTGACCGGCGCAGTAGTAGGCCCCGTAGACGGCCGCCCGGGCGGCGGCGGCCACGTCCGCATCGCCGACCACGATCAGCGGCCCGTTGCCCGACATCTCCATGATGCTGCGCTTGAGGCCCATCTGGGCGACGATCCGGCGGCCGGTGTCCGACGACCCGGTGAAGCCGATGGCGTCGATCCCCTCGTGGGTGACCAGCACCTCGCCGATCTCGGGCCCGCCGGGGATCACCGAGATGGCCCCGGGCGGCACTCCGGCCTCCTCGAACAGCTTGGCCAGCTCCAGCATGGTCCACGGGGTCAGCTCCGGCGGCTTGCACACGAAGGTGTTCCCGGTGGCGAACCCCGGGGCCAGGTACTCAACCGGGATCACCACCGGGAAGTTCCAGGGAGTGATGGCCGCCCAGGTCCCCACCGGGCGCCGCCAGGTGAGGATCCGCTTGTTGGGGTCCTGCGAGGGAAGCACCTCACCGGACAGCCGCTTGACGTCCTCGGCGGCGTTGCGGAAGTACTCGGCCAGCTCCTCGATGTCGGGCAGCGACTCGGTGTGGAGCGGCTTGCCTTGCTCGAGGGTCTGGAGGCGGGCCAGCTCCTCTCGGCGCCCATCGACCAGCTCGGCGATGCGGTGGCAGATGGCCGCCCGCTCATGGGCGGTCATCCCCCTCACCTTCTCCCCGGCCTGCCGGGCCGACCGCACGGCCCGGTCCACGTCCTCCCGAGAGGCCAGAGGCAGGTTGGCGATGTGCTCCCCGGATACCGGGCTGCGGAGCTCGTAGACCTCGTCCCCGGTCCCGGCGGTCCATTCTCCGGCGATGAACAGGCTGAGATCGGTGGGCAGTGGGGCCTCCTCGGTCTGCTGTCGAGCATAGCCTCCGCAAACTGAGGCCCGCTCCGTACGATTTCCTTGGTACAGTCGTTCCCGTGACTGCGAATACCGCAAGCCTGCTCCTCGATGGACGGCACCCGGCCGGCGAGGGCGAACCCTTCACGGTCGTCGACCCGGCCACCGAGGAGCCCCTCGGCCAAGTGCAGGCCGCCTCGCCGGGCCAGGTCGACCGGGCCGCCGGGCGGGCCTTCCCGGCCTGGAGAGACGCCCCCCAGCAGGAGCGCACCGAGGCCCTGCTGCGCCTCTCGGAGGGCATCCGGGAGCTGGGGCTGGAGGGATTATGGTCCTTCACCGCGACTCGCCACATCCACTGGAACCTGGACCTCCAGGCCAAGCCCGGGTGGTTCTCGGAAGGAGAGGAGGAAGCCTGATGGGGATCACCGGGCCCCGCACCGCCGCGTGGTTCCGCCGCGCCCAAGAGAGCCTGGTCCTCGGGGTATCCAGCCAGTTCCGCTACTGGAGCGATGACGACACGCCGGTCATCGAACGGGGCCGGGGAGCCTACATCTGGGACATGGACGGCAAGCGCTACATCGACTACCAGTTGGGCTTCGGCCCGATCATCCTGGGCCACGGCCACCCGGCGGTGGCCGAGGCGGTGGC
The DNA here is from genome assembly GCA_050742155.1 of Acidimicrobiia bacterium. Classification (GTDB taxonomy): domain Bacteria; phylum Actinomycetota; class Acidimicrobiia; order Spongiisociales; family JALYHC01; genus JBOGFC01. Next base: position 18,480 of record JBOGFC010000170.1, read on the forward strand.
CCGGGCGGCCACCGAGGGCCGCACCGTCTTCGCCCTCACCCAGGAGCTCGAGGTGGAAGCGGCCGAGGCATTCCGGAGGGCGGTGCCCTGGGCGGACCGGATGCGCTTCACCAACACCGGCACCGAGGCCACCATGCACGCCATCCGCCTGGCGCGTGGATTCACCGGACGCGAGCTGATCCTCAAGTTCGAAGGCCAATACCACGGCATGCATGACTACGTGCTCTTCTCGACCGCCGGAGGCGACCCACGCCACCTGGGCTCACCCCGCAGCCCCGTCCCCCAGCAATCTTCGTCCGGAATTCCCGAGGCGATCCGGGGGACGATCCGCACGCTCCCCTTCAACGACCTGGAAGCGGTGGACCGCCTCTTCGCCGCCCAGGGGCACAGCCTGGCCGGCATCATCGTCGAGCCCATGCTCGGCAACCTCTTCGGCATCCTCCCGGAGCCCGGCTACCTGGAGGGGCTGCGGCGAGTCTGCGACGAACACGGGGCGCTGCTCATCTTCGACGAGGTCAAGACCGGCTTCCGCATCGCCCTGGGGGGAGCCGCCGAACGGTTCGGGGTCGTCCCGGACCTGGCCACCTTCGCCAAGGCCCTCGGCAACGGGTTCCCGGTGGCGGCCATCGCCGCCCGCGGTGACGTGGTGGAGGCCTGGCGCCCCGGCGAGATCCTCCAGGCCGGCACCTATTCGGGGAACGGCGTCGCGGTGGCGGCCGCCAAGGCCACCCTGGAGGAGCTGGCCAAGGGCGATGCCCTGGCCCATATCGACGAGATCGGCCGGATGTTGATGGAGGGGATCTCCAAGGTGTGCGCCGACCGGGGGGTGACCGCCCACGTGATCGGGCTGCCGGCCATGTTCTCGATCTACCTGGGCGAGAAACCTCCCCGCCACTTCCGGCAGATCACCGGCCACGACGAGGGCCTGTACGAGCGGCTGGCCATGGGCATGATCGAGCGGGGGGTGTTTCCCTGCCCCGACGCCCGGGAGCCCTGGTTCCTGTGCGCCGCCCTCGCCCAGGAGGACGTGGACACCACACTGGCGGTCTTCGAGGAGGCGCTGGCCGAGGCCACCTCCTGATGCGGATCGCCCTGCTGGGGGCGGGCATCGTCGGCAACGTCATCGCCCGCGACCTGGCCACCTGGGATCCTCCCGACCAGGTGCGGGTGGGCGACCTCGACCGGGAACGGGCCGAAGAGGCCGCCGAGCCGGCCGGCTTCGAGGCGGCCGGGGTGGACGTTCAGGACCCCCACTCGTTGGACCGCTTCTTGCAGGGCGCCGACGTGGTGGTGAACGCCGCCCAATACCAGCTCAACCTGGCCGTCATGGAGGCCGCCTTTCGGACCGGCGTCCGCTACCTCGACCTCGGCGGGCTCTTCCACGAGACACGACGCCAGCTGGAGCTGGGCGACTGGTTCGAGAAGGCCGGGCTGACCGCGGTGCTGGGCATGGGCTCCTGTCCCGGGGTCTCCAACGTGCACGCCGGGGACCTGGCCGCCCGGCTCGACACCGTCCACTCCGTTCGCATCTACAACGGGGCGACCGTCGATCCTCCCGGCACTCTGCGGTGGCCGTATTCCCCCTGGACCATCCTCGACGAGATCAGCCGCCCGGCGGTGGTGTTCAGGGATGGCTCATTCGAGGAGGAGGAGCCGCTCTCCGGGGAGGAGACGTTTGCCTTCGCCGACCCGATCGGCCCCGCCCGGGTGCATCTCTCCCTGCACTCGGAGGTGGCCACGATCCCGCTCAGCCTGGCCGGAAAGGGGATCCGGCATTGCGAGTTCAAGATCCACTTCTTCGGGCTGCCCGAGGAGACCCTTCGCCAGCTCCAGCTGCTCGCCTGGCTCGGGCTCGCTTCCACCGAGCCCCGTGCGGTGGGGGAGGTGGAGGGAGTGGTGCCGAGGCGGCTGCTCGTCGACCTCTTGGAGGAGCGGTCCTCGCTCGAGCCGGAAGGTGGGAAAGGAGCCCCCTCCAACCCGGGCTTCAAGGACATCGCCACCGTCGCCGAGGGGAGCCGGGAAGGGGACCCGGTACGCCTGCGCCTCGACACCACCGCCTGGCCATCGGCCGAGCTGGAGGTGGCCGGCGGGACCTTGCTGGTGGCGGCCCCGGCCGCCATCGTGGCCCGCTGGCTGGCCGCCGGGGAGCTCGACAAGCCGGGCGTGCACCCTCCCGAGACGCTCGTCCCTCCCCAGCGCCTCTACCGGGAGCTGGCCCGCCGCGGGGCGGTCACCCGCCTCAGCGAGGAGACCGTCCTGGCGGGGCACTAGACCCCCAAGAGCCCCTCCAGGCCGACCGTCACCCCCGGCAGATCACCGATCCGCCGCACCGCCAGCAGCACTCCCGGCAGGAAGGACCGGCGGTCGGTGGTGTCGTGGCGGAGGGTGAGGGTCTGGCCCGAATCACCGAGGATCACCTCCTGATGGGCCACCAGCCCCGGCAAGCGCACGGCGTGCACCGGCACCCCGGCCACCAATCCTCCCCGCGTCCCCGCCACCAGCTCCTCCGACTCCACGGCTCGGCGCTGGTCGGGACGTGCCTCGGCGATCCGGCGGGCGGTGGCCAGGGCGGTCCCCGAGGGGGCATCCGCCTTGGCGTCGTGGTGCAGCTCGATCACCTCGGCGGCCGAGAAGAACGGGGCCGCCAGCTCGGTGAACCGCATCATCAGCACAGCTCCGATCGAGAAGTTGGGCGCCACCAGGCAGTTGGGGGGGCCCTCACCCCAAAATCCTCGCAGCTCCTCCAATCGCTCCTTGGTGAAGCCGGAGGTCCCGACCACCACGTGCAAGCCGAGACGCCGCCACGCACGGAGGTTGTCCATGACCACCTGCGGGTTGGTGAACTCGACCACCACCTCCGCACCGTTCAGGGTCTCCGGATCGGCGACCACCGGCAACCCGGCCACCTCCTCGCCGGCGTGGTGGGGGTCGTAGAGGGCGGCCAGCTCCAGGTCCCCCTCCTCCCGCACCCCTTCGGCCACCAGCCGGCCCATACGGCCGGCAGCCCCAGATATCGCCACTTTCATATCGCCACCCCTCCGGCGTTCTGGCGCGCAAACTTCACACCAGGGTGTGATCTTTGCGCGCCAGAACCAAGGGGGGTCATCGCACGAAGGGCTCGAGGTCGGCCGGTGCGAAGGGACCCACCGCCCCGATCACCCGGGGGGCTTCGAACAGGTCACCGGCCACCGCCACCACGTCGGCGGCGGTGACCTCTTCCACCCGGCGGATGACCTCGTCGACCTCCAAGTGCTCCATGCCGGCTAGCTCGGTCCGCCCCAGCCGGGTCATGCGGCTGTTGGGGTCCTCCAGGGAGAGAGCCAGCCGGCCCTTCTGGTGACTCTTGGCCCGCTCCAGCTCCTCCACGAAGAGCCCTGCTCGGGCCATCTTGTCCAACTCCTGATGGACCAGCTCCAGCACGGTGGCCGTCTGGGTGGGGGTGGTTCCCACGTAGACCCCGTACGCCCCGGTCTCGGCGTGTGGGGCGCGGAAGCTGTAGACGGAGTAGGCCAGGCCCCGCTCCTCCCTGATCTCCCGGAAGAGGCGGGACGACATTCCTCCGCCCAGCACATGGTTCATGACGTCGAAGGCGAAGCGCCGGTCGTCGGCCCGCTCCAGGCCTTCCCCTCCCAGGACCAGGTGAGCCTGCTCGGTCTCCTTGCTGACCAGCCTCACCCGCGGTTCCACCACTGCCTCGGAGTATCCATGCTCGATGCTCTCCCCGCTCCAGTCGCCGAAGTGCTCGGTCACCTGCTCGACCACCCGGTCGTGGCCCAGGTGGCCGGCGACCGCCACCACCAACGAGGCGGGCTGGTAGCGCCGCCTCCAGTAGCCGAGGATGTCCTCTCGCCCCATCCCCCGGATCGACTCCCTGGTACCCAGCACCGGCCGCTCCAGGGGATGCCCGGCCCACAAGGCCTGGAAGAACTGCTCGTGGGCGACGTCACCCGGGTCGTCCTCGTGCATGTTGATCTCCTCCAGCACCACCTGCCGCTCCGCCTCGATCTCGGTTGGGCGGAAGGCGGGCCGCTGCAACATCTCCGAGAGCAGGCCGAGCCCCATGGGCAGATCCTCGTCCATCAGCCGGGCCCAGTAGCACGTGTAGTCCTTGGAGGTGAAGGCGTTGGACTGGCCGCCCACCGCATCGAAGGCGTCCGAGATGTCCCGGGCAGTGAGCTCCTCGGTCCCCTTGAAGAGCAGATGCTCGAGGAAGTGGGAGCAGCCGGCCTCGTTGGCCAGCTCGTCCCGCGTGCCGGTGTCCACCCAGCAGCCGATCGCCACTGAGCGGACCTCAGGCATGTGCTCGGTGATGACCCGCAGGCCGTTGTCGAGGGTCGAGAGGCGGTAGTGCATCGGTCCCAGGATGATAGGAGGCGAACTCCCGGCGGAATCTCCGACACTCGGCCTCGATACCGGCGAAAATGAGCGGCAGATGGCCGATCTGCCCAATCCATGAACGAGCTGGTCCTCCTGGTCGAGGACGACCCCTCCATCCGGGAGCTGACCGAGCTGGGCCTCGAGCAGGCCGGCTTCCGGGTGCACACATCCGCCACCGGACGGGAGGGCCTGCACCGCTTCCGCCTGGAAAGGCCGGACGCGGTGGTGCTCGACGTGATGCTGCCCGAGCTGGACGGATTGGAGGTGTGCCGGGCGATCCGGGCCGAGTCGTCCGTGCCGGTGGTGATGCTCACGGCCCGCACCGACACCATCGACGTGGTGGTGGGCCTGGAATCAGGAGCCGACGACTACGTCAAGAAGCCCTTCGAGATGCCCGAGCTGGTGGCCCGGCTCCGCTCGGCCCTTCGGCGCGCCCAGCAGATCGGGCCGGTCGAGCAGCTGCGGCTGGGGCCCTTGCTCATCGACGTGAGCGCCCACTCGGTGGAGCGCCAGGGCAAGGCGATCGATCTCACCCCGACCGAGTTCCGCCTGCTGGTGGAGATGGCCCGGCGGCCCGGGCAGGTCTTCACCCGGGAGATGCTGCTGGAGCGGGTGTGGGGTTACGACTACCTGGGCGACTCCCGGCTGGTGGATGTGGCCGTGCAGCGCCTGCGGGCCAAAGTGGAATCCGACCCCGCCCAGCCCGAGCTGGTTCTCACCGTGCGGGGGGTCGGCTACAAGGCGGCCCGGTGATCCGCGGGTTCCGCGGTCGCCTGGTGGTGACCTTCGTGGCGCTGGTGGCCCTCACCGTCCTGGTGCTGGGAGTGGGGGCCTATCTCTTCCTGAGCACCTCGCTGCGGTCCCGCCACGTCGAGGAAGCGGTCGAGCAGGCCACCTTCAACCTCACCCAGCTGGCCACCGAGCGCCTGCCCGCCGACCCCACGCCGGTGGACATCGAGGACTCCAACCTGGACGACGACTTCCGCCGCCGGGGCGGGGCCGAGACGTTCGTGGACTTCGGGGAGGACATCTTCACCTCCCGCTTCGCCTTCGCCGCCACTCCGGCCCTGGTGGAGCCCGAGCTGGCGGCACTGGTGCACGCCGGGCGTCTGGCTCACCAATGGGTTCGGGTCGGCGACGCTCCCTACCTGGTGGTGGCCGGCCGCCGACCGCCGGATGGCCCCGACTTCTACTTCTTCTACCCGGCCTCCGACATCGAAGCCGCTCTCTCGCAGCTGCGACAGGCGTTGGTGGCCGGCGGCCTGCTGCTGGTGCTGCTGGCCGCCCTGCTGGGAAGAACCGTGGCCGGGCGGGTGCTCCGGCCCGTGCGAGCCGGCAGCGAGGCGGCCGGACGGATGGCGGAGGGTGACCTGTCGGCCCGCCTACCCGAGAACTCCGATGACGAGTTCGGAGCCTGGGCGGCCTCCTTCAACCGGATGGCCGCCTCACTCGATGAGAAGGTTGCCCAGCTCCAGGAGGCCCAGGCCCGCCAGCGGCGCTTCGTGGCCGATGTGTCGCACGAGCTGCGAACCCCGCTCACCGCTTTGGTCAACGAGGCGGTGATGCTCCGCAACCACCTGGCCCGCCTCGACCCTGAGGGGCGGCGCCTCGTCGAGCTGCTGGTGGCCGACGTCACCCGCCTGAGGACCCTGGTCGAGGACCTGATGGAGATCTCCCGCTTCGACGCCGCCTCAGAGGAGCTGGTCCTCACCTCCTTCGAGCTGCGTCCCTTCCTGGAGACGGTGGTGAGCTCCCGATCGAGCGAAGCCCGGCTCCGCCTCCCCGCCCATCCGGTGACGCTTCGCAGCGACCGGCGCCGGCTGGAGCGGATCCTCGGCAACCTGCTCGACAACGCCGGCCAGCACGCCGAGGGGTCGCCGGTGGAGGTGGCGGCTCATCTCGGGGACGGCGAGCTCGTGCTGACCGTGGCCGATCGAGGGCCAGGCGTGCCCGATGCCGATCTGTCCCGCGTCTTCGAGCGCTTCTACAAGTCGGATCCCTCCCGTCACCGCGGAGGGAGCGGCCTGGGCCTGGCCATCGCCGACGAGAACGCCCGCTTGCTGGGGGGCGACCTCTCCGCCCACCTCCGTCCGGACGGCGGGATGGTCCTCGAGCTGCGGTTGCCGGTAACCGAACCGTTACCCGGCGGCGATCCGGCGGTTACCTCCGAGCGCGATCTTGGGGTGGGTTAGCCAAAGAGAAAGGACCCGCCATGCAGCGCATCGCACTCACCGCCCTCGCCCTGCTGGTGGCTTGCGCCGAGCCGGCGACGGTGACCGACGCCGGGCCGATCACCGCTCCCCCGGCCACCGGACAACCGGCCGAGGCTTCCACCACCTCGGCGCCGACCGGCGAGACCACCGTCCCCGTGGGCCCGGTCGGACAGACGACGGCCCCGGCTGGTGAGACCACCAGCACCACTTCCCCCTCCGCCGCCCAAGAGGAGACCATCGGCCTCAAGGCCTACTTCCTCCTCGACGACCAGGGGGCACCTTCGCACCGCCCGGGCCCCTTCCTGGTGCCGGTGCACCGGGAGGTGCCGAAGACGGTGGCGGTGGCCACCGCGGCCGTGAACCAGCTGCTCGCGGGCCCCTCTGCCGATGAGCGCGCCGGCACTCCGGCGATGTCGAGCGCCATTCCCGAGGAAACGGTGCTGCTGGGCATCAACATCGAGGACGGCCTGGCCACCGTCGACCTGTCCCGGGAGTTCGAGTCGGGGGGCGGCAGCTTCTCGATGACCGCCCGGCTGGCGCAGGTGGTCTACACGGTCAGCCAGTTCCCCACCGTCGAACGGGTGGCCTTCCACCTCGACGGCCAGCCGGTGGAGGTGTTCTCCGGCGAAGGCCTGGTCCTCGATGAGCCCGTCAGCAGGGACGACTACCTGGACCTGCTGCCGCTCATCTTCGTCGACCAGCCCGCCTGGGGCGCCCCGGCCGGCAACCCGGCCCGGGTGCAGGGGATCGGGGCGGTCTTCGAGGCGACCTTCCACCTCGCCCTCTACGACGGCGACGGCCGGGTCCTGGCCGAGCCTCCCTTCGCCATGACCGACAACGGCTCCGGGTGGGGTCGGTTCGACGTGAGCCTCCCCTACTCGGTCGACCGGGAACAGCTCGGCTCGTTGGTGGTCTGGGACTTCTCCGCCGAGGACGGCAGTCGCCAGAACATCCGCGAGTACCCGGTCCAGCTCAGTGACTGATCCTTCCCGGGACGAGAGGAGGGCCGGCCGGCTCCCGGCCGGCCCTCAGCCTTGCAGGACCCGCCGGCGGCTCTCGAACTCCTCCACGTCGATCTCCCCTCGGGCGAACCGCTCCTCGATGATGCGCAGAGCGCCCTGGTCCGGCCGCCCGGGAGCGCCACGGACCGCCCACACCACCAGGCCGACCAGGGTTCCCACCAGTGCCAAGGGGACCAGCAGTCCGAAGAGCCCGAATCCCCAGGGTCCCACCATGTGCATGGCGATCATGTCGGGCAGTCTACGCACCGGGGCGGCCCTGGCCGGCCTGATCCTCGTGGCCGCCTGTGCACGACCATCCCCGTCCGTCTCAACCCCGGTGGCTTCGGTCGAACCGCCCTCCCCATCGGTCACTTCCCCGAGCAGCCGGTCGGCGGGCGAGGCAGACCTCCCCCAGCCGCTCGCCGCGCCGGCCGCTCCGCCTTCGGCCGAGGACGGGGCGATAGAGCCGGCCGCCCTGGTAGGCAGCATCGCCACCGATCAACCCGTGGTCGCCCTCACGTTCGACGCCGGCTCCGACACCGGCTTCGCCGCCCAGATCCTCGACACGCTTCACGCCTACGGCATCAAGGCCACCTTCGGGATCACCGGTCGGTGGGCGGAGGCCAATCCCGAGCTGACCAGGCGCATCGCGGAGGATGGCCACGGCCTCATCAACCACACCTACGACCACCTCTCTTTCACGGGCTTCTCGACCGGGGGGGCGCCCCTCTCCGAGCAGGACCGGCGCCACCAGCTCGACCGGACCGAACAGGTGATCCGGGAGCTGACCGGGGGCGGCGCCAAGCCGTACTTCCGGCCGCCATACGGCGACTACGACGAGGCCCTCCACCTCCAGCTGGGGACGTGGGGCTACCGCTACAACCTCATGTGGACGGTCGATTCCCTGGGCTGGAAAGGACTCACCGCCGAGGAGATCATCGCCCGCTGCCTGGAAGGCGCCCAGCCCGGAGCCATCTACCTGTTCCACGTCGGCTCGGCCTCCCAGGACGCCGCCGCCCTACCGGCCCTCATCGAGGGACTCCGAGGCCAGGGCTTTAGCTTCGCCACCGTCGCCGAGCTGCTAGAGGCTCACGATTCCTAGAGTCGGGGGCCATGGAGCGCTTCGCCAAGGCCCTGGGCCTGATCCTCCTGGTCTTGGGCACCGGAGTCGTGGCTTTCCTGGCCGGTGCCCGTCTCGACGAGCGCCTCGGCTTCTTGAGACGTGGCGAGCCGTACCAAGACGTCGGCCCCGAGATCGTCCAGAGCGTCCGCGACCTGGCCGAGCTGACGACGGTGGAGATGGTGGAGCTCACCACCGTGGAGAAGGGGAACGATTTCGGGTGGCTCAACTGGGCACGGGGCGATCGGATCTTCATGCTGGCGGTGGCCCGCATCGGGGCCGGCGTGGACCTGGGCGAGCTGGAGGAGGGCGATTTCGAGGTCGACAACGAGACGGGGAAGGTCACGCTCCGTATCCCCCATTCCGAGATCCTCTACGTGGAGCTCGACAACCAGGCGACCCAGGTCTACGACCGCGACACGGGGATCTTCACGAAGGGGGACCCCCAGCTGGAATCCGACGCCCGGGAGGTGGCCCAGGAGATCCTGACCCAGAGCGCCGTGGAGAGCGGCATCCTGCGCCGGGCCGAGGACAACGCCATCGACACCTTGAGGGCCTTCCTGGAGAGCCTCGGCTACCAGGAGGTGCGGGTCATCGTCTCGGGGTAGCGGAACCGGCCATCCGGCGCTGCGGCCCGCCGTCGATTGCGGGTCGCCTTCCCTACACGGGTGGTGTCCGCCGACCTCTGACACCGCGCACCTTGTGAGACAATGAGCGGCTATGCCTGAGCGCGATCGATCCATCCTGGGCGAGGTCCTCCCTCCCGAGGGGCGAGCCATCGAGTCGGTGGTGGCCCGTTACCAGCGGGTGGCGCCCGCCGTCACCCGCTTCGCCCGCGCCCTGGCCGATGACGAGGAGCTGCGGGTCCGCCTGGGCGCCCAGTCCTCGGCCGGATCGGGCGAAGTGGTGATCGACCCCGGTCTCTTCCAGGCCGCCTATGCGCGCCGGGCCCCGGTCACCCCCGACGAGGTGGCCCTCGCTTCGGCCCTCCACGAGGCGGTGCACCTGGTGGCCACCGATTTCGAGGAACGCCGCCCCCTCCCCCCGCAATGGCTTCCCGAGCGCCGCGAGCCCCTTCCCGAAGAGCCGGTTTCCCTCCTCGAGGCCCTCTCCGAAGCCGGCGGGCCGGCCGGAGAGGTCCTCTTCCTCGGGCTCGAGGACGCTCGCCAGGAGAGGCTTCACTTGAGCCACTATCCGGGAGCTCGCTCCGTGCTGGCCGACATGTACCTGTGCTCGGTGTCGGAGGCCATGGCCAAGGCCCGTCCGCTCGGCCAGTTCGCCCTGGCCTGCTTCCTGGCCGCCGGCGGCTACCAGGCAGTCGCTCACCTGCAGGAGAGATGCGCCCCCCAGGTGGCCCTGGCCCTCAACGATGGGTCTGTCTTCCTGGAGGATGTTCCCGAGGCCGGGGACCCGTGGGAGGTGGCTGCTATCGCCCTGCAGCTGCTGGCGGTGGCCCGGATGCATGGCCTGGTGACCGAGGCCACCCCCACCGAGAGCGTCGGACAACGGCGCAGCCGGGAAGATCAGGAACGGGAGGCCATCAGTGAGGGACTCGACCGCGTGCGGCTGGTCAGCCCCGTGCTGGCCGACCTGGAAGGCTACGACACCACCCGGCGGGCCGCCGAGGCGATCTCCGGCGAGGCGGGCCGCCGCGGCCCGGCCGAGGTGGCCGGCGACGCCGCCACCGACCAGATCCTCCGGGTCAGCCAGGCTCCCACCGTCTACCTGCCCTCCGGGCAGGGAGGCAGACTGCTGGTCACCCCGGTTCCGTACCGCTTCGGGCTGTTCAGCGAGCAGGGGGTGCGAGTACTCGAGGCGGCCGCTTCGGCCTGGGGCGTGGCCCAGCGGCACGTCTCCGGCGAGCTCTTCCCGCTCTTCGCCGCCAACCAACGGCGGGGGCTCCGCTCCGGTTACGACGTTGGTGACCTCTCCCCGCACGCGGCGCTCTTCCTGGGAGCCGGCCTCTACGAGCGGATGTTCGAGCGCCGGGCGGTGGCCACCCGCCGCTCCTACGCGGTGAGCCTGCTGGTGGATGGGTCGGCCAGCATGTTGCAGCCCCGCAGCCTGCCCGGCGGGACCAGGGCCCCCTGGGGATTGGCGGCCGGCATCCTGGGGGCCTGGACCCTGGCTCGCTTGTGCGACGAGCTGCAGGTGGACTTCGAGGTGAGCCTCTTCAACCGGGCCTTCGCCGCCGCCCCCCAGGACTCGGAGCAGACCTATCTCGATCGGTGGCGGCAGTCGCAGTCGGGCTTGCGGAAGTCCCAGGGCGGAGCGGCCCACCGGCTCACCCGGACCGTGAACCACTATCTGGTCAAGTCCTTCGGGCAACGCTGGCGGGAGGCCGAGCAGGCCCTGGCGGGCCTGTTCTGGACGGCCGCCGAGCCGGGCCGGGCGGCGGTCGAGGCCCGCCGGGCGCCGGAGCTGTCTCCCCCCGTCTCCATGTTCGAGAAGGCCGCCAACGTCGATGAGCTCAACGTGGGCCACGCGGTCGAGCGCCTGCTGACGCAGCGATCCCAGATCCGGGTGCTGGTGGTGTTGGCCGACGGGATGACCCGGGGGTCGGTGGAGGTCCTGGCCGAAATGGTCGGGCAGGCGGAACTGGGCGGGACCACTATCCTCGGGATCGGGATCGGGGACGACACGGTGCAGGCGGCCTACGGGCGCCATCAGATCGTGGAGCGTCCCGAGGCTCTCACCGAGGCGATGGTGGAAGGGGTGAGGTCCGCCCTCCGGCGCAGCCTGGCCCTCTGGGGCGCCGACACCTGGTGGGCGAGGGCCGGACGAGCCACCAATGGGAGCACCCATGCCTGAAGAGATCACCTTCACCGACCCCACCGGGGAGGGGAAGCCCGTCACCCTGGAAGCCTTCGAGGTGCCGGAGGACCTGGCCGACCACCACCAGCGGATGGGGAAGATCCCCGCCCCCGACCCTTACTACGTGGACCTGGGAATGCTCTACCGGCTGGCCCAGCTGGAGGAGGTCCGCCGCCGCCACGCCCGTGACGTGCCGCTCCATCTGGCCCTCCGGGGCCACATGGGGACCGGCAAGGACCACGACCTGGAGCAGTTCGCCGCCCAGCTCCACCTTCCCTACTACCGCATCCCCCTCACCGGGGAGGTGCGGGACATCACCCTGATCGGCTCGGTCAAGCTCCACGGGGACGGCCGGGGAGGCACCGAGAGCCGTTGGGAAGACGGGGACATCACCCGCGCCTTGCGCGGGCCGGCCCTCATCAACCTCTCCGAGCTCAACGCGGCCGGGGCCGAGACGCTCTTCGCCCTGCACGGCCTGCTCGACCGCTATCAGGCGTTGGACCTGCCCACAGGCGAGACCGTCCGGTTGCGGCCCGACGTGCGCCTCTACGGCACCATGAATCCCACCGACCTGCGCGACTACGCCGGTACCCAAACCCTCAACAAGGCCTTCGCCGACCGCTGGGTGATCTGGGAGAAGCAGCTCCCCTCTGCAGAGCAGGTGGGCGCCATGCTGGAACGGCGCTATCCCGGCCTCGGGAAGCCCTTCGTCGAGGCCCTGGCCCGCCTCACCATCGAGGTGAACCAGTCGTTCGTGGCGGTGGACGTCCGGACCCGGGTGGAGACGCCGATGAGCCTGCGCACCGTGCTCGACCGGCTCCCTACCGGCCTGCGCATCTTCGCCGAGGCGGAGGACCCGCTGCGGCGCGCCTGGGTGGAGTTCGTCCTTCCTCACGTGGACGCCTACGACCGGGACCACTACGAGACGGTGTGGAGCGCGGTGGTCCGCCAAGGGCCCGCCGGCCCACCCTTCCAGCAATGAGCCGGCAGCCGGCCGGCCGGGCCTACGAGCTGGGGGACGGGGGCCTCGACCGGCGCATCAAGGTGCTGGTGGCCGATGCCGGGGCGGGCCGGGACGCCGATCTGATCGGCGAGATGGTGGTGACCGCCCTCAAGCTGGTGCGGGACCGGACCGGGAGAGGCGACCTCAAGCTCATCAACGCCGCCCTCAAGGAGATGCGCTACTCGTTCCGGCTCTTCGCTCCCTTCCAGCACGTCCGCAAGGTGGCGGTGTTCGGGTCGGCCCGCCTGGGTCCGGACGACGCCAACTACCGCCTCGCCTCGGAGTTCGCCCACCAGATGACCGAGGAGCGGGGCTGGATGGTGATCACTGGGGCAGGTCCGGGCATCATGGAGGCGGCCAACGAGGGGGCCGGTCCCGACGCCTCCTTCGGCGTCAACATTCGACTGCCCTTCGAGGACCAGGCCAACCCCTACGTGCTTCCCAACCGGCTGGTCAATTTCAAGTACTTCTTCACCCGCAAGCTGATCTTCGTCAAGGAGGCGCACGCCTTCGCCCTCTTCCCGGGTGGCTTCGGCACCCTCGACGAGGCCTTCGAGCTCCTGGTGCTGGTGCAGACCGGCAAGAGCGACCTGCACCCCGTGGTGATGGTCGAGTCGGACGGCAGCGAGTACTGGGAGACCTGGGTGGACTTCGTGTACGAGGACCTGCTCGGCAACGGCCTGATCCACCAGAGCGACCTGAGCCTCTTCAAGGTGGCCAAGGACGTCGACGAGGCCGTCGAGGAGATCTGCCGCTTCTACGCCAACTACCACTCCCAGCGGTACGTGAATGGGCGCTTGGTGCTGCGCATGCAGAAGGCGCCCGACGAAGCCGCCTTGGCCGACCTCAATGAGGAGTTCGGCGACATCGTGGCCGAGGGAGAGATCGAATCGGTCCCCATCAGCCCGGCCGAGGAGGCCGACGGCGACCACCCCGAGCTGGAGCGGCTGGCCTTCCGCTTCGAACGCCGCTATTACGGCCGCCTCCGCCAGCTGGTCGATCGACTCAACGACCTGGTGCCGGTGGAGCCGGAGCGACAGTCGGCCCCGGAGGCGAAGGTGCTCCCCGAGGTGGAGGACGAGGACTGAACCCGGCCGACATTCGACTCGTCTCACTCGGCGAATCGCACGAAGGAGACGAGGTGCGTTGGCTCTGCTGAAAGACCGGCCGGAGTACCCTCTTCCGGACGCCCAGGAGGATTCCAGTTTGACGTGCTCGAGCTGCGGGGCTGAGGCCCAGGCCGGCCAGAAGTTCTGCCTGCAGTGCGGGTCCAAGCTGACCGAGGCCTGTCCTTCCTGCGGCACCCCGGTCGTCCCCGGGGCTCGCTTCTGCGGGGAGTGCGGAGCCTCACTCACCGAAGCGCCTCCCGCCGAGCCTTACCAGGAAGCCACCGCCGAG
>JBOGFC010000171.1:0-2796 GCA_050742155.1 Acidimicrobiia bacterium
CCGTGCCCGGCTTCGCCACCACCCTGGCCCCAGTGGCCACAGCTCCCCCGGCTCCGAAAGTGGTGAGCGTCCCGTCTCGGGCGGTGGCCGATCCCGGGACGTTGATGGCCATCGCGGTGGCGGCGGCCGCCCTGGCCAGCATCTTCGTGGTGATCATCTTCGCCGGGCCGCCCCGGGAGGGGGGCCGCGCGCGGCGCCTGGCCGCCTTCGGCCGCCGCCAGGCGGTGGAGGAGAAGCGGAGCTTCATCGGTCGGATCCCACTCCTGCGGCGCTTCTCCGAACAGGCAGAGGCGGTGGCGAAGAAGAGAGGGTTGCTCGGGGCCCTCAACACCGCCCTCGAGCAGGCCGACATACCCCTGTCGCCAGGCGAAGCGGTGGCCGGGGCCATGGCCGGCGCGGTGGTGCTCGGTCTGGCGGTCGGATTGATGGCCACCAGCGTGCTCCTCGGCTTGCTGGCCTTCGTGGTCGGCGTCCTCTTGGTGCTGTCGGCGGTCCGGTTCATCGGGGCCCGCGAGAAGCGGCGCTTCGAGAACCAGCTCCCCGACACCCTCACCCTGATCTCCACCTCGCTTCGAGCCGGCTACTCCCTGCTCCAGGCGGTCGAGGCGGTCGCCGAAGAGTCCCCCAGCCCCACCTCCCGTGAGTTCGCCCGGGCCATCGCCGAGTCTCGCCTGGGGCGCCCGGTGGTGGCCGCCATGCAGGCGATGGGCCAGCGCATGCAGTCGGCCGACTTCACCTGGGCGGTGATGGCGATCGAGATCCAACGTGAGGTGGGCGGCAACCTGGCCGAGGTCCTGCAGATCGTGGCCGACACCATGCGGCAGCGCAACCGCCTGAAGGGTGAGATCCGGGCCCTGACCGCCGAGGGCCGCATCTCGGCGGTGGTGCTGGCCATGCTTCCCATCGGGATGTTCGCGTTCCTGTGGGTGAGCAACCGAAGCTACCTGGAGCCGCTGCTCACTAACTCGGTCGGCTGGCTGGCCATCGGGGCCGGGATCATGGCGATGGGGATCGGGATCTACTGGATGCGCAAGATCGTCAATATCGAGGTCTGAGATGAGCGACATGATGCTGGCGGTGGCCTCCACGTTCGTGGTGGTGATGGCGGCGGTGGTGTATCTGGGATTGGGGGTCGCCCGGGCCCGCAAGGCAGCCACCGAGCGGCTGGCCGTGTACGGCTCGGCCGCCTTGCGGGAGGAGACCTTGTCCAAGCCGATGTCGGAGCGCTTCTTCGCTCCGGTCGTCTTGAGCCTGGGGAGAGCCGTCGGACGCTACACCCCGGTCGGCTGGCTGAAGAAGACCGACCACAAGCTGCTGCTGGCCGGCAACCCTCTCAACCTGGACGCCAACTCCTTCGCGGTCATCAAGGTGATGTCCGGGGCGGCCGCGCTGATCCTCTTCTTCCTGGTGCAGGGTGTCCTGCCGGGATTTCAGAAGCTCCTGGCATTCCTCCTGCTGTCGATCATGGGCTTCTTCGGCCCGGACGTCATCCTCAGCCGCAAGGTCGACGAGCGCCGTGAGTCCATGCGGCGCCAGCTCCCCGACAACCTCGACCTCCTGGTGATCAGCGTCGAGGCCGGCTTGGGCTTCGATGCCGCGCTGGCCCGGGTGGTGGACACGGTTCCCGGACCGCTCTCCGAGGAGTTCTTCCGCATGCTGCAGGAGACCCGGGTGGGGATCAGCCGGCGGGAGGCCATGCGACACCTCGAGGACCGCACCGATGTCGACGAGCTGCGGTCGTTCCTGCTGGCCATGATGCAGGCCGAGGCCTTCGGGGTGTCGATCGCCCGGGTGCTGCGCGTGCAGGCCGAGGAGATGCGGGTCAAGCGGCGCCAGCGAGCGCAGGAGAAGGCCTTCGCCGCCCCCGTGAAGATGGTCTTTCCCCTGGTGTTCTGCATCTTCCCGTCTCTGTTCATCGTGTTGCTGGGGCCGGCCGCCATCTCCATCTACCGCACCTTCTCGGACCTCTAGGCCGAAGCCGCATGTCGGCGCGGTCCCTGGTGCGACCGCCGAAGGCCGCCCAGCCGGCCATCCGGACGGCCGTGACCATGCCTTTCTGGCGACGGCTCACGGTGCGACGCCTGTGGCTGGTGGCCCCGTTTGCCGGCGTGCTCATCGGCAGCGCTAAGCCCATCCGCGACAACTCCTTCCTCTGGCACGTCCGGGCGGGCTCGGTCCAGCTGCAAGCCGGGGAGGTGCTGCGGACGGATCCATTCTCTTTCACGTTCCAAGGCAAACCCTGGCGGACCCAGTCGTGGCTGGTGGAGCTTGGATACGGACTGTTGGAGCGCTGGACCGGGGGCGTAGGCTGGGTACCGGGCCTGCTGCTGGTCTCGGGCTCGCTGACGTTGCTGGCGGTCGCGGTGGCCGTCTACCGGGAAGTGCGCCGCCCGCTACCCACCGCGTTCATCATGTTCGGCCTGGCCTGGCTGGGCCTCCCGTTCCTGGTCCCCCGTCCGGTGGTGATCTCGCACCTGCTGCTGTCCTTGTTGACGTTGGCGCTGTCGGTCCGGAGGAGGTGGGCGGTGCCGCTCATCTTGTGGATGTGGGCTGCGGTGCATGGCTCTTTCGTGATCGGACTGGGTCTCGTCGTCCTGGCGTGGATCCGGAGCGGCCGTCAACATCGAGCGTGGGCGACCACCCTGGGAGTCTCCCTGTTGGCGGCCACCGCCACGGCTCACGGCTGGCACGTGTGGATGCTCCTCTTGGACTTCGTCCGGAACCGGGAGGCCCTGACCCTCATCCAGGAGTGGGCTCCGCCCGATTTGACCGCCCTGCCCTTCCTGCCCTACGCGG
>JBOGFC010000172.1:0-2157 GCA_050742155.1 Acidimicrobiia bacterium
ACTAGACCCGTTTTCCGCACTGTTGGGGTGACGGGCAAGCTTTGACGGCACGCTGAGGAGGCTGACTGGCCATTGTTGCTGGTCAGCATGCATGTGGCTGAGTGGTCGCTTGCTGACGCTCCGCTCTGGTGTTGGGGAAAGAGACGTGGGTTGTTGCTCGTAAATCCCTCGATGGGAAGGCAGTATGGTGTAGGGTGTTGGGGAAATGTACGTTCGGGTTCAGAAGGTGCGTCAGGGTGGCCGCCTCTATGAGTATGTGCACATCGTGGAGGGTTACCGGGATCAGGAGGGCAAGGTCCGTCATCGTGTTGTGGCAAACCTGGGTCGACGGGATCGGTTGAAGGACTCCGGGGCGCTGGATAACCTGGCCGCCGCCTTCACCCGGTTGGACCCGGCGCCGGGCCGCTATCTGGTAGGGGCTCTGCCCTTGGCGGTCCCTGTTCTGCAACGCTTGGATATAGAGGGCATCGTGGACCGGGCGTGCCCGATGCGGGGCCGGGCCCGTCTCACCCATGGCGAGGTGATCGCCGCCCTCGTCGCCAACCGGCTCACCGCTCCCCGGCCCCTCTACGACGTGGCCGGTTGGGCCCACACCTATGCCGTCAACGAGTGGTTGGGGACCCCGGCTGGGCTGCTGAACGACGACCGTCTGGGCCGGGCGCTCGACGCCCTAGCCGGGTGTATCGACGAGGTCGCCTCGGCGGTGGCATTGGCCGCGATTAGCGTCTTCGGTGCCGACGCCGCCCGGCTGCACTGGGATTTCACCTCGGTGGCCTTCTCCGGTGCCTATGCGGACCAGGACCCTGATGGGCCCCGTATCTCCTTCGGTCACTCCTCGGACCGGCGGGCCCACCAGCGCCAGCTCAAGGTGGCGCACGCCACCACGGCGGCGGGCATCCCCCTCTTTGGGCGGGTGGTCGACGGTGCCCGCCACGAGGGCACCGAGACCGGCGAGCTCCTCGAGCGGCTCCGGGCCCTGGCCCAACCCCGTCGGTTGCTGCTGGTGGCCGACTCGGCCCTGGTCACCAAGGCCAACCTGGCTGCCGCCGACGCTGCCGGGATCAGGTTCGTTTCCCGCCTGCCCCGCAGGTTCGGCTACGAGCCCGACGCCCTCGCTCTCCCGGTGTCCCAATGGCGGACCTTCAGCTACTGCTCGGAGCGGTCCCGGGGGCTCCCACCCTCCAAGCGTCCCAGCTTCACCGGCGCCGAGGCGAGCCTCCGAGTCGTCGGCCCTGACAAGACAGCCCGAAGATTCCGGGTGCTCTACGTCTACGGCTCCGAAGAGGCCGAGGCCGCCCGCAAAAGCCGAGCCAAGCTCCTCGCCCGGGCCGAGGAGGCCCTGGAGCGTATCGCCCACGCGCTTGTGACCAAACCCCGCCAAGACCCCGAACCCGTCGAACGTCGATTGGCCAAAGCCGTCTCCAAAGGTCACGTCGGCAACTGGCTGCACACCGAGATCTCCACCGACCCCGACGGCAACCTGCGTCTGCACTGGTGGCGTGACACGGCGGCCATCGCAGACACCGAACGCCGCGACGGGCTCTACGCTCTCGTCACCAACATGAGCCCCCGGCAGTGCACCGCCGACCGGCTGCTCACCCTCTACAAGGACCAACACCACTCCGAGCGAGCCCACCGCTTCCTCAAAGGACCCCTCAACGTAAGACCAGTATTCCTCAAATCCAACCGACGCGCCGCCGCCCTAGTGGCCGTCTGCTCCATCGCTCTGCTCGTCTACGGACTCATCGAAGCCGAGGTTCGCCGAGCCATCACTCCCGCCCGCACCATCACCGGGCTCCTCCCCGAAGGCCGAGCCGCCCGTCCCACCGCCGAGAACATCTTCAAGGCATTCAACGGCCTCGGCTACCAACGCGCCCGCACCACCAACGGTCTCCAAGAGATCACCGACCCCCTAACCCCCGCCCAGCAAGCCATCCTCGATGCCCTCAACATCAGCTCGATCCTGCCCTCACAACTCGATCCTGCCCTCACAAGGAGAAGTCTGACGATCGAGCAGTGCGGAATGTGGGACTAGAGCCTTAGGTTCGAAAGACGCTGGCGGGCGTATCTAGGCGGCCGAGTTCAGGTCGTAGGGGATCTCAGCCGAGATCTCCCGCAGGCGCGCCAGGGCCTGCCGCTCCAGCTGACGGATCTTGG
>JBOGFC010000173.1:0-2544 GCA_050742155.1 Acidimicrobiia bacterium
CTTGGGAGTCTCGCCCCGGCTGGGGATCCCGTAGGCAGCAGCGAACCTGCCGTCGGACGACGTTCTCCCTGCTAGAGCAGCAGATCCGTGCGTCTTGGAGAGGGGAACTTCGGTCTAGGAATCTCCCGGCGAAGCCAGCCGGTAGAGGGTGGCGTCACCTATGCGGTCGGCCTGGTCGTCGATCTGCTCGACCAGGGTTGCCTCCGCCAGGTAGCCATCCAGCTCCCCCGGCGCCGGTTGACGCTTCCCCCGCTCGAAGAGCAACACGAAGGTGTCCTGGGCGGGGAGCCGGCCGGGCGGCCCACCGTCGAAGACATAGGTGCTGCAGCCGGAGTACCAGGTGATCTGGGGCGCGTAGGAGGTTAGGACCGCGCAGGAGCTCCCGGTGTGCCGTGCGATGGCCCGTCCGGCGTCTGCCACCACCTCATTGGAAGAGACCGCTCGCAGGGCACCCGTAACCCTCCGACCGGCATCGAAGGAGAACCCGCTGGCCAGCACCACCAGGCCGATCCCGGCTACGATCGGCCGCCAGGCGGCGCCGAGTGCCTGGAGCAGGCGCGACACCACGCCATCTCCTGCCACCAACAGCAGCATGACCGGAAAGAAGATGAAGCGCGGCTCGCCGTGACTGACGATCCCCAGCAACAGGATGTGCAGCACCGCCGGCCCGAGCAGGAACAGGTGGGCTCGACGGATGGACCCCTGCTCCCTGAACAGAGCCACCGCCCCGCCGAACAGACCGAGCAGCATCAGGGCGGCCCCGATGGGCCCGGCCAGCGTGGTGGGCAGCTCGCGCCCGTAGTCGACCAGCCCCTGCCCGAGGTAGCTCCGCCCGGCCACCCGACCGGTGTACACCACCGTTCCCCAGGGCGTGCCGAAGGTGGCCACCGCCGACAACACGTGAGGAACCAGCAAGACGAGAAACGCTTCGGCGGCGAGCAGCACCCGCGGCCACTGCTCGATGACCTGCCGCCACCACAGCATCAGCCCAACCAGCGCGAGCAAGCCGATAGGGAGGATGGACCCGTACCGTAGGTAGAAGGCGGCGGCAGCCAAGGGGGCGGTGGCCAGCAGCCACCAGGAGGCCTGCTTGGACTCCTCCAGCTGGCGCCACAGCAGGAGGGCGACGGCAGTGAGCAGCACCGCGGCGGGCAGGTCGGTCAGGAACTCCACCGCCCGGCGTTGCACGCTAGGCAGGGTGGCGAAGGTGGCCGCGGCCACCAAGCCGGCTGCCGGTCCGAACAGCCGCCGCCCCAACAGCCAGAGAAGCAGCGCCCCGGCCACCGCGAAGGTAAGGCCCACCGCCCGAAAGGGCAACTCCCAGGCGGTGAGGGCGGCTATGGGGGCCGTCAGCAGCGGGAGGAGCGGACCGCGATGGGCCCCGTAGCCGCTGGTGGGGGTGTCCGCCACCCAGGCCCGTGCTCTCAGCGCGTAGGCGGACTCATCATGTCCGAAGGGACCGGCGGCCCCCATCAGCCGGATGAGCAGCCCGGCGAACAGGGACACCGCTAGCAGCACTAGAACGGGCTCCCATCTGCCCAGGGTCAGGCCACCGACTCTGGACGAGGGGCCTGCCACCAGTGGGCCTCGGGGCAGGCGAGCCGCGGCCCGCGGCACCCAGGGCAGCCCGAGCAGGATCAGGCCGGCCGAGATGGCCACCAGCCACTCGGAGCGCCCCAGTGGGGGGCCGCCCACCAGCACGACCGCCAGGCACAGCAAGGCTGCTCCGGCCGCGGTCCCGCGCACCAGGTGCGGGGAAGCCGGCAGCTCGGTGAGGTGGGAGGCCACCTGCCAGATGGCCAGGCCGAGCAGGGCCGCGCCGGCCCCGAGCGGCGCCAGACGGGGATCGGGCACCATGGTCCAGGCACCGACCACGGCGAGCACCGCCTCTCCCAGGGAGGCCACCAGCAGGACGGCCCCCACGACCACCAGGCCCAAGGCGCCGGCCACCACCCCGGCGGACCACCAACGTGTCTTCAGCGCCTGACGCAATGCAACCCCTGAGCCCGCCGGGGAGTGTAGTGGCCAGGCTGCTATCCGGCCCTGGTCAGGGGCTCACCTTGCCAGACATGAAAGGCGTAGAAACGGGTCAGTACACCATCCAGATAGAGACCCACCGCTCCGCTCTCGAAGGTGGTGTCCTCCGGTCCCCGCAAGACCAGCTCATCATGGCTGCGGTCGAAGGGGTTGGCCGCCTTGCGGTGATAGATCTCCAGCCGATCGTGGTTCCACAGCACCTTCCAGGCATAGATTGTGCCGTCACTTCGGAACGGGTAGGGCCTGCTGGCCAGCCGGGTGTAGCTGTGCCCGACCTCCTTGGCTATGGAGAGACAGCTCACGGCCGGGTCGACCTCGCCTGCGCAGTTCTTTTCCGTGTTCAAGGTCACCACGTAGTTGTTGTTGTTGTCCACGTGGGCGATGTGCAGCTTGATGCCGGGATTGGAATTGCCCTCCGGGTTGTCGAAGCCCAGCACCCGGCCCTGAAACACCACCGCCATGGGCTGGTGGAACTCCTGGAAGGTGGCTATCCGGCAGCAGGAGGCG
>JBOGFC010000174.1:0-2607 GCA_050742155.1 Acidimicrobiia bacterium
GCCTCGCCGCGGTAACTTCGGGTTAGGGGGCTTCCCACCGGAGGAAGAAGACGACGACGATTGACTCGTTGCTCCCCTCCCCCTTTAGGGGGAGCTCGGGCGGGGGTTTCCCCTCCCCCTTGGGGGAAGGTCAGGGAGGGGGTTCGAGGTGCGGGGCCACGTTGAAGTCGGCCACCGTGATTCCCTCCTCTCCCACCACCACGTGGCTGACCGAAGTGTTGAAGGGAGTGACCAGGCGCCGGCGTGTGCGGTGGTCCAGGCCGAGCAGATCCCCCAGGTAGGCGCGGATCGCCCATCCGTGCGAGACCACTCCGAAACGGGCTCCGGTGTGGCTCTCGGCCAGTTCGGCCAGCGCCGCCCGCATGCGGGCCGCCACCTGCCGGAAGGTCTCGCCCGACGCCCCCAGCGGGAGGTCTTCTCCCTCCTCGTAGATGCGCTGCCACAGGTCGGCCCACCCGGCCTGGATCTCGTCCGAGGTGCGACCCTCCCACTCGCCCATCGCCATCTCGTGGAGGCGGGGATGCTCGTCGAGAACCCCTGCCGCGCTCCGCAGGCCCCCGGCCGTGTCCCGCGCCCGACGGAGCCGGGATGCATAGAGGAGGTCCAGCTCCCCGTACCAGCCGGCCAAGCCCCGCACCTGGCCGGTGCCCAGCTCGCTCAGCCCCCCATCGCCCAGCCCCTGCCACCGTCCGGACAGGTTGGCCTCGCTCTGGGCGTGCCGGATGAGCGAGATGACCGTCTCCCCGGCCCCCCAGCGGTCAGCCACCCAGCCGGTGAGAGCGCCCAGATGAGCGGCATCGTTGTAACGAAGCACTTGGCGACCCTCGTCTCCGATCCGCAGCGTGGTCAGCGAGCAGTTGGTGAGCCGGCCGATCCTCCGCCGCCGCTCGAAGCCCAGCCCGAGCACCGACGCGGCCAGCCCCGACACCACCCCACCGTGGGTCACCACCAGGACGTGGTCGTCCTCGTCGAGGACTCCGAGCAGCTTCTCGAAAGCCTCCTCGATGCGAGAGCGGAACTCGCTCATCCGCTCTCCGCCTCCCAGAGGAACGTCCCGCCCGGCCGCCAGCGCCTCGAGCTGGTCCGGGAAACGCTCCATCACCTCGCCCCTGGTCAGCCCCTCCCACGCCCCGATGTCGGCCTCTCGCCAGGCAGGGTCCACCTCCACCGGCAGGTTCAGGGCTGCCGCGCTCTGGCGGGCCCGGCCCAGGTCCGAGGAGAGGACCCGGTCGACACCCCACGTCGCCACCCGCCCGGCCGCCGTCGCCACCTGCCGCCTTCCCTGCTCGGTGAGGGGAGTGTCTCCCTGGCCCTGCCAGCGGCCGGCCAGGTTGGCGGCCGACTCGCCGTGGCGGAGGAGTGTGATCTCCACGAAGCCGGGGGGTCAGCCGGTGCCGACCGGGTCGAGCCGTTTGCGGAGCACGATGCGATCCTCACCCGGACCGGCCCAGTCCTCCGCCAGCTCCTGGCGGAAGCCCTGGGCGGCGTGGAAGGCGAGCGCCCCCTGGTTGCCCGGGGTGGTGACCGCTTCGATCACCGTGCAGCCCCAGCTGCGGGCCTGGCGCTCGAACCGCTTGTAGAGGTTGGTGCCGATCCCCTGGCCCTGGCGGTCGGGGTGGATGGCCACCAGGTGGATATAGGCCACGTCCCGGTCCCGCTGGGAGCGGAGCCCGATCAGGAATCCGATCAGCTCGCCGTCCTCCTTGACGGCGTAGCCCCCGAAATGGTGGAAGAAGGCCGGATCGAGCAGATCATGAACCTCCTCGCCGAACCAGGAGTCGACTCGCTCCCAAGCGGGCAGGAAGTCCTGCGGGCTGAGGCTCAGGACCTCCATAGCGGGAGGTTAGTAGGGGCCTTCCCCGTTCTTGCGTGAGAAATAGCCCGCCGGCGGTCGGATTCTCACGCAAGAACGTCTTCAGAACGCCGTGGCGAAGATCAGGCTGACGATCGTCATCACCTTGATGAGGATGTTCATGGCCGGGCCGGCGGTGTCCTTGAAAGGGTCGCCCACCGTGTCCCCGATGACCGCCGCCATGTGAGCCGGGGAGCCCTTGCCCCCAAAGGCGCCGGCCTCGATGAGCTTCTTGGCATTGTCCCAGGCGCCGCCGGCGTTGGCCATGAAGATGGCCAGGAGGAAGCCGGTGATGAGGGCGCCGGCCAGGAAGCCCCCCAGCGCCTCCACGTCCAGGAAGCCGATGGCCAGCGGCAGGATGATCGCCAGCGACCCGGGAATGATCATCTCCCGCAGGGCGCTGGCGGTGGCTATGTCCACGCAGCGGGCGTACTCGGGGCGTGCTTCCGGGTGGCCCTCCCGCAGGCCGGGGATCTCGCGGAACTGGCGGCGCACCTCCTCGATCATCTGGTTGGCGGCTCGGCCCACCGCCTTGATGGCCAGCCCGGCGAAGAGGAACGGGAACATGGCTCCGAGGAAGAGCCCGGCGGTGGTGTTCGCCCTGCGCACGTCGATCACCTCCAGGCCCGCCGCCTCGCTGAAAGCGGCGAAGAGCGCCAGGGCGGTGATGGCCGCCGAGCCGATGGCGAAGCCCTTGGCCACCGCCGCCGTGGTGTTGCCGAGCGAGTCGAGGGAGTCGGTGGCCTGCCGCACCT
>JBOGFC010000175.1:0-3185 GCA_050742155.1 Acidimicrobiia bacterium
AGATGGCCGTGAGCAGCCTGCGCTCGGTGATCGACGAGCTGCGGACAACGGACTTCGGGACCATGTCCGACCAGCAGGTGGAGGACGGCCTGGTGGAGATCATCGGAGTCGCCGAGTCGCTCGAGGCGGAGAAGTTGCGGTGGCTGGCAGAGATGGACCGGCGCCGGAGCTTCACAAAGCAAGGATCCCTGTCAGCCGCTTCGTGGCTGGCCACCACGGCCGGGATGGGATCTGCCACTGCCCGGGAGAAGCTCCAGGTCGCTCGAGGCCTCGAGGCGATGCCGCAGACCAAGGCCGCCTTCTCCGCCGGCGAGATCTCCTACTCCCAGGCGCGGATGCTGGCCCAGGCGGCCGAGGCCCACCCCGAGGCCTTCTCGACCAAAGAGGATGAGCTCTTGGAAGCCGCCCGGGACCTTCCGGTCGGGGACCTGGGACGCACGCTGGATACCTGGCGCCAAAGCCTCGACGCCGGGGCCGCCCTGGCCGAGGCGGAAGCTCGTTACCAAAGGCGGCGCCTCCGCACCTCCCGGACCGTCTTGGGGATGGTGCGGGTGGAGGGGGAGCTCGATCCCGAAGGAGGGGAGGCGCTCCTCACTGCGCTTCGGGCCGTGACCGAGGTGCCCGGTCTGCGCGAGGAGCGTACCGCCGAGCAGCGCAGGGCAGATGCCTTGGTGGACTTGGCCCGCCACTACCTCGACCACGGCCAGGCCCACGGCAACGGCGGAGAGCGCCCCCACGTCGTCGTGACCGTCGATCTGGCCTCTTTGGAGGGCCGGGCCGGGCGGCGGTGCGACCTCGACCAGGCCGGCGTCATCCACCCGGAGGCGGCCCGCCGGCTGGCCTGCGACGCCGGGGTGTCCCGGGTGATCACCACCGGTGCCTCCGAGCCTCTCGACGTGGGACGGCGCACCCGCACGGTACCGGCCTCGCTGCGCCGAGCCCTGGTGGTGCGGGACGGGGGTTGTCGGTTCCCCGGCTGTGACCGGCCCCACTGGTGGTGCGATGCCCACCACGTCATCCACTGGCTCGATGAGGGCCCCACCAGCCTGGCCAACTTGGTGCTGCTCTGTCGCCGCCACCACCGGCTGGTCCATGAAGGAGGCTTCCATCTGGAACGGATGGAGGGGGAGCTTCGTTTCCGCCGCCCCGACTGGAGCCTGATCCCGGACCGATCTCCGCCCGCCCGGATGTGAGGATTCTTCCGATGGCCCGGGTCGGGGTCGCGAAATCTCGCCCTGTAACGATCACGGACGGTGGTCGACTACATGGTCGTGGGAGGACGTCTTGCCGTTGCAACGGCGATGGCGCTGGTGTGGAGCTCGGTCTCGGTGGTCCCTGCCTCGGCTGCGGACCTCTACTCGACGACAGCCGCCGCCCGGGGAAGCGCCCTGCCCCGCCTCGATGCGGCCGCCAGCGTGGCCGCCGGTTCGGCGGCCGCCCAAGCAGCAGCCGGCCAGCTCTTCCACACCGGGCTCTCCGGCCTGCTGGGGGTGTGCGGCTCGGTCGCCGAGACGGTGGGCCGGGGTCCGAGCGTCTCAGCCATCTTCGACGCCTTCCAGGCCAGTGGCTCGCACTGGTCGATCATCAGCTCGTCCAAGTGGACCTCTATGGGAGCCGGCCAGGCGACGGGTGCCGATGGGCTCCTCTACGTCTCGCTGGTCTTCTGCCAGGGCGCCGGGGGCAGTAGCCAGTCGGCGGCCCCGAGTGCCGCCCCGAGCACCTCGAGCGGGGCCTCCTCGGGATCGTCGGGCGGAGGGAACAGCCCGAGGACGGCCGGAGCGGCCCCTGTCACTCCGCCGGTGCATTTCGAGCTGCCCAAGCTGCGGGAAGGTTCCTTCCCAACCGGCGACAGCATCGGAGTACTCGGCCCGGCCGGCGAGTGGTCGCTGGCGGTGGGGCCGGAGGTGGCCTCCGCGTTCGAGTTCGGCCAGCCGGCCGACCTGGCGCTGGCCTGCGATTGGGACGGCGACGGGGTCGACACGGTAGGCGTCTTCCGGCCCACCCAGGGAAGCTTCTTGCTCCGCAACTCCCACGCGCTGGGAACAGCCGAGATCCAGTTCGCCTTCGGGGCGCCCGAAGATGTCCCGGTGTGCGGGGATTGGGATGGTGACGGGGTCGACACGATCGGGGTGTACCGGTCCGTCGAGCAGACCTTCTACCTCCGCAACTCGAATAGCGGGGGGCCGGCCGACCTCAGCCTGGCGTTGGGGGATCGCGGCGATCTGCCCGTTGCCGGCGACTGGGACGGCGACGGGGTCGACACGGTGGGCGTGTATCGGCCGACCCGGTCCCAGGTGTTCCTGCTCAACGATCATCGGGGAGGGGCTGCCGACCTAGTGTTCGACTTCGGTCAGCTCGGAGACCGCTTCGTGGTGGGCGACTGGGACGGAGACGGCCGGGACGGCGTCGGAGTGTTCCGTCCGGCTGAGGCGACCTTTCACCTGAGCAATCGGGCCGGCCCGGGAGGAGCCGAGGTGGTGCTCGCCTTCGGGACCGGGGCCGGAAGCCCCGTGGTGGGCGACTGGAGGGGGTTCCGGCGCATCCTCGACATCCCCGCCATCCTCTCGCCGTGAGTGTCCACCCGCCTCTGTGGGGTCGCCGGCAGGCGACCCGCAACGAACCGCCGGCCGCCGCCAGCGCCCCCACAGCACATTGAGAACGCGAGAGGCGGCTGACTAAGCTGGCCGCCAGCCGACAGTGGGGCCTTCCCGTGGCAGACAGTCTCTTGTCTTTCGCCGGACAGGACATGGCCATCGATCTAGGAACCGCCAACACCCTCGTCTACGTGCGCGGGGTGGGGATCGTCCTCAATGAGCCCTCGGTGGTGGCCATCAACACCCGTGACAACCGCGCCCTGGCCGTGGGCATGGACGCCAAGCGGATGATCGGACGCACCCCCTCGTACATCCAGGCCATCCGTCCGCTGCGGGATGGGGTGATCGCCGATTTCGACATCACCGAGAAGATGCTCCGTTATTTCATCCAGAAGGTCCACCGGCGGCGCTGGGCCAAGCCCCGTATCGTCATCTGCGTGCCCTCGGGGATCACCGGAGTGGAGCGGCGGGCGGTGGAGGAGGCCGCCTACCACGCCGGGGCCCGGCGGGCCTACACCATCGAGGAGCCGATGGCGGCCGCCATCGGCGCCGGGCTGCCGATCAACGAGCCGGTCGGCAGCATGATCGTCG
>JBOGFC010000176.1:0-3344 GCA_050742155.1 Acidimicrobiia bacterium
CGGGGCGCTGGGAGAGGATCGCCCGGTGGTGGTGGCCCGCGAGCTCACCAAGGCCTTCGAGGAGGTATGGCGGGGGACACTCGGCCGGGCCTCCGAGCACTGGCGGAAGGTGGATCCCCGCGGCGAGCTCACCCTGGTGATCGAAGGGGCGCCCCCCGAGGAGCCCTCATTGAAGGAGGCGGTGGCCGAGGTGGAGGCGCTCATCCAGACCGGCACCCCGATGGCCGAAGCGGTGCGCACGGTATCCGAAGACCTCGGGCTCCGACGGCGCCGCCTCTACGAGGCCGTCATCCACGAGCAGGGCTGACAGCGAACCTAAGGCTTGGCTGTACCGCCACGGTACGTTAAAGCCTTAGGTTCGTCTTAGGGCCGGCCCACCTGACGCCGGCAGCTCGAGCAGACGCCCTTGCCGCGGAAGGAGCTGACCTCGTCGGTGGCCCCGCAGAAGGTGCAGGTGGCGTCGAGCTTGCGGATCACGATGCTGTCCCCCTCCACCGAGATGGCCAGCTGGTCTCCCTCCCGGATGTTGAAGAGCCTGCGCGTCTCGGCAGGAATGACGATGCGGCCCAGGTCGTCGATCTTACGCGCCATGCCCGTGTCCAATGCCCCCTCCAAGGGTCGGGATCAGCATACCGAACCCACCAGATTCTGCCGGGGGGGCGGCAAATCCGGGAACGACCGGAGCCGGCCTCGCTACCCTGGCCTTTCGAGAGGAGCCCGCGCTGATCTACATCACCACCCCTATCTACTACGTCAACGACGCCCCCCACATCGGGCACGCCTTCACCACGGTCGTCGCCGACGTCCTGGCCCGGTACTTCCGGCTGAAGGGGGAGGAGGTGTGGTTTCTGACCGGCACCGACGAGCACGGCCAGAAGGTCTTTCGAGCGGCCGAGCAGCAGGGGGTGGGCCCGCAGGAGTGGGCCGACCAGGTGGTACAGCGCTACCTGGAGGCCTGGAAGCTGCTCGACATCAGCTACGACGACTTCATCCGCACCACCGAGGACCGGCACAAGCGAGGCGTCCGGCAACTCCTCCAGGCCCTCTACGACAACGGGGACGTCTACCCGGCTCGCTACGAGGGGCTCTATTGCGTGTCCTGCGAGGCTTTCTACCGGCAGGAGGAGCTGGTCGATGGGAAGTGTCCCATCCACGGCATCCCGGTCGAGATCTACGCCGAGGACAACTACTTCTTCCGGCTCTCCAAGTACCGCCAGCCGCTCCTCGCCCACCTCGCCACCCATCCGGACTTCGTCCACCCGGAGGCTCGCCGCAACGAGGTGGTGAGCTTCATCCAGGCCGGGTTGGAGGACATCTCGATCAGCCGGGCCACCCTCAGGTGGGGCATTCCCCTCCCCTGGGATGAAGCGCAAGTGGCCTACGTGTGGGTGGACGCCTTGATCAACTACGCCTCCGGGGTGGGCTATGGGGCCGATCAGGGCCGGTTCGAGCGGATCTGGCCGCCGTGGAGCCACCTGGTCGGCAAGGACATCCTTCGCTTCCATGCGGTGATCTGGCCGGCCATCCTGCTGGCGGCCGGCCTCCCGCTCCCCCGACAGGTGAGCGCCCACGGGTGGCTCTTGGTGGGCGGGGAGAAGATGTCCAAGACCCGTGCCAACCAGATCCCTCCGGCCACCCTCGTGGACACTTTCGGCAGTGACGCTTATCGCTACCACTTCGTTCGGGACGTCCCCTTCGGGCCGGACGGGAGCTTCTCCTGGGAGGGGCTGCTGGCCCGCTACAACGCCGACCTGGCCAACGACTTCGGCAACCTGGCCAGCCGGGTGCTCAACGTGGCGGAGAGCTACCGGGCGGGCCGGGTCCCGGCCGTGCGCGGCTCGGAGTCCTCCGACGGCGAGTTGCGGGCGGCCGCCGGACGCGCCCTGGAGCGGCTGGCCGCTTTCGAGGAGTGGCGGATCGGCGATGCCCTGGCTGAGGTGTGGCGCTTCTTCCACGCCGCCAACACGTACCTGGAGGCCACCGAGCCGTGGAAGCTGGCCAAGGACCCGGCCGCCGCCGGCCGCTTGAACGAGGTCCTCAACGCTTCCCTGGAAGCCTTGCGGGTGGGGGCGGTGCTGGTCTCCCCGGTCCTTCCCAAGGCGGCCGCCGAGCTGTGGCGGCGCCTGGGGCTGCCCGGCCGGCCCGACGAGGGGCCGCTGGCCGAGACGGCCCGGTTCGGCACCTTTCCCGAGTCGCGGGTGCAGAAGGGGGAGCCGCTCTTCCCCCGCCTCGAGGGGTGACAACGCCCAGGGTGCGCTGGGTGGACACCCACTGTCACCTGCAGCTCGCCGAGGAGGACCCGGAGCGGCTCCTGGAGAGGGCAGCCGAGGCGGGAGTGGAGTGGGTGGTGGTCCCGGGGACTGATGCCGAGACCTCCCGGCGGGCGGCCGAGCTGGCCGCCCGGTTCCCGGATCGGGTGGTGGCCAGCGCCGGCCTGCACCCCCACGAAGCGAGGCGTTGGCCCGAGGAGCGAGAGGCGCTGGCCGCCCTGGCCGCCGGGGCCGCCGCGGTAGGGGAGACGGGACTCGACCTCTACCGGAGCCTCTCGCCCCCCGATGCACAGGCCCGGGCCTTCGCGGAGCAGCTACGGATGGCCGAGGAGCTCGACAAGCCGGTGGTGGTCCACTGCCGGGACGCCTTTGCGGAGGTGCATCGGCACCTCGAGTTCACCGGCACGGGGAGGCGGGCGATCCTGCACTGCTGGACCGGAGGGCCTCGCTGGACTCGCCGCTTCGCCGACCTGGGGGTGACCTTCTCCTTCGCCGGCCCGGTGGCCTTCGAGACCGGCGACACGGTGCGGCGCGGCGCCGAGGTGGCTCCACCGGAGCGGGCGATGGTTGAGACCGACACCCCCTACCTATCTCCTCCCCCGCACCGGGGGGAGGCCAACGAGCCGGCCCGGGTGGTGCTGGTAGGGGCGGCCCTGGCCGAGGTGTGCGGTCTGGCAGTGGACGAGGTGGCCCGGATCACCTCCGATCGAGCCGCGGTGGTCTTCGTCCGTGGCTGAGGAGGGCCCGCAGGGACGGGCGGAGGTGGCCCGCCTGCTGGACCGGCATCGAATCCGCCCCAAGCGCAAGCTCGGCCAGCACTTCCTCACCGACCCCAACCTGGTCCGCAAGCTCGTGGGCCTGACCGAGGGACAGCTCGGCGATCCGGTGCTGGAGGTGGGGACCGGGACCGGAACGCTCACCAAGGGGCTGGCCGAGGCCGGCTACCGCGTCCGGACCTACGAGGTGGATGGCCGGCTGGCGCCCTTGCTCGAGGAGGTGCTTGGCCATCTCCCCAACGTGGACCTGCGCTTCGAGAACGCCTTGGCTGCCGACCTGCCCGGGACGCTGGAGGAC
>JBOGFC010000177.1:0-4710 GCA_050742155.1 Acidimicrobiia bacterium
ACCGCTCCGGACTCGACCATGTTCAGCTCGATGAGGCGATTCATCTCCACGGCGTACTCCATGGGGAGCTCGCGGACGATCGGCTCGATGAAGCCGGCCACGATCATCGAGGTGGCCTCCTCCTCGGTGAGGCCCCGGCTCATCAGGTAGAAGAGCTGGTCCTCGCCCACCTTAGAGATGGTGGCCTCGTGGCCGATGCGGGCGTCGGCCTCCTCGATCTCCATGTAGGGGTAGGTGTCCGAGCGAGAGTCCTCGTCGAGGATGAGGGCGTCGCAGCGCACGAAGGACTTGGCGTTCTTCGCCCCCGGCTCCACCCGCACCAGGCCCCGGTAGCCACCACGGCCTCCATCCTTGGAGATCGACTTCGAGGTGATCACCGAGGTGGTATCGGGGGCGGCGTGCACCATCTTGGCCCCAGCGTCCTGGTGCTGGCCCTGGCCGGCGAAGGCGATGGAGAGCACCTCGCCGTGGGCGCCGGGCTCCATCATCCACACCGACGGGTATTTCATGGTGAGCTTCGAGTTATGGACGATGAACCCCTCGGCGACGAAGTTGCCCGTTCCCTCCACCTCGATGTCCCAAGTGGGAACCTCCTCGAGGGGCTCCGTGACTTCGACGGAGCGGATCCCAACGCTCTCCGGCAAGACGATCTGCGAGCGGCCCACTCTACGGAAGCGACGAAGCCCGGCAGGTTCCCGCCCGAGGGCTGCCCGCCCAAGTGGCTCGCTGACCAGGTTCAACAGTCGGGGATCGCGGTGGAAATCCAGCCTGTGGGCGCCGCGGCTCGTCGTCTCGTCACCCAGCACCTCGACGGTCCGACCGCCATCGTTTTCGGTATGGATGTGCGCGGCGATTCCCAACGACGTGAGCACTCTGCCCACGTCTTCGAGCAGCAGACGGTTCACGGACTCGAGGCTGAATCCCCGACGGCCCCGTGGGGCCCAGCCGTCAGAATCCAGATATCCCGCGACAAACGAGAGGCGCTGGCTCTCCGGCAGGTCGAGGATCCAATCAGGGAGCCTCTTTCGGGCGGCCCCACTTACGAATCCGTTCGCCTCAAAGAAATCGGCCAGCTCGACGCTGTCCCATGTGATGCCCACGCCGTCGCGCCGCTTCGTCGGTTGGCTCCCTGGCATAACCGAGGACATGAGAGAGACGAGCCGGTCTCGGGCGCGATCATCTCTCGGCACCGAGAAGATCACCTTCGCCCAACGCCCTCCGCCGTTGCCCGCTTCCGCCGTCTCGATCGAACCATCGCCCACGAAGAGGCCGAACAACCACATGAGATCGTCGGTGGTCTCGTCTTCGATGAAGGTAACCGTCTCCGGTTGTTCGAGCTTGTGAGGATGGCCGTAGTCGATAGACGTGACCGGTAGGATGGCCTTCTGGAGTTGGACAGCTCGCACGTATCCCAGCACGTACCGTCTCAGCTTCCGCGCGACCGAGGGTTGGTACGTGTACGAGTAGAACGGGTGGTTGTCCGTAACCAGGACTCGACGAATGCCGCTTCGAACCTCCCGCACTGGCTGAAGACCTGAAAATCTCTTGGCAAGCACCTTCCGGAAACAGAATTCCCCCAACTCTTCGTCATAGGAGAGAATCTCCTCGCCCGGCACGACCTGCTCGATGGGCTTGATGCCCGATCGGGTGGTCACCCCTGATCCCTGTGCCAGGCAGCCAAGATTCCCGTCGATCCACTCCATGGTGGCGTCGGCATAAGCGGCCGCCCGCTTGGTGACCAGGTTGTAGACGTTGTTGGACCAGTTCTGGATGGTGGTGTAGCGGGAACGGCCACCTCGCTTGACCACGATCTCCACCACCGCCGAGTGGAGCGAGTCCGTGGAGTAGACGGGAGCGGAGCACCCCTCCACATAGTGGCAATAAGCACCCTCGTCGATGATGATCAGGGTCCGCTCGAACTGGCCCATGTTCTCGGCGTTGATGCGGAAGTAGGCCTGCAGCGGCTGGTCGACGTGCACGCCGGGCGGCACGTAGATGAACGACCCGCCGCTCCAGGCGGCCGAGTTGAGGGCGGCGAACTTGTTGTCGTTGGGCGGGATGATGGTCCCGAAGTACTCCTTGACGATGTCCGGGTAGTCCCGCACCGCGGTGTCCATGTCGCAGAACAGCACACCCATCTTCTCGAGATCGTCCCGGTTGCGGTGGTACACAACCTCGGACTCATACTGAGCCGTGACCCCCGCCAGGTACTTGCGCTCCGCCTCGGGGATGCCCAGCTTCTCGTAGGTGCGCTTGATGGACTCGGGCACCATGTCCCAGTCCTTCACCTGCGACTCGGTGGGCTTGATGTAGTAGTAGATGTCGTCGAAGTCGATCTCGGCCAGCTTGCCGCCCCCGCCCCACATGGGAATGGGCTTGCGCAGGAACCGCTGGTAGGCCTTGAGCCGGAAGTCGGTCATCCACTGCGGCTCCCCCTTGATGGCCGACATCTCACGAATCATCTCCTCGGAGAGGCCCTTGCGGGGCTTGAAGACGTACTCCTCGGGATCGTGCCAGCCGAGCTTGTAGCCGCCGAGATCGATATCCACTGTGGCCATCTCTTACCAGCTCCTCAGAATTTGCACTATCTGCATAGTGATTATACCCAAAAGGTGGTGGGAGCAAAAGGGCGCACGGAGACGGTGTGGGGGAGTGGGGGAAGACCGACCGTCTCCGGCGCCACCGCTCGTCCTGGGGTCCCGCCTCCCCCGAGACGGGCCCCTTGGTGGTTCTCCATTCTCAACGCCCCGGGCCGCCGATTCGTTCCCCCGGCAATATCCTGGCCGGCATGCCGGTGGTCGTGATCGGAGCTGACACCCCGTTGGGCAACCTCATTATACAGGCACTTCTGGCTCGTCGAGGCCAGGTGCGGGCCCTGGTGACCGACCCCGAGGCGGGGGCCCGCTTCAAGGAGCTCGGGGTCAAGGTGGCGGTGGGAGATCTCTCCGACGCCTCGCTGGTGCAGCTGGTGAGCCGGGAGGCCTTCTCGGCCGTCCTGGTGGTCGAAGCGGTCTTCGATGGGCGGGAGCTGGCCTTCGCCGCCGACCCGGTCGCCCTGGCGGCTGCCTGGGGGGAAGGTCTCAACCGAGCCGGAGTGCGGCGGGCCATCTGGGTCCAGGACCAACGCGCCGAGGGACTCGAGCGGGAGATCGGCGCCGCTCCGCCGGAGACAGCCACCGTCAACACCCAAGGACGAACCCCGGCCGAGGTGGCTGGGCATGTGGCCGCCCTGGACGACCTGGCCGAGCTCCCCTGACGCTGAGGACTAGCGGACCGCCGTCAGGCTCCCCCTCCGGGCCGCCGCCCATTCCTCGAGCAGCCTCTCCCAAGCCGCCACCAGGTAGGGATAGGGGTTAACGACCCGCCCATGATGGGCCAGCTCGAAGTGGGTGTGGGGGACGCTCCACTCGGCGTTGCCGCTGTCGCCCACCCAAGCGATCTGCTGGCCGGCCCGTACGGCCGCCCCCTCCTCGATCCCCGGCAGGTAGGCGCTCTCCGACCCTGCCCTCCCCCGGTCGGCACCGGGCCGATCATTGTTGAGGTGCATGTAGGTGGAGGTCCAGCCGTCGGCGTGGCGCAGCACGATGTAGTAGCCGGCGCTCCGGTGCCAGGCGAGGCGCTCAACGGTACCGTCGGCCACCGCCACCACCGGCATCAGCTTCTCCCCGATGAGGTCGATCCCCTGGTGCCGATGCCCCCGGCGGGGAGCACCGAAGTCATCGATGAAATGCGTCCGAGGGTCGGGCTGCGGAAAGACGATGGAAAACTCGTCCCCGTCCTGCGCCCAGGCCGGGCCCATGACGAGGAGGGTGGCCAGGACGGCGGCGATGGCCAGCAGCCCGGAGGCGGGGCGCGCCGCGCCAGACCCGCCGGCCAGACGGGTCACTTGAAGGGGGTCTCCTCCGATTCGAGTGCCCACTCCACGAGCTGGAGCTGCCAGCCCTCCCGCAGGTACCAGTAGGGGTTGACGAAGCGTCCGTAGCGGTGCAGCTCGAAGTGCAAGTGGGGATGGGTGCCGCGGGCATTACCGGTGGTCCCCACCCCGCCGACCAGCTGGCCCGCCTCCACGAAGGCTCCCGGCTCGATGCCCTCGGCGAACCCCGTCAGGTGCAGATACCACGACTCCCAGCCGTCGCCGTGGCGGATCACCACGTAGCTGCCGGCGTTGCTTCCGTAGCGGGCCCGCTCGACGAACCCGTCCGCCACCGCCACTACCGGGGTGCCACGGGGGGCGAACAGGTCGATGCCGCGGTGAATACGGTCCTTAGCGAAGACCCCGTAGTCGTCGAGGTAGCGGACCGAGGTGGAGGGCACCGGAAAGGTCAAGTGAAAGTCGTCCGCGGCCGCCCGGGCGACCCCCGGAACAAAAATAATGACCGCCGACCACAGGGCGGCCAGCATCTTCCCGCTTTGCACGAGCCGGATACCTCACCACAGCCGCTTGTTTCCTCCCACCACCCAGCGTGGTTATCGGCGGGGCGCCAAGTGCCTTTAGGCTTTGAGGCAGGGAAAGAGTCACAGGGTGTTCCCGATGGACCCCGACCTGGCTCGCCGCCTCAGGGAAGCGGGCGTAGATCCGGCGCAGATCGCCGACCCGAACGAGTCTTGGGAGCGGCTTTACGTCGCCTTCGGCTTACGGGCCACCTTGATCGACTGGAGGCGGAGCGCCTTGGTCTGGAGACCCGGCGGCCGCCTTCGAGTCGTGGCACC
>JBOGFC010000178.1:0-4403 GCA_050742155.1 Acidimicrobiia bacterium
CCCCCCTCCACTGGCAGCTCTTGGATGAGCTCGGCCTCCCCCAGGCCGATCTGCGGCTGGGCCTCGGGGGCGTTGTCCACCTTGACCACGATCACCTGGCGGTCTGCCGAGCCGGCCAGCGGCAGCCCGGTGAGCGGGTTGAAGCCGGCCTGGGCGCCTCGGGCGGGAGCCGTGGTGGCGGTGGGACCGGGGATGGTCTCCGGATCGTCCGGTTGAGCACCTCGCTGGCAGGCCACCAGCAGCCCGGCCAGCAGGACGGTCGGCAAGAAGTCCCTAGAGGTGGGCATGGGTAAAGAGATCCCCTCCCTCGGGCCGGGCCACCCTACTCGGACGGTCGCCTGGCTACCATCCGCCCATGCTCCCGCGTCTCTCGGTGGTGGTCCTGGCCTGGGACCAGCCGGAGCACACCCGCCGCTGCGTGCAGTCCATCCGGGACCACACCGACACCTCCTACGAGCTGGTCGTCGTGGACAACGGCTCCCGACCGGAAGCGGCCCGCTACGCCGAGGAGGCGGCCGACCGAGCCATCCTCAATCCCACCAACCGGGGCTTCGCGGCCGGGATGAACCAGGGCCTGGCCGCCGCCCGAGGAGAACTGGTGGCCTTCTGCAACAACGACATCGCCCTGCCCCCCGCCTGGGCCTCCCCCTTGCTGGAGGACTTCCGGGCCTTCCCCGAGGCCGGCTTGGTAGTGCCGGCGGTCACCGCGGCCGGCAACCCGGTCACGGTCCGCTCCCAGCCCGGCCAGGCGCCTCGGGTGCTAGCGCCCTTCCAGGAACTACCCAGCGCGGTGGTGTACCTGATGGGCACCGAGACCTGCCGGGAGCTGGGCGGCTTCGATGAGGCCTACCGGGTGGCCACCGGAGAGGACATCGACCTCTGTTTCAAGGTGTGGGCCAACGGCCTCTCCATCGTCCTCGAGGAGCGGGTGCTGGTGGAGCACGCCTCCGAGGCCTCCCGCCGGGCCCTCCCCGACCACCACGACATCCTCAGGCACAACCGGGATCTCTTCGTGCGCCGCTGGTCAGATCCCCAGGTGGAGCATCCCCGGCTGAAGGCCTGCCCCGAGGAGGTCTTCCGGCGCAATCTGGCCGAGGCCGCCACCGCCGCCCGCTGGCTGGGGGAGCTGTTCGCCGCCCGGGACGAGCTGGCGGCGGCCCGCGCCGATCTGCGGCGCCTGGAGCGGCAGCTGGCCAAGCTGGAAGCAGGCCAGGGCAGCCCCGCCCCCTGGATGGGCCGCCCGGTTCGGGCTTGGGTGCGTCGCTGGCGGGGGGGCCGCTCCTAGCCTTTCATAACCAAGGGCGGGCCGTTGCCGGCCCGCCCTCGGTGCGCCTGTCGGTCCTCTTTAGACCGGGTGCATCTCCCGGAACTCCAGGAAGCGGGCGAAGAAGGAGGCCATCTGGTCCCGCTTCACCGGGTCCTCCGGGCAGTATTGGTCGTTGTCCGGCGGGTTGCAGCCCAGGGTGATCCCGGCCGTCCCCAGAGCGTCGATGTCCAACTCGTGCACGCTGGTGTCGTCGTCCACGAACAGATCGTCGCCCATCCCTTCGGTGAGAGCCAGCGCCCGCACGATGAAGGAGGCCATCTGGGCCCGGGTCACCGAGTCGGTGGGGCAGAACTCGGTGTTGTCGGGTGGGTTACACCCAATGGTGATGCCCACCTCGGCGATGGCGTTGATGTCCGCCTCGAACTCCGAGTCCTCGTCGTCCACGAAGTGGTCGGTCTCCACGAAGGGCAGGTTGAAGGTGCGCCGCAGGAAGGCCGCCATCTGGCCGCGGGTGATGTCACTGGCCGGGCAGTACTCGGTGTTGGCGGGCGGGTTGCAGCCCTTGGTGATCCCCGGGTCGGCGATCGCCTCGATGTTGCCCTCGTGGATGTTGTCGTCGTCGTCCACGAAGCTGCCCGAGGGGGCCGCCGGGATATCTTCCGCCTGCACCTGTCCCCGGATCTCCCCGCCGGGGTTGGCCTGGGTGTGCACGTTGACGTAGGTGTCGCCGGCCCGCAAGGCGTCCAGCACGTCGGCCAGCGTGGCCCAACCGCAGTCGTTGCCCTCGTCCGGTGCGGTGACGCTGGTCTGCGCCAGGATGCCGTCCTCACTGGTGGGGCCTCCGGCGAAGAGGGTCACCCCCACCGGCCCGGCCACCCCCGGGTCGCCGCAGTGGATGTGGGCGGCCACCACGTTGGCCAGGTTGAAGTTCACCACCACGAAGGTGAGGATGGTCTCGTCCTGGTTGACGCTGGCCCCGAACACCCCGGCCCCGTTGGTGGCCACCGGAGGCGTCTCTTCCTCCCCGTCCAAGAAGGCGAAGAAGTTGAACTCGGGGAGTGCCGCCTCGAAGGTCTGCGCCCCCAGGAACACGTTGGCGTCCCAGATCTGATCGCTGGTGTCGGCGATGGCCAGCTTGACATGGTTGGTCTCACCGGCGTTGACGGCCGCCTCGCAGGTCAGCACCACGGTGAGCCCGTCCATCTCGGTGTCGAGCGCTGCCCCACTGACCAGGTCGTTGTTGATGTACAGCTCCGGATGAGAATTGGGCTCGGTTCCGACGGGATTGCCGTTGTTGATGGTGTTGATGGACACCGGGTCGCCGTTGACCACCGCGCAGTTCTCCCCGTTCACGAAGAAGGCGAACACGTCGTTGAACGCGGTATTCACGAACTCGTTGTACTCGTCCGAGGCGAACACGTAGTCGATGGTCAGCGTGCTGGTGGTGGGCACGAAATCGAACTCCAGCACCGCCGCGTCCAAGGTACTGCCTTCGGCCAGCGTGTCGAGGTCGGAATCCCCCTCGGTGCCGTTCGGCGTGCCGGTGCTCTCGGAGCTGTTCGGTCCGATCACGTTGGCCACATCCCCGGTGCTCAGGATGATGCCGCTCTCGAGGCCGATGATCCCGCTGCCTCCGCTGAACCTGCCGGCCGCCACCTCGGCTCCGGTGTAGGTGACGTTGGAGAAGGACACTCCGGCCCCGACCAGGGTCTCTACCAGGTCTTCGGGGGTGAGCGGCCCGGTGAGATCCTCGGTGGCGATCGGATTGGCGAGGGCCGTGAGCGGCAGCCCCACAATCGCGATAGCCACCACCAAGACGACGCCGAGCGTCCGGCGCGGCCAAACTGCACGGAAGAACGATTGGCGAGTCATAACCTCCCCCTCCAATGGGTCGTGGT
Organism: Acidimicrobiia bacterium; assembly: GCA_050742155.1. GTDB lineage: Bacteria > Actinomycetota > Acidimicrobiia > Spongiisociales > JALYHC01 > JBOGFC01. The sequence goes on from JBOGFC010000178.1 coordinate 3,166, forward strand.
TCCGCTCCCTTCCGCCGGGGAAGCTACCAGAGGGCACCGCGCTAGGCCAAATGGGAGTTGGGTTTTCTGAAGCCTGGCGACCGACCCCCAGACGCGCATTTGCTGAATTGTTCCCCCGTCCTTGCGCTCTGCAGCGGACGCTCATGCAAGGGATCCCTTCGTGATTCCGAGGTTCCTCGGGATACTCTTGAGAAATGGCTGGCTAACCTGCGAGCGCGACTTTGCCGCGCTACATGCATTCCACCGAAGACCTAGGCGCCGATCAGAAGATCGACGTCTCTGTGGTTCTGCCGGTATTCAATGAACACGGCCACGTCCGAGACGAGATCCGCCGGATCAGCAACGCACTCGAGGAATCCCCGTATACCTTCGAGATCATCGTGGTGGACGATGGGTCCACCGACGGCAGCCCCGAGGGCTTAAGAGAGTTGCCGGGTATTCATCTCATCGAGCTGCGCGCCAACCGCGGGTCGGGATACGCCCGCAAGGTGGGGACTAGGGCCGCCCGCGGCCAGGTGGTGGTGTGGACCGACGCCGACATGAGCTATCCCAACGACGAGATCCCTCGACTGGTGGAGGCCCTGGAGGAAGGATACGACCAAGTGGTGGGGGCCCGGTCCGGGGAGCAGGGGACACATCGCTGGGCGCGGGTGCCCACCAAGTGGTTCATCCGCAAGCTGGCCGAGTACCTGGTGCGCACCCCCATCCCCGACCTCAACTCCGGATTCCGCGCCTTCCGCCGACAGGTGGCCCTCCCGTATCTCCACCTGCTCCCGCAGGGCTTCTCATGTGTCACCACGATGACCATGGCCTTCCTGTCTCACGGGCATCTGGTGCAGTACCTCCCCATCGACTATGCGCCCCGGGCGGGGAACTCCAAGTTCCACTGGCGACGCGACACGGCCAACTACCTGCTGCAGGTGATCCGCATGATCATGACCTTCAATCCCCTCCGGGTCTTCCTTCCGGTGGGTGGGTTTCTGTTGCTCTTGGCCTTCGGGAAGGTCGTCTACGACATCTTCGACAAGGACTTCCGTATATCCGCCAATGCCATCATCCTCACCATCGTCTCCCTGCAGGTGGTGGCCATCGGGTTGCTGGCGGATCTGGTCTCCCGTGTAGCCGGGCCCCGCGACTAACACGAAGCGTGGCCAATCAGAGGATGGGCTTCCCCCCTAATCGTGGAGGGTTTCTTATGCTGCTCGGCGGGACACGGTAGCGGTGTTCTCGGCTGCTGC
>JBOGFC010000179.1:0-4360 GCA_050742155.1 Acidimicrobiia bacterium
GGTTCGAGCTTGGTCGTGCCGGCTGCATCTGTTTCCGGTTCTGCTTCCGCAGCGTGCCCGCCGAGCTTGAACCCGCCCTCGGTGTCCTCTTCGGGCCCGTTGGAGGCGCCGGTCTCGTGGTGGGCCAAGATCTCGGTTCAGAGTGGGCCTCCGTTATCGAGCACTGGCAGTGGAGGGAGATGACGGGCTGGTGTGGTTCTGGATCGGCACCCACGCCGAGTACGACAACATCGTGGAGTGACCGGTACTGGAGCTGGGAGGCTCCACTCGTGACACATCCGTGACACATCCGTGACACAAAACGACGAGAAACACCAATTACAGGAGCGTAATTACGAGATAGTCTTTCCCCTGGTCAGCGCAACTTTCCGCACATTTCGCCAGGTCAGCAAAAGGGCGCCAACAGAATCCGGCTTACAGGCGGGCTCGATTCGTGAAGGCCCTCTTCGGGGGGCCTTCACCTCTTTCCCCCTTCCCAAAGCGCTCCTGATCGCGCACCATAGGGCATGAGGAAAGGAGGGGCGGTGGAGGAGAAGGACATCACCCTGGCCCTGCATCTCTCGGAAGACGAGACGGAGACGATGGCCCTGGCGGTTCTCAACCTGCGAGGGGACCACTTCGAGTCGGTGGGGAAGGCACGCCGCAATCCGATCGATCCTCCTATGCCGGTGATCGGCGAGGAGCTGGCCATCGCCCGGGCTCTCCAGGAGCTGACCGGACAGGTGATGGAAGCGGCCCGCAGCAAGATCGAGCAGTTCCTGGTCCTCGGGTAAATGGGCTACGGGTCGCCGGCTGGCGGCCCTACTCGGGCTTGAGCAGCGGGACCAGCAGTCCGGGTTGGTAGGTGTGGTAGGAGTAGGCGCCCACCCCTCCCGGGGAGTGGTCCGGCTGCCCGCAGAGCTGGCAGACCTCCCGGCCCGCCGGGGAAGGAAGCACGGCCGACCCCAGGGCGTACAGGACGCCGCCGACCACCCGAACCTCCTCTTCGGAGAAGCTGGTCCCGGTACCCCGTTCCAGGGCCTTCTTGAGCTTGGCCATTGAGGCCATGAGCAATTCCTGGTCGGTGGCCACCCGAGCGCCGAGCTACTGGGCCGCGGCCTGACGAGCTCCCAGCTCGCGGTCCAACATCAGCAAGGCATGCCCGGCGTCCCCCACTCGGCGGAGCTGCTCCATCACGTGCTCGGCGGTGGCCTCCTCTTCCACCTGCTCGGTGACGAACCACTCGATGAGGGGAATGGAAGCGTAGTCCTTCTCCTCCACCGCCTGGGCGTAGAGGCGATGAAACTTCTCGGTGATCGAGCGTTCGTGCTCGAGGGCCTGTTCGAAGACGTCCAGCGGAGAGGAGAAGGCGGCCGCCGGCTGGTCGAGGGCCTGCAGCACGACCGATGCCCCCCGGTCGAAGACGAATCGATAGATCTTCATGGCGTGGTCGACTTCCTCCTGCGCCTGGATTCGCATCCAATGGGCGAAGCCGGGCAGGTTCTCGGCTTCGAAGTAAGCCGACATGGCGAGGTACAGGTAGGCGGAAGCGAGCTCGTCCCTGATCTGGTCGTTCAACGACTGCTGGAGCATCCTCGAAAGCACCATTCCGACTCCCCTCTCGCTCGTCGGATGATAGGCCGACAGCCTCAGGGCAGAGCGGCCGGGGGGGCCAGGTGAAAGCCCTGCCCGTAGCGGACCCCCAGCTCGAGCAGCGTATCGAGCTGGGAAGGCCGCTCGATGCCCTCGGCCACCACCACCGCTCCGATGTCCTCTGCGAACACTCGAAGGGCGGCCACCAGCGCCCGCCGGTCCGGCTCCTGGTCGATATCCCGGGTGAGGGTGACGTCGATCTTGATGATGTCCGGCTGGAGGCGGAGGAGCTGGCGCAGGCTGACCGGACCCGCCCCCACATCGTCCACCGCCAGCTGCAGCCCCAGCACCCGGAATCCGTAGAGCGCCTCCCGGACCCCTTCGAAGAGCTCCATGGCCGGCTGCTCCGAGACCTCCATCACGACCCGGCCGAAGGGGGCACCGGCCAGTACCTCCACCACCTCATGGGAGGTCATCGTGGACGGCGAGGCGTTGACCGAGAGGTATGCCTCGGGGGGCAGGTCTGCCAACCTGGAGAGGGCCGCTCGCACGGCCGCCAGCTCGAGCTCCAGTCCCAGCCCCGACTCGGAGGCCGCTGAGAACCACTGGGCCGGGCCGAACCCGGACGAGAAGCGAGCCAGCGCCTCGAAGCCCACCACCTCCCTGTCGCCGACCGCCAACTGGCGCAGGTCAAAGACCGGCTGGAAGACCATCTCCGGCCGGCCGGTCTCGAGCAGCCTGCGCACCATGCCCTCTGTGAGCACAGCCCCCAACGATTCCTCCAGAGGCCGAACCCATGGCCTATCGGCGTCCTTCGGCCTCCAATTGAGCCAGGTCCACCGCCACCGGCAGCGAACGCCGCCGCCAGGCGGAGAGGTCACCTCCGTAACGTGGCTGGTACTTGGCCATCACCAGCGATCTGGCCCGCTCGTCCTCCTCGCCGGCCTCCACCAGGCGGGCGCGCCCGGACCACATCTGGGCGCCGATGCGCAAGGTCACCGACGGATCGACCTGCAGGTTCTTCACCCAATCGGAGCGATCCCGCCCTCCGGAGAGCAGGTAGACGACGCTCTCCCCGTCCCAGGCGAACCAGATCTCGATGGTGTGCTCTCGCCCGCTGGTCCGGCCGCGGGTGGTCAGGTAGCAGAAATCCTCGTCGGCCGGGCGGGAAGCGGTCAGGGAAGGCGCTCCCCGGCTTGCACCGCCACCGAGAGCCAGTTCTGGCGAGGTGCCAGCGGGCACGACCAGCGAGGGCTGTAGACGCAGGAGGGGTGATAGGCGTAGTTGAAGTCGAGGACCAGCCGGTCCCCCGAGTGACCGAGGTCGGCGCCCTTGACGGTGTCGAGCAGGTAACGGCCTCCCCCATAGGTCTCGTGGCCGGAGGTGGCGTCCCGGAAGGGAAGGAAGATCCCGCCCCCGTAGCTCTCCAGCCAGTAGAGGGTCACCACCACCTCTCTGCCCGGGACCTCGAAGCGGGCCCGCCCGAAGGTTCGAAAGCCGGTCTGGCCCGCCCCACTGTGGCCGATGCCCACGGCCTCCCCGGCCAGAGGTTCCACCTCCACCTCGAACCGCCAGGCGGGATCGTGGGGGAAGTAAGCCAGGCCGCCCCAGTCAGCCCGACCCTCCGCTTCGACGGCGCTTTGGGGGTGCTCGGCGAAGAGCCGCTGACGGGCCTCCCGCCAGGCCAGCCAGGTCTGCTCCCCGGGCCCACCCGCCCGGACGGCCCGGTAGTTCTCGAAGACCCGCCGGCGGTAGTCCCACAGGTCGAGGGTCCCCCGGGGGTCGTCGGCCGAGACGGCCCCCGGAATCAGCGCCGGGTCAGGAACCAAGGAAACCGTTCTCGGTCAGCCAGTCGGTCGCCACCGTCGCCGCGTCCTCCTGGTCGATCTGGACGCGGGCGTTCAGGGCGGTGAGCTCCTCGGTGGTGATCTTCTCCGAGATCGAGTTCACGAACGAGACGAACGGGTCGCCGTAAGCCTCGACGATCTCGGAGTGGACCGCCGGGATGATGTTCTCGGCCGGCTGCAGCCCGCCATCGTCCTCCAGCAGGACGAAGTCGTTGGCCGAGATGAAACCGTCGGTGGTGAAGAGGAGCGCCACGTCGATCTCGCCTGCCTTGAGCGCCTCAGCCATGATCGCACCGATCTCGAGCGGCCTGAACTCCTCGAACTCGGTGATCCCGTACACCACCTCCAGCCCGATCAGGCAGTGCTCCCGCTCCGGGCACTCCGGGGGGGCTCCCAGCACAAGCTGGTCGGCCACCGGCTGGAGGTCGCTCACCGTGGCGAGACCGAACTCCTCGGCCGTCTCTCGCGTCACCACGAAGCCGTTCTTGTCCTGAGCCGGGGCCGGCTGGAGCAGGCTCACCCCCGCCTCTTGGTAGCGCCGGCTGGCTTCGGCGCAGGTGGCGTCGGAGTCCGGGGTGGGCGTCGCCTCCTCGTCGAGGAAGGTCAGCAACGTGCCGCAATACTCGAGGATGAGATCGATCTCCCCCGACTCGAGGGCTGGCTTGACGATCTCCCTCGTTCCCAGGTTCAAATTGGTTTCCACCGGGTAGCCCTGCGCCTCGAGGGCCTGGGCGTAGATCTCGCCCAGGATCTCGCTCTCGGCGAATGCGAAGGAGGAGACCGTGATGGTTGGCCCCTCGGCGACGGTGGTGCCGGCTCCCTCGCCGGCCGGGCCCTCACCCGGCGCACAGGCGCCGATCACCAGCGCCAGGAACGCCGCCCCGAGGACCCGCGTGCGGAGCTTGTTCCGCATGGGTATTCCCTTTCTTTAGGAGTCTCTT
>JBOGFC010000180.1:0-18206 GCA_050742155.1 Acidimicrobiia bacterium
TCAGTATCCCAGCTCGCTGAGCCAGGCCCGGTGGTCCTCCGAGAGCCATGCCGGGTGGTGCCGCCCACCCGATCTCCCTGATGGCCGAACCAGGGCGGCCAGCCGCCCGGCGTCCGCACCACCGGCCGGCTGGGCGAACTCGAGGAGCCGCCGGACCTCTTTTTCGGGCTCCCGGGAGAGGCCCTCGTAGCGGACGAGGAGGAACCGGTCGCCCAGCCTCTCGCTCCCGAGGGCGAGGGCGCGGCGATTGGCCTTGGCCCAGAACTCGAGGGCGGCGCCCGGAAGGTCCCGGTGATCCTTGGGCAGGCTCAGCCCGAACGTCGAGCGCCAGGTCAGGAACTGGCCCTGGTTGCCGCTGGTGGCGATCTCGAGCCCGTTCCTGATGACGTGCACGTACCGCATGGTTGGGAAGTGGCGGGCCAGCTGGTCGAGGTAGACATGGGTGTTGGGCTCCTTGAAGCCCCACCCGGCCGCCTGGGGTGCCCGGCCGGCCCGGAGCATCGAGCTCAGGCGGCGAAGCGCCCACGCCCCTCGCCCGCCGCCCCGGCGGCTGTGTCCGACCACGGCCACTTGCAGAGCGGCCCCCGTCACCCGGCCTCTCTCGGAAACCGTCAATGGGAGGCCGCTCATCAGTTTCTGGAAGACGGCGAGCATCCGGAGGATGTCTGCTCCCCCGGATCGGACTGCCCGGCGGTACCACCAGGGCCGCTTGAACAAGATGGTGAACCACAGGTTGTCGAGAGCCGGGTTGAGATCCGCCCCCAGGTAGACGCCCGCCTCACGCAGCAGCTTGGCCACCACTCGAGTCCCGCTGCCGCCCACCCCCCCGATCACCACCGGATCGGCGGGGTGCCGGCCTTCCGGCAGGGTCATCTCTTCGGCTGGAACTGCCGAGCGGCGATCTCCTCGGCGTGGGCGTGGATGCGGGCGAAGGCCTCGCCCACCCGGTCGACCGTCTCGGGCGGCATGTGGCTCCAGATGGGGAGGCTGACCACCTGCGAGGCGAGGCGATCGGTCACCGGCAGCGGCGGAGAGGCCACGTCGCGGTAGGCCTGCTGCCGGTGCACGGGCGGCGAGTAGTAGGCGCGGGTCTCCACGCCCTCCGCCTGGAGGGCCAACCTCACAGCATCCCGGCTGCACCCGAAGGCCTCGCCGTCGACCAGCACCGTGAAGTCCTTGAACGAGCTGCGGCCTCCGGCTGGAACGCACTGAAAACCGATCCCCGGCAGGGAAGAGAGCGCGCTCCGGTAACGGCCCCCCAGCGAGTTACGGTGGGCCACCCGCTCTTCGAGGTGATCGAGAGCGGCCAGGGCCAGCGCGGCGTGCAGCTCGGAGAGCCGGGCATTGAGGCCGGCGAAGCGGGTGTCGTAATCCCCGGGGTTGCCGTAGTTGCGAGCCACCCGAAGCTGCTCGGCCAGCGCTCCGTCGTTGGTGGTGACGAACCCGCCCTCGGCGCCGCTCAGCACCTTGGTGGGGGTGAGGCTGAACACTTCGGCCGTGCCGAACCCGGCCAGGGGCCGCCGGCGCCCCCCGGAGGTCACCTGTGACCCGCCCCCGTGGGCGGCGTCGTAGATGAGGTCGGCCCCGAGGTCGGCCGCCGCTTTGGCGAGGCCCTCCACGTCGCAGGGAACGCCCGACACGTGCACCCCGATGATCATCCCGGGTCGCCCGTAGACCTCATTGGGGGTCAGGCACCAGGTCTCCTCATCGCAGTCGGCGAAGGCGATGTCGGCGCCGTTCCAGCGGGCCGCGTGGGCGGTGGCGGAGAAGGTAAACGAAGGGATGAGGACGGCTCCGGCCGGCCGCAGGGCCTGGATCACCAGCATCAAGCCGACCGTGCAGGAGGACAGCGCCACGCAGTGCCCCACCTGCAGCGCTTCGGCCAGCCGCCCCTCCAGCTCGCCGACCAGGGGCCCATCCGTCAATCGCCCCGACTCGAGCGACGATCGAACGGAGGCCATCACCCGGTCGGGCTCCTCGACGGTGGGCCGGACGAAGGCGAGCGGTGTCTCGAAGACGGGCCGGCCCCCCAGGGTGGCGGGGCGGCCGCTCAGCGAGCCGTCTCCCAGGCGGGGATGGTCTCCACCATGGAGGGCTCTTCCTGCTCCTGCTCCTGGCGATACCAGCCCAGTCCCACCAACACGGCCACGAAGAGCGGCAGGACCTGGGAACGCTGGCGGGCCAGGATGCCGAGGTTGAGGATGGCGCTGAAAGCCACCACGAACCCCATGGTGTAGATGAACGCCATCAGGTAGTAGGGGTTGGCGCGCAGCTGCCGCCGGTTCCGCAGCATGGCGGGCAGCTTCCAGACGAACGCGCCGAAGAGCAGGGTTCCCTCCAGGGAAGCGAGCAGCGCTTGGGAATTGTGGGCCTCATACGGGAAAGGCCGGAAGAGGACGGTGAGGAAGGCTCCGGGGAAATCGAGCGGGTTTCGCACCGGGCCCCCCTCCACCACCGAGCCACCGGTGGCGGTCCGCTCGCTGACGCCCTCCAGGAAGGGCGCGACTTCCTCGGCGCTCAATCCTTGCAGGTCGAAGCGGGATGCAGTCAGGCTGCCCACCACCAGGATGGCCACCAGCGACAAGCCCACCACCACCAGGCGCCGCAGACCGACCTCTTGGTCCTCCGACGGGCGAGCGAACATCCCGGCCACCACCAGGCCTCCCACCAGCAGGGCGGGTATGTGGGGCCGAACACCCACCCCACCCGCCAGGCCGATCACCGAGACGACCAGCCAGCGGGACTGGTAGCTCTCGAGGAGGCGGGCCAGCCCGTAGGCGGCCACCCCGAGGAAGAGCATCATCAGGGCGTCCTTGCCGATGCTGGAAGGCCAGAAGACCAGGGTGGGAAGGAAGAAGACCAGGAAGGCGTAGCGCCGCAGGAGATAGGAGGGAGCCGAGCGGCGGAAGGCGGTATAGAGGAAGACCTGGCCGACGAAGGCCAGCGTGGCGAAGATGAGGAAGCCTCCCAACATGGAGGGGACGTAGGGCAGGTAGATCAGGCCGGTGGCGATCTCGGTGAAGCGGGTGCCCGGCGACCCCCGTCCCACCGCTACCGGGATGGTGAACTGCCTCCAGGCCTCGACCAGCCTGGTCCCGGCGTTGTGGTAGCCGAAGGAGTCCCCCGATACGTACACGTCCACCACAGTGACGTAACGCATCCCGGCCCCGGCCAACTTGACGAGGCAGCCGGCCAGCACGAACGAGGGGAGCCATGACCGGTCGGCCTCGGTGGAGAGCTTCAGGGCAGCCAGGAAGAGCCCCACCGAGAAGATCAAGAGGATGAAGCCGATCTCGGCCACCGCCGGAGAGACGGCCAGGAGGGCCGTCAAGACGATGGCCGCCACGATCGCACCAACGAGAGCCATCAGAGAAGCTCCAGGTCGCCGAGCGCCAGATCCCACGCCGCCGGGGTCGTGACGTCGACCTCCAGCTCACGGAGGGGCCTGGCGTAGAGTCTCAAGGGCGCCACTCTAGGCACCGGCAGTAACCCGTTGCGCAGGGCGGCCCGCCGCTCGGGCGAACCAGGAGAGAACCAGGCCACCAGATAATGGGATCGGGAGCGCTTGCGCACCTCCCGGATCGCCGCTCCGGCCCTGGTTCCCAAGACGTCGGAGAGGACCAGCTCCCGGCGTCCCCGGCGAAGGTTGGGGCGGGTCAAGGCCACCGACCCCTTCGTCTCGACCGGCAGGTAGCGGGCGGTCGGGTGGGCGGAGAAGCGCCAGGCCAGGTATTCGGGAGTGCGTGGGGTGCGCAGCCCCCGGGGCGGGCGGTCGGCCACCTCGAGGGCGCCGGCCAGCGGCCCGCCCGGGAAATCGTCCGGGTCGGGGAGCCCGCCGAGGGCCCGGGGCGGCAAGAGCATGTGGGCCGACGGCCGGACCATCACCCCGATCGGACCCACCTCGGCCCATCCCATCGAGAGGTAGCCGGCGCCGGAGCGAGGATTCGGGGTGTTGAAGACCAGGTCGATCCCTTCGGTGGCTGCCAGCTCGAGGGCCTGGGTGGTGAGGCTTCGGAAGATCCCACGCCGTTGGAAGTCCGGGTGGGTGGCGGTGTCCACCGCCCGGACGCAGCGAAGGACGGCCCCGCCCGGCGTCTGCAGCTCCCATCGCATGAAGGCCCGCAGCCCGACGATGCGGCCCCCGGCCTCCGCCACCAGCATCAGGGAGCGGCCGAAGGGGTTGCGCAGGTGCTTCCAGGCGAAGAGCTCCGGCGTGCGGGCCAGCAGGGCCGGCTCGCCCAGGGCGAGCCGCATCACCTCGAGGGTCTGAGGGAGGTCTCGGTCCTCGAAGGGCCGGATGGTGATGGTCGCCTCAGGCATCCAGGACCGCCGCGTAGATCGCTTCGACCGCCCGCACCATGGGCTCCAGCCCATAGTCCCTCTCCACCAGGGCGCGGGCATTCCTCCCCAGCCGGGTGGCCAGGGGGCGGTCCCGCAGGAGGCGGGCCATTCCGGCCGCCAAGGCACGCGGATCGCCGGGCTCGACGAGGAGGCCGGTGGTGCCGTCCGCGATCACGGCCGGGACCCCTCCCACTGCTGTGGCCACCACGGGACGCTCCAGCGCCATGGCTTCCAAGACCGCTACCGGCAGGCCCTCCACGTCGGCGGGGTTGACGAAGACGTCGGCGGCCGCCACGAAGGACAGGGCGTCGTCCCGGCGGCCGAGGAACCGCAAGGCGCCGTTGAGCCCGGCCTGCTGAGTCTCCTTCCGCAGCCGGTCCAAGTCGCCGGAAGACTTCTCGCCGCCGATGGAGACGACGGTCACGTTGGGGAAGGCTTGGCGGAGGACGGCCGTGGCCGCCACCAAGGTACGGTGCCCTTTGTGGGGCCGGATGTTGCCGACGTGCACCACGAGCAGCGCGTCCTCGGACAGGCCGAGCTCTTGCCGGGCGGCCTGCAGCTCGGTCCGGGAGACCGTGCAGTCGACGCCGTTGGCCACCACCACCGGCGCCGGACCCGGATAGGAGCTGATCGAGTGGGCGACCGCCTCCGAGACGGCGATCACCGCCCGGTTGCGACGGTAGGTGAGCCGGTTGGCGAGCCGGGTGGGGTAGCGGTAGCTCTCCACCAGATTGTGCTCGGTATAGATCACCGGCGCCGGCGACACGAGCCGGGTCAGCACCCCAACGGCCGGCAGGTGGGCATGCACCAGGGCCGGACTCGAGCGGCGGATCAGGCTACGCAGCCTCCCGACCGCAGCGGGGTCGAGCCCCCGCCGGCTGCCGAAGCACTGCACCGGGATGCCGAGCGCCCGCAGATCCGGCACCAGCTGATCCTTCCAGGGGAGGGCGTAGGCGACCCGATAGTCGAAGCGATTCCGATCCCAGAAGCGGGCCCCGGCGGCGATCAGGCGCTCCGCCCCGCCGATCCCCAGCCCTTTGATGACCACCAGCACGCCGGGACGAGATCGTGGTGTGGGCAATCCAATCAGCCCTCGAGCTCCACCGCGTCCATCAGCTCGGAGAGCCCGTGCTCGAAGGGCACGCTCGCCTTCCACCCCAGCAGGCGTCGGGCGCGTTCGGGGGAGACTAGGGCCGGGGGGACATCGCCGGCCCGGGAGGGACCGAACACCACTTCGGTGGGGAACCGCTCCACGACCAGCTCCGCCAGTTGCTTGATGGAGATCGGGTCCGGCGCCACCACGTTCAGTGGCAGGCCGCGCAGCTCGGAGCGGCAGGCCAGCGAGAAGGCCCGAGCGATGTCGGCGGCGTGGGTGAACTGGCGCGCCTGGGAGCCGTCGCCCTGGATGACGATGGGCTCGCCGCGCCGGGCACGATCGATGAAGATGCGAAAGACCGAGTTGGGCCGTAGCCCCGTTCCGTAGGCGGTCCCCAGGCGCAGGGCCAGGACGGGCACATCCTGGAGCCGATCGGCCGCCAGCAGCAAGCGCTCCCCGGCCAGCTTGGTGATGTTGTAGGGATGATCCGGCTCCTGGGGATGATCCTCGTCGATGGGCTCATACCTAGGCCTCCCGTACACCTCCCAGGTGGAGGCGTACACCACCCGTGCCCCAACCCGACGGGCCGCCTCGGCCACATTGGCGCTGCCGGTCACGTTCACCGCCGCCGCCAGTGCGGGCCGCTCGGCGGCCAGGTAGACGTCACCGATCGCCCCGATGTGGCAGATGACCTCATGGGCCCGGGCCGCCCAGGTCAGGTGGTCGAGGTCGAGCAGGTCGCCCTCCACGAAGCTGCTCCCCTCGGCTGTGGTTGGTCGCAGATCGAACCCGGTCGTGTCCAGGCCATCGCGCCTCAGGTGCTCCACGACGTGTCGGCCGAGGAAACCGGCCGCGCCGGTCACCAGTGCTCGCATGAGTGATCTCCCGCCCCTCGCTGTTCGCTGAAACGGTATCACGCTCGGTGGCTTCCGGAAAGCGGAAATCGCTTCGATTTCGCGCACTACTGGTAAGAAGTACCTGGTAGGTGTTGTGTCAGGTTCTGGAAGGCGCCGGAGGGGGCCGGGGAAAAAAGGAGTGGCGGCCAGCACAGAGAGTGGCTAACGTGTACCGGGCGAGAAACGGGGGCGGGCGTTCCTACCGGGAAGTCCTTTCTGCCTAGGTCTACTGGGGCAGGCCCGCGGAGAAGGCAAAGGGGGAGTGTCTGACAGCAGGGTCGTCGGGCGGGACTGAGGGAGGCGAGACCATGAAGCTGCGACTGGTTCGGTCGCTGGCGCATGTGCGGGCCGACATCGCCTTCGCAGTCGTCGATGCTTTCTTGATCACCATGGCCTACCTGGCCGCCTTGGTTCTTCGGTTCATCGACGAGGGCGGGGTCACTCCGCGTTGGTGGGAGAGCGCCCTGGTCGCGCTGCCGCTCATCATCATCGTGCACCTGATCGCCAACGTAGCCTTCGGGACCTACGGGCACGTTTGGGAGTATGCGTCTATTGGTGAGGCCCTGCGTATCGTGGCCGCCGCGGTGTCGGCGGCGGTCACCTTGCTGGTCACCATCGTCGCCGCCCGGCTCTTCTTCGACGTGGAGGGCCCGGTGCCGCTCGCTGTGGTGGCGCTGGGAGCGATGCTGACTCTGGGCGGCATGGGGGCGGTACGGTTTCGGTCCCGGCTCTTCTCGCTGAAGCGGATGGCCCGGCAGCTGGCCAGCGCGGGGGGACGCCGCACGCTGATCGTGGGGACCGGCCGGCCGGCCGTCAACCTGGCCCGGTACGGGTCGGGCAACGGGCAGCCACTCGACGTGGTGGGGTTCCTGAGCCCTCACCTGATGGGGAGCAATCGTCGCCTGGCCGGCCGCCCGGTGGTGGGGACCCTCGAGGAGGTCTCCGAGCTGGTCCAGCGGCTGGACATCGACGAGGTCATCGTGGCCACCAGCGGCGACGGCTCCCGCCTGGTGCGGAGGCTGGTGGACCTCTGCCTGACCGTGGATGTCGGTTTGGGCATCATCCCCGACGTGGATTTCTTCCTGGGAACGAACGGGAGGCAGAGCGTCCGCGACATCGAGCCCAGGGACCTGCTGCCCCGGGCGGCGGTGACGATCGATCTGCAAGGCCTGCGTTCGATCTTCGAGGGGCGGCGGGTGCTGGTGACGGGAGCGGGAGGCTCGATCGGATCGGAGCTGGTTCGCCAGCTGCTCGATTTCGGCCCGGCCGAGGTGGTGGCCCTGGACCATGACGAGACTCACTTACACGAGGCACGGGTGGGCTGGGATGGAGGCGACGGAACGACCGAGCTCGTTCTGGTGCTTTGTGACATCCGCGACCGCTCGCGCCTGGGGCGGGTCTTGGCCGAGCATCGCCCCGAGGTGGTGTTCCACGCCGCCGCCCACAAGCACGTCCCGATCCTCGAGGCCTGGCCGGAGGAAGCCGTCAAGACCAACGTGGTGGGGACGGCCTACGTCCTCGAAGAGGCCCAGAAGTGGGGCTGCGAGCGCTTCGTGCTGATCTCCACGGACAAGGCGGCCGACCCCTTGAGCATGATGGGCGCCTCGAAGCGGGCGGCCGAGATGCTGGTCCAGGCGGCCTCGGCCCGGGCCGGCTCCTGCTTGTACTCCGCCGTCCGGTTCGGCAACGTGCTCGGCAGCCGGGGGAGCGTGGTGCCCACCTTCATCGGGCAGATCCAGCGAGGAGGCCCGGTGACCGTCACCGACGCGGAGATGATGCGGTACTTCATGACGGTCGACGAGGCGGTGCAGTTGGTGCTGCAAGCGGCCGCCCTGACCGAGGGTGGCGAGGTCTTCGTGCTGGACATGGGGGAGCCGGTCAAGATCGTCGACCTGGCCCACCGGCTGATCCGCTTGGCCGGGCTGGTCCCCGGTCGGGACATCGAGGTGAGGATGGTGGGCCGGCGTCCGGGGGAGAAGCTCTCCGAGATCCTCTCCACGGTCCCCCTGCGCCCCAGCTCCCATAACAAGATCAGCGTCATCGATGCGCCAACCCCTCCGAATCCGGGTACTCTGTGGGACGCCGTCGAGTCGTTGGGCAAGCTGGCCGAGGAGGGAGACTCCTCGGCGGTGCGAGAGGCACTGCATGCCCTGGCCCGGCGGCACTGGGGTTCCGAGGAGGATATCGTGAGGCTTTCGACCACGGAGGACGTGCCGGAGTGGACCTGACCAGACTTCGTCTGTTGCTGAGCGCTCGCTGGGGCGTGCTGGTAGCCATGGGGCTGGTGGGGGTCGCCTCGAGCGTGATCTTCACCAAGTTGCAGGCCCAAGAGGCCGAGCCGCTGTTCAAGGCCACCGCCCCTCTGTTCGTGGAGACTCCCGAGGGGGGCCGGGGGCTCGAGCAGGTGCGGGTGTCGGTCGACGCCGCCATCCACACGGCTAGCGGGGTCAACGCCGACTTCCTCGCCCCGGGCCGGGCGGAGATCCAGGGCGACTACGTGCTCTCCGAGATGCTCTTCGTGGGTTGGGGCCCCAGCCAGGAGGAGGCGACGAAGATCGCCGAAGGGTTGCGGCAGAACTACCTCGTGGTGGGCGCCGAGCAGCAGGCCGCCCAGCTGCGGGAAGAGCTCGAGTCGATCACGCGCCGGTCGCTTCAAGTGGACGCCCAGCTTCAGGAGCTGGACGCGGCCAGCGGATTGACTCCCGCCGAGCAGTCCGAGCTGGCGTTCTTGGAGGCCCAGATCGATGCCCTCAGCCAGCAAGCCGTGGCGCTGGCCGTCGAGCTGACGGTGACGCAGGCCTCACCTCCGACCGAGTTCGAGGTGTCCCAGGGGGCGCGCACCGCCGAGGAGATCCAGCTCGAGCTCACCGCCGTACAGGCGGACCTGGCGGCCAGGCAGGCCCGGGTGACCGAGCTATCGGGGCCCTCCCAGCTCTCCGACGAGCAGGCCCTCCGGAAGACCGCTCTCGAGTTGCAACGAGAGGCCCTGAAGACCGAGTACGGGGAGAAGTACATCACGCTGGGGGAGCTGCAGGAGGAGCAGCTGGCCGAAGTGGAGCCGGTGGAAGTGGTCGACGTAACCCCGGCGGCGCCTTCTCTACCCGTCAACTCCGCACTGGGTGCCGTAGCCGGGGTGCTGACGGGCTTGGCCGGGCTGATCCTCAGTGACCGGGCCCGGCGGCCGGTCTGGTCGCCCGGCGACGTGAAGGCGTTCCCGACGCTCGGGGAGGTGCCACCACGATGAGCGACGACCGGTTCTGGTATCTGGCCACTGAGGGCCATGCTCGCAAGACGGGGATCCAGCGCCTGCGGGTGAGCCTGGAGAGTGCCCTCGGCGCCAAGGAGGCGGCGGCGATCTCGTTCACTGGACTGGAGACGTCGGCGTCGGCAGTGCATGCGCTGGCCGCCGATCTGGCCGCCGGCCTGGCCCTCGCCGACCGGTCGGTGTTGCTGATCGATCTGGACTTCGATCGTCCCTCCAGCCTGCCCGAGTTCGGCTCCGGCGCCTCGGTGGCAAGCCTCCTGCGGCAGCTCGAGGACGAGGAGATCGAAGACACGGTCTCGCACATCAAGCTCGTGCTCAACGAGCAGCGCGAGGTCCTTCCGGGGCTGCGGGGTATGCGGGCCGGCCAGGGCCTGGAGGACTCGGCCGATGCGCTGGCCGGCTGGCGTCTGCAGGAACTCCTCAACCAGGCCAAGGCCTCGGCGGACGTGGTGGTCGTGGTGGGTCCGGAAGCCAGCCATCCGACCAGCCAGGAGCTGTCTCACCGGGTGGACGGGGTCGTGCTCGTGTGCACGGCCGGCAAGACGACCCTTCCCATGATCGAGCGCACCGTCCGGGAACTGAATACCCGCCGGGCGTCATTGCTGGGGATCGTGCTGACCAGCCCGCCCCGCCTGCTCGGACGGTTGCTCCGCGCGCGGAAGCGCTCCGACCGGGGGGTGGGTAGGAACCTCTCGGTCAGCTCGACCAAGGCCAAGCGCCGGAGAAGTGCGCGCCACGACGAAGGGCTCGGGGAAGCTAGGCTGTGAGCCACTTGGCGCGAAAGGGCGCCAAGCTCCTCTTCACGCTGGCCGATCTCCCACGCTCCCCCCGGCCCGGTCCCCGGATCCTCATCTACCACCAGATCGAGGCCGGCCTGGGGCGGCAGATGGAGGTCGGCCTGCGGGCCTTTCGCCGGCAGCTCGACTGGATCGAGCGGCATGGGCGGATCGTCCCACTGGAGGCGGCCCTTGCGCAGCGGGCGCGGCCCGAAGCCGATGCGCTCTTCGTGCTCACCTTCGACGATGGCTACGAGGACATGTTTCGGCTGGCCTTCCCGATCCTGCGAGAGCGAGCCTTTCCCTTCACCCTCTACTTGACCACCGGCTCGATGGAAAGCGGCGGCGCCGGCGACGCCCCGGAAGGGGCCCGGCCCCTCAGCTGGGACCAGGTCGGCGAGATGCTGGCGAGCGGCCTGGTGACCATCGGGGCCCACACGCACGGGCATCCGGATCTCCGCGCCCTGGCGGAAGAGGCGATCGCACAGGAGCTCGATCGGTCGGACGAGCTGATCGAGAGGCACATCGGGCTGCGCCCCAGGCACTTCGCATACCCAAAGGGATACTGGACGGCACCGGCGGAGCCGCTCGTCCGCGAGCGGTATGCCAGCGCCGTCTTGGGAGCTGGCCCTCCGGTGACGGGCGAGACCGACCCCTATCGGGTTCACCGCATCCCGGTGCAACGTTCGGACGGGGTGTTCTTCTTCACTCGCAAGGCGCGGACCGGCCTGCCGCTCGAGGAGCGAGTGCGCCGCGTCCTGCGCGGTTACCGCCCGCCGGACGTAGCCAGGCCGGTGGCCGAGCCGGGTGGCTCAGAGCAGGCTGGAGCAAGGCGGGAAAGAGGAGCCGGCGGCGGATGAGCCGCGCCGCCACGCTTGCGGATTTGAAAGGCGAGCCTCGCGCGCTCCGCGATGGTTAGGCTACCCTGGGTGTTGTCGTTGGGGCGGCAGCAGCCCTGAGGGCTGGGGCGGGCTGATGAAACTTCACATCGAGTTCCTGGGATTGCCGGGATCCGGCAAGTCGAGCCTGCACCGGGAGGCGGTCCGCATGCTGCGACAGCGAGGTCAGCCGGCCTACGGCCTCCCGGAGGCGGTGGGCGCTTGCCTGGGCCGGCATCCGAGCGACAAGCTGCTCAAGGGCCTCACCGGCAGGGTCGTGCACATGCTCAGCCGGGAGGCGGGGATGCGGGTGTTCTCCCGGTCCAAGGACAAGTTCCTCGCACTGTCCGAGTTCTTGGCCCAGAACCTGGCCCTCGGCGAGATCCTCTTTGCCTCGCAACGCGTCCGGAGCATCCCGAAAGACCAGGAGCGCCTGGTCGTCAAGTGGATGCTCGACCTGTTCGCCGCCTTCCAATTTGTGGATGATCGGCTCACCCAGGAGGAAGTGCTCGTCCTGGACGAGGGATTCTGCAATCGGGTGAATACGCTTTTCGCCTACGGGCCCGCCGACGGCCCGGATGTGTCTCCGCAGGAGATCGGGGCCTACGTCGACCGCATCCCCCGTCCCGACCTCGTGCTCCGAATCGACACCAGCAGCGAGGCGTCCGAAGCGCGTCTCGAGCGGCGGGGATGGACCGAGCGTCTGGACCAGTTGAGCCCGCCCGAGCGGAGGGCGGTCCTCGAGCGGAGCCGGCAGTGCATCGACCTGGCGACTTCCCGGCTGCGGGAGGCCGGAGTGAGCGTGGTGCCCATCGACAACAACCAGGCTCTTCCTACTGCCGTAGCCGCCATGGAGGAGGTCTTGAGCCGCGCGCTGGGGGTCTCTACCAAGCCCACCGGCCAGGAGTGAGGGGACCATGGGCGCCCAAGCGATGATCCTGGGGATCGGAACGGGTAGGTCCGGGAGCCTTTCCCTGGCCCGGCTGCTCAATCTCCAGGCGGGTGTCTTCGCATCCCACGAGTTTCGGGAGATCCAGGATGGGCGCCAAGGCAAGCGGCTGGCGGAGCCGCTCCCCTGGACATCCTCCCTCGAGATCGCCGAGGAGCGGCTCGGACTCATCCTCGACTATCCGGGTGACATCGTGGGTGATGTCTCGTCCTCTTGGCTCCCCTACCTGGCGGCGCTCTTCGAGGAGGGGCCATCCAATCTGCGCGTGGTCTGCCTGCGAAGGGCTCGGGAGGCTGTCGTCGAGAGCTTCATGAGGAAGACCGGCAAGAAGCACCACTGGGCCGATCACGACGGACGTCGATGGCTGAAGGACCCTCGATGGGACGCCACGTTCCCTAACCTCGATCCCTCACTCACCAAGCGGGAGGCCATCTCCCGTTACTGGGACGAGTATCGGGCCGAGGTCGACAGGCTCTGCCGGACCCACCCCGAGCGCATTCGGGTGTGGGACATGGTTGAAGCGCTCGGGGCGGGGGAGCAGACAAGGCAGATGCTGGAATTCGCCGGGGTACCGCCCCAGGACCAGGTCCTCTCTTCGATAAAGGCCAACGTGGCCCCGGCTTGGTGGGTCTCCCCGGACGCCACTCCTTGGAGGAGGACGTGGGGACGGGCGGCCCGCATGTCGATCGGTCTCATGAGGAGGCTTGGGCCCAGTCGCAGTGCCAAAGGGGGGAGGCCATGAGGCCGGGAGACGCGGCACCCCGGGACCCGATCGTCTCTGTGGTGATACCGACCCGCAACCGCCCTGAGCTGTTGCAGGCCGCCCTGGCCAGCGCGCTGGATCAGGCGTTTGGTGAGTTAGAGGTGATCATCGTCGACGAGGCTTCCTCGCCCCCCGTCGACGACGTGTTGGCAGCGCCCGACCCCCGGGTGAGGATCATCCGCAACGAGCAACCTCGAGGGCCGGCCGCAGCTCGCAACCAGGGCGCGGCGGCCTCCCGGGCTCCCTACATCGCCTTCTTGGACGACGACGACCGGTGGCTGCAGGACAAGGTGTCCCGGGTGCTGGCCTGCTTCGAACGGAACCCCGAGGCCGGGGCGGTCTTCCACCGGACGGTTCCCGACGGGCACCCCATCGCCGGCGATGGGTCATGCCGGCTGCTCGACGATCCGGTGCGCCGCATGCTCACCGAACAGCCTCCGCATCTGGACTCGGTGGTCGTGCGACGAGAGGTGCATGAACGAGTCGAGTTCGATGAGGGGTTCCGGGCGGCCGAGGACCTCGACTACATGCTCCGGGTGAGCGAGACCACCCCGATGGTGGAGCTCGACTTGGTGCTGGCGATCCTCGGTCGAGGCGCCGAGCGATTCTCAGAGATCAAGCTGGACGACCGCATCGCCGCCCGGGAGCGCTTCCGAGCGAAACATGCCAGGCGCTTCGAGGACTCCGAGGTGCGGGCCTTTTACTACGTGCGGCTGGGCCATCTCTACCGGCGGAGCGGGAGGAGGACCGAAGCGCTCGCTGCCTTCCTTCGGGCGCTCCGGGCCAAACCCTCTTCCGCACGACCTTGGAAGGGGTTGGTCATCCTCCTGCTCCCCAAGAAGTGGCTGCCGAGCGCCTGAGGTGACCCAAGCCTCCCCCTCCCTCCGGGAGGGGGTCGGGGGGAGGGCTAGAAGACTTCCAGCTCCTTGAGAATCCGGTAACCCTCTTGGGCGAGGGGGATCATGTTCTCGATGCTGGGATGGGCGAAGTCCACCTGCTCGTGTACCCCCTGCTCCTTCAGCACCCGATCCATATCGATGATGTGGAAGTCCAGCTCCCCGGAAAGTTCGGCTAACGCCAAGAGGAACTCCCTTCGACGGAAGACGGGGGTGCGACCCAGCAACTGATAGTTGTGCACGGGGTTGTGAGGTTCAACGGCCAGGTGGTTGAACACGATGACGTGGGCCCCGACCCTGGCTCTGATCTCCTTCATGAGCTGCGTGAAGGCCAGCTTGAACTCATCAACATCGATCCGGCCCACGCTCTCGAAGTGGCTCTTGAACCACTTGGCCGCCTCCAGGTCCTGTAAGGCCTTCTCCATCGATTGGTTGCGCCACCATCCGCCGATGTCGACCAGGAAGCCATGCTCCCGATGCCGGTACATGGGCCGGGTGAGGTCCGTGCCCAGGGAGAGGATGATGACAGTCTTTGGGAACTCGCCTATGCGGGAGAAATCCTGGATCGCAAAGGTGTCCTGGAAGAGGATCGGGCGAAAGAAGTCCCGGGACAGCTTCAGCCGGTGGCAGGTTTCCCCCACGATCTCGTCCGGAAGGTCCTCCAGTGACTGGAGCAGCTGCCGGGTATGACTGGCCCCGATCATTCCGGGTGGCCGGGCGATGGCGATCGTCCCCTTGACGCCCTCCCGCATCCAGGGCGCCATCAGGAACATCGCCGGCAGATCGCATCCGCCCCGCAGGAAGATCCCCACCCGGGGGTCGGGGTCTTGCTTGGACTGGATGATCAGGTAGTTCTTGTTGCTCCACTGGAGGAAATCCTGACCGGCCTCCTTGCGCCACAGTTTCCGGAACTTCCTCTTCGCCAGCCCTTCGAGGGCCGACCGGTCTCCCGCCACCAGGCGCCAGGCCCTGGCTCCGTAGACCAGCACCTTCTCCGCATACGTCAAGGTGCGCTGCACTAGCTCAGCTCCTCCTGGGTCTCGATGCAGTCCGCCACCACCCGCATGAGGGGGAACTGCGAAACCGGCTCGACCTCCACGGGCACCTCCTCGCCGTTGGTGACCACCAGCGCCAGTGGGTCGCCCGTCTGAAGCGGCGCTCCCTCTTGGGCGAGCAACGCCCGAAGCACCGCCGTGTCCGGTTCGGAGGAGATCAACCTGAAGATGAGATGGACCCGCCCCTTCTTGAAGAAGTAGCCCCGGGGTCGAGCGGTCTCCCTCCGTTCGACGAGCCTGGCAGCCCGGTAGGCCTTCAGACCCCCCCGCCGCATGGCCAGGTAGTCCTCCGCCAGGATGTCGCACAGGGACTCCCCGAAGTCGATCCCCCCTCCTTCGGAGACGTGCCAGGTCTGCAACACACCGTAGGGGATGTTGGTGTCGAGGAAGGGCACCTCCAGCCGAAGGATCATCCGATCCTCTGCTTCTGGCCGACCTGGGAGACCAAGGGCCGCTCCTCGAAGAAGCCGTAGTCCTCGACGACCCGTAGGAGCTCCCGGCAGAGCGCCTCGCAGGCCACTGCCGAATAGTCGAGCGGGCCCATCACATGTTGGGCGGCGCCCAGCTCTGCCAGCAGGCGGTCCGCGTCGATGATGGAGATCCCCTCACGAACCGAGAGCTCCGTGAGGGCCAGATCCAGCCGGTGGGCACGGATCGAGAAGGGCTCTTGCTCGACTCCCCGGTAGTTGGAGATTTCCTGTCCGGGCTCGATGGTCGAGGCGTTGAGGAAAATGATGTGCGCCTCCAGCTGCTCCTTGAGGAGGCGGATCACCCTGAGCATGTTCTCGGTGAATACCTCGGGATCGGTGCCGGAATCCGCTGCTCCCAGCAGCTCGGCATGGAGTGAAAAGACGATGAGGTCGGGCCCGACCTCGAGAAGGCGGGTGGCAGGGGGCCGGTCACTTCCCGCCAGGGCTGCTGCCAGCTCGTCGCGCAAAGAGGCCGAGCCACCGGAGGGTTCGTGGACGAGTTGGGCCTCGTACTTGGCCCCGTACTGGTCTCTCAACAGTCCGGCCAGACCGCCGGGGAGCTTGCCGCCGTCGTCGGCCGGCAGCAGGGAGTCGACCAGGTCGGCGTTCCCTTTCAGGAACACGTTCAAGACCTGCTTGCCGCCCAGCTTGCTCATCCTAAGAGGCCGCCATACCTTGCTTGCTGGTCACCAGCTCGGTGATGGCGTCCAGCGTTTGGAAATTCTCCAGTGTGACGTCCTCGGGATCGATGGCGACCCCGAATCGCTCCTGGATGAACTCCAGCAAGAGGAAGATGCCGAGCGAGTCGATGATCTCTTCCTGGATGAGGTCGGTATCGTCCTGCAGGGCTTCGGTCGGTCGCCCTTGCAGGTACTCCTCGACGATGCGGTCCCTGATCACCTGCTTGGTATCTGCCATGGAAGTTACCTCCAGGATCTGCTACGGCTCTTCGACCAGTCCTGGGCGTGGACGACGGCAGACGAAACCCCTGCGGGGATGCTGTCCCCCATCTCCTGGCCCATCACCACGACTCCAGCCCCTATCTCACAGAGAGTACTGGAAAGCTCACTCACCTGTCCAGCTCAAAGGTAACCCAGGACGTGTGCGTCCCAACGACCTGGATTCGCGCCGCTCCAGCCTCCATCTCTTGATGACGGCTCCGGTGACCCAGAGCCGGAGGACCACGAGCCACAGAGCCGCCCTGGCCCGCCAGGCCAGAGGGATCCGGTCGAGGCGGCGTTGGTAGCCGAGCTCGGCCAGCAGCCGGCCGGCCACGGCCTCGAACGCCAGGAGCTGGCTCTCGGTCATCTCCGTCCGCCAGTCCCGCAGCCCAGGCGTGGGGGGCTTGGTGACCGAGCCGTGGAAGCGAGGCCCCTGGGGCCCCGCCTCGAGCCTCGACACGGCCTGTGTGTGGAAATCGAGCATGTGCTCCTCGAAGGGGAGGTCGGCGAAGTCGCACACACGATGCAGCACGTCTCTGGTACGGCCTACCAGGTCCTCGTACCTGACCTCCAGGTACCGGTCGTCTCCGAGGGCGGCCCCGGCGGCTCGGCCCCCTGAGACCTCCCGGCGCCATTTTCGAGCGACCTCCCAGATGTTGCGAGGTCCCCAGGGCACCGAGAGGTACGAGAGGGCAACGTCTCGGCCGTCGCGGATGATGTGGACGAAGCGAGCCTGGGGAAAGAGCTGGGCGAGAACGGGGATCGAACGCACGTAGACGGGTGTCTTGTCGCCCCAGCGTGGTTTACCGTGGAGCTCCGCGTAGGCGCGGAAGAAGGCCTCCAGGACGGAAGGGAACGTCGGGTCGTCGAGGG
Source organism: Acidimicrobiia bacterium (assembly GCA_050742155.1). GTDB lineage: Bacteria > Actinomycetota > Acidimicrobiia > Spongiisociales > JALYHC01 > JBOGFC01. The sequence continues at coordinate 17,200 of JBOGFC010000180.1, forward strand.
TCTCGACTCGGCGCCAGACGAGGTTCTCGGGGAGCTCCCAGCGACGGAAGTGCGGAGTCTGCATCACCGCCGAGGCCAAAGAGGTGGCATCCACCGACCCGTCCGGCCGGAGGAACCGGCGTCGCATCCGGTAGAGCTTGCGGATGAAGTGTGACTCCCCGGGGATGGCCAGGTCGTCGTGAGCGTCGAGCATCAGCCGGAGCATGGTGGTGCCCGATCGCCCGCAACCTACGACAAAGATGGGCGGCCCCCCCTCCCCATTCCGCTTCACGCCCGGACCCCCCAACGGCAGAGACTGGGGGCGAAGGCTCATTCCGGCTTCTCCGGGTCCGCTCCGCTCTCCTCCCACACCGTGAGGTCGCGCCCCAAGAACTGGGCCAGCGCTCGGTTGTCCTCCTTGAAGAGGTAGGCCAGACGAGCCCGGGTGGCAGGGTCCAATGGAGGGTAGGCGATGCCGCGCACCGAGTTGAGGCGGCCCAGGATTCGGCCCGCCCAACCGGGCACCCGCTTGCCGAGATGGCGCAGCCTGAGCCAGCGAAACCCCACGAAGGCGTTGAACGGGATGCCGAGACTGCCTGGTAGGAATTGGTCGTCGACGAGCAGGAAGCGGCAGACCTCCCGATAGGTATCAGCCGGGCGCTCCGTCAGGTCCTCGAACAAGAGCACGTGAAGAGCCTCCCGGGGGAAGGACTCGCCCACCCGCCGCAGCGCCTCGATGTAGCGACTGCGCTCTGCATAGGAATCCTGGGGATCGCCGCCCCCCGTTCGGGGCTCCCCTTCCAGTGCTTCCTCGAACCCTCGAGGTTCCCGGCCGAGGGCGCGTCGATGCCAGTAGGCCGAATAGGCTCGATCGAGCGGGTTGCGCAGCACGGCAATGAGGCGGGCGTTCGGAATCACCTGGGCCATCCGGCGAATGGCGTCCGGGTGGTGGAGGTAGTTGGGAGTGGCCTCGCCCACCGCCGATTGGGAGGTCGCCCCTACGAACTGGGCACGGTACCAGTCCACCC
>JBOGFC010000181.1:0-3906 GCA_050742155.1 Acidimicrobiia bacterium
ACGTTGTCCGACGGCCTCACCAAACTGACCAACGACGATCTCGCGGACGAGTCCTACGAGACTTGTCGACGATTTGGCCGAGCTAGAGCGTTCCGCCGGCTTCGACGGTTTGCTCGCCGCGTCCGCTGCGCTGAGCGGCGAAACGACGCTCGTCGTGTTCGCCCAAGGCCCGCGCGAACCTCGCCTCTAGTTCGGGGCCTGATGGCGAGATCAGTCCTCAGCTCACCGCTTTCTTCACGAGTGCGCCGATCCTTGCCTCTTCGGCGGCGCTCAACTCCTTCAGCGCGTAGGAGGTCGGCCACATGGCGCCTTCGTCGACGTTCGCCTCGTCGCTGAAGCCGAAGGTCGCGTACCTCGATTTGAACTTCAGCGCGCTTTGGAAGAAGCAGACGACCTTGCCGTCCTTGGCATAGGCGGGCATCCCGTACCAGGTTTTCGGCGAGAGGGCTGGCGCGCTGGCTTTGATGATAGCATGGAGCCGCTTGGCCATGGCGCGATCCGGTCCCGGCATCTCGGCGATCTTCGCGAGCACGTCGCTTTCCCCGTCCGCCTTGTTCTTGCTCGCGCGCGTGCCGCGGCGCCCTTCCGCCTTCCGCTCCTGGGCGCGCTCCTTCATCGCAGCTCGTTCCTCGTCCGTGAAGCCCTTGGACTTCTTATCGATCGCGGTGGTGCTCTTGGCGGACTTCTGCGTGTCCTTCTCTGCAGGCTTCCTCTCAGGCATTGCGAAACACCTCCGTGCGCCGAACGAGTCCCAGCCGCTTGACCTCCGGGGATGGTAACGGACGAACCGTCGCGAGAAACCGATATCGATCGTGGGTGAGCCGATGCTCGGGTCGCAAGGACGCTAATCGCGGGAGCGGGAGGCCGGCACTCATCGGTCTTGAAGCAGCCCGAGGACATTGCCATCGGGGTCGGTGACGGTGGCCACCAGGCGGCCGCCACCGACGTCGTGCGCGGGCTCCTTCACGGTGGCACCCGCGGCGGTCACCTCGGCCAGCTTCGCCTCGAGGTCCGGGCACGTGCCAGTGGGCCACCAGTGAGGTCATGCCCTGCGGTCCACCGCCCGGCACCAGCCCGATGTGCTGGCCCGCGGCCTCGAAGCCGACGTAGTAGGACTCGTCGGTAGCAGGGTGCGGCCCACCGGTAGGATGAGCTCGAAAGGAGGTCCCATGAAAAAGCTCGTGCTGCTCACCCTCGTCCTGGGGATCATCGGGCTCATCGTCTGGCTGGTGGCCGAGAGCCAGGAGGCGTGACCGACCCATACCGTCTCCTCCCCGAGCAGGAGGAGTTCAGAAAGGTGGTCCGGGAGTTCGCTCTCGACAAGGTGGCCCCCCGCGCCGCCGAGATCGACGCCAGCGGTGAATACCCGCAGGACATCCACCGGGAGATGGTCAAGGCGGATCTGCTCTCGGTGATGTTCCCGGAGGCGGTGGGCGGGGCCGGGGCCGATGCCATCAGCCAGGCCATCCTCATCGAGGAGATCACCCGGGTCTGCACCAACTCGGGGATGATCCCGCTCCTCAACAAGCTGGGGATGATCCCGGTGCTCCTGCGGGGGACCCCCGGGCAGCAACGCGCCTGGATCCCACCGATCATCGCCGGCGAGCACCAGGCCGCCTACGGCCTCACCGAGCCGGAGGCCGGCTCCGACGTGGCCAACCTGCGCACCCGGGCGCGGCGGGACGGAGAGGAGTGGGTGATCACCGGAGGGAAGCGGTTCATCTCCAACGCCGGGGTGGCGTCCGTCTACACCATCTTCGCCAAGACCGATCCCGGCGCCGGCCACGACGGGATCTCCTGCTTCATCGTTCCGGCCGATGCAACGGGCTTCTCGGTCTCCAAGTTCGAGGAGAAGATGGGCTTGCGCGGCTCCCCCACCGGGGAGCTGGTGCTGGATGGTGTCCGCGTGCCGGCCGAGAGCCTGGTGGGTCAGGAAGGGGAGGGGTTCCGGATCGCCATGATGACCCTCGACCGCTCCCGCCCGGCGATCGGGGCCCAGGCGGTGGGCATTGCCCAGGGGGCGTTCGACGTGGCCCTCGACTACGCCCGCCAGCGCCGCCAGTTCGGCCGACCCATCATCGACCACCAGGCGGTGGGCTTCATGCTGGCCGACATGGACATGAGGATCCGGGCCGCCCGCCACCTGGTCTACGAGGCCCATGCCATGGCCGACCGGCAGGACCCGGAGCTCCCCTACCTGGCGGCGGCCGCCAAGTGCTTCGCCTCCGACGTGGCCATGCAGGTGGCCACCGACGCCGTGCAGGTGCTGGGCGGCTACGGCTACATCAAGGAGTTCCCGGCCGAACGCTACATGCGGGACGCCAAGATCACCCAGATCTATGAAGGGACCAACCAGATCCAACGGGTGGTGATGGCCAAGCGCCTGGCCGAGTAGGGCCCCCCTATACGGCCAGGTCCCAGAGCGGAAACCAGCGGGCCAGGTCCTCCTCGACCGGCAGCTCGGACCCCACCGCCCCCCGCACCTGCAGCTCCAGCTCGTGGTCCCGCTTCTCGTTCCCGCGCGGGGCGAACGGGTAAAAGGTTCCCCGCTTGTAGAGGTAGACGAGGTGGCAGGGCTGCCGATCGGTGGTGACGAAGCCGAACACCGAGCAGAGCAACTGGCTTCCGAAGCCGTCCTCCTCCAGGGTGGCGTTGACCAGGTGCGTGCCGGTGACCAGGTCCTCGAGATCGGGATCCTCCAGGATCACCCAGCGGTAGCCGAACCGATCATGGTGAGTGGCCACCTGGGTGCCGGAATCCTCCGCAGCCAGCCCGATCAATGCCTCGAGCTCGGCATCGGTGCGGGCGAAGGCTTGTCCAGAGGCCGGTTTGAAGGACACCCCGGCTCGGGCGGAGGATCGCAGCCCCACCGCCACCTCCAGGGTCAAGGCGGCGCCGGGTAGGGCAAACAGGGCATCCAGCTTGGCCGGCCTGGGCCGGGTCCTCCCCAGCAGCGTGTCCAGCCAGCTCACACCGGGCCCATCTGGCGCTCCAGGCGGGCCAGCTGGTCCAGGCGATGCTCCAGAGGCGGGTGGGTGGAGAAGAGCGACGACAGGCTGAACCCCTCGGAGATGGCCGGGGCGAAGAAGAAGGCGTTGAGCGGCTCGGCCCGCCGCAGGTCGCGGGTGGGGATCCTCGTCATCTCGCTGGAGATCTTCACCAACGCCGACGCCAGGGTGGAGGGACGACCGGTGAGCACCGCCCCGGCCCGGTCGGCGGACAGCTCCCGGTAGCGAGACAACGCCCGGGTGAGCAGGAAGCTCAGGGCGTAGACGGCCGCCGAAACCAGCATCACGACCAGCATGGCCGGAGCTCCGCCCTCCCGGTCACGGCGTCCGTAGAAGCGGGAGTAGAGGCCCATGCGGACCAGGAAGCCGGCGGCGATCCCCAAGAAGCTGGCCACGGTCATGACCGCCACGTCCCGGTGGGCCACATGGGAGAGCTCGTGGGCCAGCACCGCCTCCACCTCCGGCTCCTCCAGGCGGCGCAGCAGCCCGGTGGTGGCGCACACCACGGCGTGGTCCGCATCGCGCCCGGTGGCGAATGCGTTGGGGAGGTCGGTATCGGCTACCGCCACCCGCGGCTTGGGCATATCCGCCATGGCACAGAGCCGGTCGATGATGGCATGGAGGCGCGGCTCCTTCTCGGGTCCCACCTCATGCGCCCCCATGGCGAACAGGGCGATGCGGTCCGAGGCGAAGTACTGGAGGGCCAGGATGCCGCCGGCCACCACCAAGGCGATGATTGCCGAGCGGCTGATCGCCAGGAGCACCGCCACGAAGGCCACATAGAGCAGGCCGAGCAGGAACATGGTGAGGGTCATTCGGGCCGACAGGCCCCGGTCGGCGGGAAAACGCGTGCGCGGCATGGTCAGCCCGGGATGAGCCCTTCCTCCCCCAGCAGCCG
>JBOGFC010000182.1:0-13437 GCA_050742155.1 Acidimicrobiia bacterium
AGACCAATCGCGGTGAACGGGCGTTCGACATCTACTCCCGGCTGCTCAAGGATCGCATCATCTTCCTGGGGACGCCCATCGATGACACGGTGGCCAACCTGGTGATGGCCCAACTGCTCCACCTGGAGTCGGAGGACCCGGACAAGGACGTCTTCCTCTATATCAACTCGCCCGGGGGGGTGCTCACCTCGTTCTTGGCCCTCTACGACACCATGCAGTACATCAAGCCGGACGTGACCACCGTCTGCATGGGCCAGGCCGCCTCGGCGGCGGCGGTGCTGCTGGCGGCCGGGGCGGACGGGAAGCGCTTCGCCCTCCCTCACGCCCGGGTGATGCTCCACCAGCCGCACGGGGGATTCGAGGGACAGGCCACCGACATCGAGATCCAGGCCCGGGAGATCATCCGCATGCGGGAGGAGATGAACGAGATCCTGGCCCAGCACTCCAGCCAGACCCTGGAGAAGATCCGCCGCGACACCGAGCGGGACTTCTGGATGACCTCCCTAGCCGCTAAGGACTACGGCCTGATCGACGATATCTTGGAGAGACGAGAGCTGGCGCCGGCGGCGGCCCTGGCCGGCTGAGGAGCGAGACGATGGCCAAGTTCGGCGAGGGTGGGGATCTCCTCAAGTGCAGCTTCTGCGGCAAGTCGCAAAAGCAGGTCAAGAAGCTGATCGCCGGGCCGGGCGTCTACATCTGCGACGAGTGCATCGACCTCTGTAACGAGATCATCGAGGAGGAGTTCTCCGGCTCCGAGGAGACCTCCCTCACCGAGCTCCCCAAGCCCAAGGAGATCTACGAGTTCCTGGACGACTACGTGGTGGGCCAGGACCGGGCCAAGAAGGTCATCTCGGTGGCCGTCTACAACCACTACAAGCGGGTTCGGGCCGGGGCGGTCCGCAAGGACGACGTGGAGCTGCAGAAGTCCAACATCCTCCTCATCGGCCCCACCGGGTGCGGGAAGACCCTGCTGGCCCAGACGCTGGCCCGGCTGCTCAACGTCCCCTTCGCCATCGCCGACGCCACCGCTCTCACCGAGGCCGGCTACGTGGGCGAGGACGTGGAGAACATCCTCCTCAAGCTGATCCAGGCGGCCGACTTCGACATCAAGAAGGCCGAGACCGGCATCATCTACATCGACGAGGTCGACAAGATCGCCCGCAAGGCCGAGAACCCCTCCATCACCCGGGACGTGTCGGGGGAGGGCGTGCAGCAGGCGCTCCTCAAGATCCTGGAGGGCACGGTGGCCTCGGTGCCCCCGCAAGGGGGGCGCAAGCACCCCCATCAGGAGTTCATCCAGGTCGACACCACCAACATGCTCTTCATCTGCGGGGGCGCCTTCGCAGGGCTGGAGCACCTCATCGAGAACCGGGTGGGTAACCGGGGGGTGGGGTTCGGAGCCGAGATCCGCTCCCGCTCCGACGGGCGGCCCACCGAGATCCTGGCCAAGGTGCTCCCGGAGGACCTCATCAAGTACGGGCTCATCCCGGAGTTCACGGGTCGACTGCCGGTGCTGGCCACCGTCGACGACCTGGACCGGGACGACCTGGTCCGCATCCTGGTGGAGCCCAAGAACGCCCTGGTCCGTCAGTACGCCAAGTTCTTCAACCTGGACGGGGTGGAGCTGGAGTTCACCGAGGATGCCCTGGAGGCCATCTCCGACCAGGCCATGCTGCGGGGGACCGGCGCCCGGGGGCTGCGGGCCATCATGGAGGAGGTGCTCCTCAACACCATGTACGACCTGCCCTCCCGGTCGGACATCGGCCGGGTGGAGATCGACCGCCAGGTGGTGCTGGACAAGGTCAACCCCACCCTGGTACCCCGCAAGGAGCCGGAGGAGCCGCAAGAGCGCTCGGCGTAGGCGCCCGTCCTCCTCGGTTCTTGCGTGAGCTCTGGACCGCCGGCGGGTTATTTCTCACGCAAGAACGGGCGCCCCTCGCCCAGCCCTGACCGGCTTGGCACTAGTCACTCGGGTGCCTTCCGATTCCACCCTTGTCTCGACCACTCATGGCGCGGTATCCTCACAAAGAGTGAGTAGGGTCACAGGGGCTACAGGGAGGCGTTGACCTTCGGCCTATAGGCGGTCACCTCGGCCGAAGCGAGCGAGTGGTGAGACCGGCCCCGAACACCCCTGTCTGATGGGGCAACCCAGACAGGAGGATCGGGAAATGAGAGAAGGAATGATCCCCCGGCGCCTTGCCGGGGTGGGCACGCTGGGGCTGGTCTTGGGGCTGCTGCTCCTGGTGAGCGGGGTCGTGCCGGCCGGGGCGACGCACGTCGCCCCGATCGTGCAGTCCGGCAATCCCGACTGCGATGACCAGGGGCTGTCGCATTTCACCAAGTTCGACTCGCAGGAGCTGCCCAGCGAGGGCGGCCCCACGGTCAGCCAGGAGAAGGACGGCGAGACGGTCACGGTGACGGGAACGGAGTTCGGCGACGGCGGCGAGCTGCTCAAGTTCGACTGGACGGCCACCTTCGACGTCGACGCGGTGATCGTCAAGGGGGGCCCCAACGCCAACGTCTACCTGTATTCGGGGAGCAGCGACTTCTCGGACCAGGGGTTGACGGCACCGATCAATCCGGCCACCGGCGAACCGTACGCCGTCAGCCACATCACCTTCTGCTTCGACACCTTCGACGAGGAGACGACCACCACCAGCGACACCACGACGACCACCGAGGTCGAGGACACCACGACGACCACGGCCGCTGTCGAGGTGCTGCCGACCGTGGTTACGACCTCCACGATCGTAGTGGTGGTCGAGGCGGCGCAGGTGACCACGGCGGCGGTGGCGGAGACCCTGCCCTTCACCGGGCCAGCGGGTGGATCGCTGGCCGGCCTGGGAGCGGGCCTCGTGACGATGGGCGGGCTGATGCTGGCAACGGTTCGCTGGCGAAAGCGATGGGCTGAGTAGGCAGGCGATCACGGCGGGAAGGGGGGGGTTGGCGACCCGAGCCCGCGAGGCTCGGGTCGTCCGCCGCCCGGGATCAGGTGGTGCGCCGACAGCTCGTCACACCGCCACGTAGAGTGGTGAGGCAGTTGTCCTGCCGAGCTCGGCTCGGCCGGGGACTGGCTGGGGCAGATTGGGAGGCGGGCAAGATGGTGAGGAGCTTGGCCGGGCGGATTGGCCGGCAGGTGCTGGGGCCGGCTGTGCTGGTCGTGCTGCTCGTTCCGAGCCCCGCTCCGGCTTCGGAGGGCGGCTACCAGGTGGACTTCAGGGCCGCCGACCCCGCCGGATATGAGGCGGTCGCCTCGTCGACCTGCCCGGCCGGTAGGGCCGCCGATCCCTTGGCAGGCGCTCAGTTCGCCACCGGGGTCACGTCTCTTGAATCCGGCGTCCTGGTCCTGGGCCAAATCGTGGCCTTCCAGTTCCAGATCAGCGTGGACCCGGCGGCGGTGAGCGATGGCAGCACCCAGGTCAACGCCGGTTGGGGCACGCAGACCACGTCCGGCGCCGACTTCGGGTACGCCGACATCCTGTGCGCCTTCGTGGATTCGAGCGACCCCTCCGCCTCCGAGACCGATCAGGACGCCACGGCCTCGTTTGCCAAAGCGACCTCCGATACCCAGATCACCGGCATCTTCGCCGTCTCCGGGCTGGACCCGGGCGAGCAGGTGGTGGTGGAGGTCTGGATCCTCCTCGATGCCGCCATCCCGCCGGGGGCCGCCGGAAACGTCCAGGCGGAGCTCCCCGGCCCTGGAGGGTCACAGGTCATCCCGCTGCTGAACGTGGAGGACCTCCAGGCACCGGGCACGATCATCGCCGAGAAGTTCATCGCCGACGGGTCCGACCAGTCGGCCACCTTCAGCTTCAGCGGAGCGCTCCAATCCACCCTGGGCCACACCCAGCGGGCGCAGCTCGAGGTGCGCCCCGGTACCTACCAGGTCTCGGAGACCGTGCCGGCCGGGTGGAAGCAGCCGTCCATCGCCTGCAGCGACTCGGACAGCAGCGGCTCCGGGGCCACCGCCACCTTCGTGGTCGAGGCGGGTGAGGCCGTCACGTGCCGCTTCACCAACTCGCAGGTCCCCACCATCAGCGTGACGGTCGAGAAAACCAACGACGCCAGTGGCGACGGCATCTTCGGTGATGAGGAGACGCTGGTGGTCGATCCCGCCACGCCGGGGCTGCGGGGCCCGGTCACCTTTCGGGCCGTCATCGTCAATACCAGCCCGGTCGACGTGGTGATCGTCGCGCTGACCGACACCTTCGGATCGACCTCGATCGACGTGTGCCCGGACCTGGTAGGAACCGTGCTGGCCTCCGGAGCCTCGATCACCTGCCAGTTCACCCTGAGCGACTACGCACCCAGCTCGGGGGCCTTCCAAGTGAACTCGGCGGCCGTGCAGGTGGCCCAGGTGGGGGACCCCGCCAACACCGCCTCCCATGCTGATGACTCCAAGGTCAACTTCGTCAAGGTGCTCCCCCAGGCGCAGCTCAACCTCTCGGTTCAAAAGCTCAACGACGCCAACCGGGACGGCGCCTTCAGCGACCGGGAGACCCTGGCGGGCCTGCGAGGCGAGGTCGCCTTTCGGGCGGTGCTCACCAACCAGAGCGCGGTCGACCTGGTGCTGACGGGAATCTCCGACACCTTCGGGACGCGACGGATGGCAGTCTGCGCGGAGATGCTGCGGATGGTGCTCAGGGCGGGTGCTTCGGCCACCTGCCGGTTCACGCTGCAGGACTACGCGCCCTCCAGTGGCTCCTCGCAGGTCAACACCGTCCTGGTCGACGCCGAAGAGCTGCGCAACCCTTCCAACACCGCCTTCGCTCAGGACACCTCACGGGTCGACTTCGCCAAGGTGGTCTCGGCTACCACGACCAGCACCATTGTGCTCCAGGTGCTGCCCTTCACCGGTCCGCAGGCGGGAACGGGGCTGGGAGCCATCCTGCTCCTGGTCGGACTGGTGGCGCTGGCCCTGGCCCGCGCCAAAGGCCGGGACATCCGATCCACCGATTGGATCTCGCGGGTTTGAGCGGGCAACTCCTCGGGTAAGCAGTCCCCACCACGTAGCGTGGGCGAGTTCACGGAGGGTCGGATATGGGAACGGGAAGCTCTCTTCGCAGATGGACGGCCGCGGGGACGGTGGTCCTCCTCTTGCTGTTGTTCGGATCGGTGGCGTCCGCCCAAGCGGGGGACCCGCCCGGCAACAACGGGACCGTCAAGGTCCACGAGGGCGACGGCGAAGCCGAGCCGCTGGTACGCAACGAGCCCCACGTCTGCACGTTTCACGTCCACTGGTTCTTCTTCGACGACATGGAATCGATCGAGTGGGAGATAAAGGCCTGGCCACCCACCGGTGACGGACAGACGGTGGTTGCTTCCGGCTCCACCGTCCTGGCGGGCGGCGAGGGGCGCACCGCGGTGATGTCGCTCCCCGATGGCCACTACAAGCTCTTCTCGGATTCCGTGAGCGCCCCGGGCGGTGAGAAGCAGAAAGTGTTCTGGGTCGAGTGCGAGGTGGCCACCACCAGCACGACCAGCAGCACCAGCACAACCAGCAGCTCCACGACCACGACCCAGCCCGAGGCAGAAGCATTCGACCTCGAGATAACCAAGTCGGCCGACCCCGAGGTGGTGGCTCCCGGGGGGACGATCACCTACACCTTGATCGTCACCAATCACGGACCGGATGACGCCATGCACGTACACGTGGCGGACACGCTGCCCGACGGGGTGACCTTCCTGAGCGCCAGCTCCACCCTGGGGACCTGCTCAGAGCAGCCCAACAACCGGGTCCTGTGCGAGATCGAGGAGCTGGCGGCGGGCGCCTCGGCCACCATCACCATTCAGGCCGTGGTGAGCGCCGATGCCGAAGACGGCCAGGTGCTCTGCAACGAGGCAGTCGTCAGTTGCTTCTTCGGCGAGGAGACGAACCAGGGGAACAACCAGGACACCGAGTGCGTCACCGTGTCGGTGAGCGCCACCACCACGAGCAGCTCCAGCACCACCTCGACCACCATCTCGAGCGCCGCCACCTCGAGCACTACCACGACGGCGCCGGCCGAGGTGCTGGGAGAACAGCTCACCACCAGCACCACCGCCGCGGTCGTGGCGCCGACGGTGGAGGTGAAAGCGGCCGGCGCGCAAGTGCAGGCGGCCGCCCAGGAGACGCTCCCCTTCACGGGTGAGTGGTTCAGGAGCCTGGGCGGGATGGCTCTTGCCCTCCTGGCGGTGGGCGCCCTGATCCTGGCTACCTTCCGGCAGGCGCGGCTCAACCAGGAGTAGCCGGCCCGGCGGAAACATGGGCTTGAGCGGGTCCCGAGGAGCTCGGGACCCGCTCTGCGTCATCGGTGTTCACTAGAGTGAGCCGGGGCCACGAGGAGCGGGGGAGATGAGCGGTCGGGGACTGGCAGGCCGGTCGACGGTGGTGCTTGCCCTTTGGATGGCGGGCATCGGCACGGCGGCCGGCCAGGAGACCATCGCCTGCCCGCTCACCGAGGGCATCATCGTCGAGTTCGGCGAGCGTCTCCGATCAGACCAGGACGAGTCCGCGGCGACCTCCGGGGTGGTGAGCGTCTCGGTCCCGGCCGGGACGTACGACGTGGTGTTGGTCTCCTTCGACGACAGCTCCAAAGGTCAGCCCCGAGAGCAGTGGGTGCTGGAAGGACTGGCAGGGTCCTCCGTGGTGTTCACCTCCTCGGCCTCCCCGGACATCCCGGATGATTCCGACCTGGTGGTAGCCACCGTGGACACGGGCGTGCAGGTGCCGGCCCTGACAGCCGCCCGGGCCCGCCATGCCGCCTTTCCGGATCCCTCCAGCCCCAACTCCCTGGACGCCGTCTGCGCCTCCTTCGTGGCGGTGGCCCCTCCCACCACCACCACCACCACGACCACGACCAGCACCACCACGACGACCACCACGACGGTCGTCCCGCCTTCGATCTCCGTGACCGTCGACAAGACCAACGACGCCGACCAGGACGGCACCTTCTCGGACGAGGAGTCGCTGGTGGTCGATCCCGCTACACCGGGGCTGCGAGGCACGGTCGCCTTCCGGGCCGTCATCACCAACACCGGGTCGCTGGACGTGGTCATCAACCAGGTAACCGATGCCTTCGGCCCCCACGCGATCCGTGTCTGTCCGGAATTGGAGGGGGCCGTCCTCTCCCCGGCCGGCTCGACGACTTGTCAGTTCGTCATCGAGAATTACGCTCCGCTGAGCGGGGCCACCCAGCTCGACACCGTCACTGTGGCCGTCGCCGAGGCCGCTGACCCAGACAACTTGGCCCGCGCCGAGGACACCTCGGTGGTCAATTTCGTCAAGATCCTGGGTCCCACCACCACCAGCACCACCACCGTTCTACCGACCACCACGTCGACGGCGCCCACGCTTCCCTTCACCGGCCCCCCGCCAGCCGGACTGGTGAGCGGACTAGGCGTCGGCCTGATGCTGGCCAGCGCGGCGCTGCTGGGGACGGCGCGCCGGCTGGCCGGGGGCGTCGTGCTTTCCTCCACCAACTGGCTGGCCGAGTCCGGGGCCACGCGGCCCTATCGGCAACCGGGCCCGCTGCCGTAGCCGTCCCGTCCCGGCGAGGCTTGGTCTGACTTCCAGTACCTACCAGGAGATCGCTTTACTTCGACGGTGACGCCCTTCTAGGCTGCCCCGGATCTGGGGAGCCCCTGAGGGCTGCGTGGAGTGAGGGGCAGGGTGCGGATGGCCCGAGCACGTATCCGGATCCTTTGGTTGGCGGTGTCGGCGCCGGCTTGGCTGGTCGGTCCGGCCTGGGCCACCGACCCATACGTCGATGTCGCCGAAGTCCGCGGGCAGGCGCTGGTGGTCTCCGCCGCGGCGGTCGAGGTGGCCACCGCCTCCGCCGGCACCCAGGCCGCCGCCGGGTCCGTCTTTCATGCCGACCTGTCGAGCCTATTGGCCTCCTGCACGTCAGGTCGTGGGTCGCGGAAGCGACCTCGGATCGATCATGAGTGCCTTTCTGGCCAGCCCCGCGCACTGGAACGTGATCACCTCGCCCGCCTGGACCTCCATGGGTGCCGGGCAGGTGGTGGGCGGCGACGGTCTCCTGTACGTGTCACTGATCTTCTGCGCGGCGCCCGGCTCCTATTCGGAGCCGATCCTCGTGGCGGGGAGCCTTCCGCCCGGGGATGCTATCGGCCAGCAGGATCCTACCCAGGGGCGGTGGTCGCTGGCCGACTCCGGCGGGGTCAGCTCCTTCTACTTCGGCAACCCGGGGGACGTTCCGATGACCTGCGACTGGGACGGCGACGGCCTGGACACCGTAGGGCTGTACCGGCCCTCGAACGGGTTCCTCTACCTGCGCAACTCGAACACCCAGGGGGTGGCGGAGGTCCAGATCTTCTACGGCGACCCCTCCGACCAGCCGGTCTGCGGGGACTGGAACGGGGACGGGGTCGACACGATCGGGATCTACCGCACCTCCTCCCAGACCTTCCACCTCCGCAACACCAACACCCAGGGGGTGGCGGACGTGAGCTTCGTGTTCGGCAATCCCGGCGACCGGCCCTTCGCCGGCGATTGGGATGGGGACGGCGCCGACACAGTGGGCCTCTACCGCCTCTCCACCGGCCGGGTGTACATCACCAACCACAACCAAACCGGCGTCGCCGAGTTCGATGGGTACTACGGGAACCCGGGTGACCGGTTCGTGGTGGGTGACTGGGATCAGGATGGAACGGACTCGTTCGGCATCTTCCGGCCGTCGGAGGCCACCTTCTACCTGACCAACGAGATCGGAAGCGCCACGGCCGAGCTGGTCATCTCGTTCGGCTCCATCGTCAGCCGCCCCGTGGCCGGTGAGTGGTGAGGGCCAAAACCCTAGGGCGGCGGGCAGCGCGATCGCTAACATGCCGCCCATGATGGACGATGCAGCCAACGTACGACCCGGCGGCTACCGAGGCCCGCTGGTACGCGGCGTGGGAGAAGGCCGGCCTCTTCCGGCCTGAGTTCCACCCGGACGGCGCGCCTTTCAGCATCGTCATCCCTCCCCCCAACGTCACCGGCTCCCTGCACATGGGCCACGCTCTGGACTTGACCATCCAGGACGTGATCATCCGTCGTCGCCGCATGCAGGGTTACGCCGCCCTCTGGCTGCCCGGCGTCGATCACGCAGGCATCGCCACCCAGAACGTGGTGGAGCGTGAGCTGGCCGAAGAGGGCCTCACCCGCTACGACCTGGGAAGGGAGCGCTTCGTGGAGCGGGTGTGGGCCTGGAAGGGCCGGTACGGGGGCCGCATCACCGAGCAGATCCGGCGCATGGGCTACTCCTGCGACTGGAGCCGAGAGCGCTTCACCATGGACGAGGGCCTCTCCCGGGCGGTGCGGGAGGTGTTCGTGCGCCTCTACGACGAGGGACTCATCTACCGGGGGGAGCGCATCATCAACTGGTGCCCCCGCTGCCGGACCGCCCTGTCCGACATCGAGGTGGTCCATGACGAGGTGATCGGGGAGCTGGTCTATATCACCTATCCCTTCATCGACCGGCCCGGAGGGATCACCGTGGCCACCACCCGCGCCGAGACCATGCTGGGCGACACGGCGGTGGCGGTCCACCCCGACGATCCCCGCTACCGGGACGCGGTGGGCCGCACGCTCCGCCTCCCGCTTCTGGGCCGGGAGATCCCGGTGGTGGCCGACGAGGCGGTCGATCCCGGGTTCGGCACCGGAGCGGTCAAGGTGACTCCGGCTCATGACGTCAACGACTTCGAGATCGCCGAGCGCCAGGGCCTGCCGGCGGTGATCATCTTCGACCAGGCGGCTGCCATCACCGAGGCAGGCGGGCGCTTCGCCGGAATGGACCGCTACGCCGCCCGGGAGGCGGTCAAGGCGGCCCTGGCCGAGGAGGGGGCCCTGGAGAAGGTGGAGGAGCACCGGTACGCGGTGGGCCGCTGTGAGCGCTGCGAGACGGTGGTGGAGCCGATGCTCTCCCGGCAGTGGTTCGTGGCGGTGCGCCCGCTCTCCGAGCCGGCCATCAGCGCGGTCAGGGACGAGCGGACGCGCCTGGTGCCCTCCCGCTGGGAGAAGAGCTACTTCCACTGGATGGAGAACCTGCGGGACTGGTGCATCAGCCGCCAGATCTGGTGGGGGCACCGAATCCCGGCCTGGTACTGCGAGTGCGGGGAGGTGATCGTGGCCCGTGAGGAGCCGGAGTCCTGCCCGGCCTGCGGGTCCACCGAGCTGCGCCAGGACGAGGACGTGCTCGACACCTGGTTCTCGGCCGCCCTGTGGCCGTTCAGCACCCTGGGCTGGCCGGAGGAGACTGAGGACCTCAAGACCTTCTACCCAACCTCGGTGTTGGTGACCGGCTTCGACATCCTCTACTTCTGGGTGGCCCGCATGCTGCAGATGGGCCTGCACTTCCTGGGAGAGGTGCCGTTTCGCGAGGTGATGCTGCACGGCCTGGTGCGGGATGCCGAGGGGCGCAAGATGTCCAAGTCGCTCGGCAACACGGTGGACCCGCTGGAGATCGTGGCCGAGCACGGGGCCGACCCGCTCCGTCTGGCCCTCATCCAGGCGGCCACCCCCGGTCAGGACGTGCCTTTTCAACGGGAGTGGGTAGTAGCCGCCCGGCGCTTCGGCAACAAGGTGTGGAACGCGGTGCGCCTCACCCTCCGGCACGTGGAGCCGGGGAGCATCCCGGCCGAAGGTGGTTACCCGGAGGACCCCGGGCCGGAAGGAGCCTGGATCCTGGCCCGACTGAGGGACGTGCAGGGTCGCTTCGACGCGCTCTGCGACCGGTATCGCTTCGCCGACGCCTACAGCCTCCTCTACCAGTTCGCCTGGTCGGAGGTGTTCGACTGGTATCTGGAGATGGCCAAGATCCCCCTCCAGGATCCCGAGCGAGCCGGCGCGGCGCGCGGCACGCTCGGGGTGGTGATGCGCGACCTCCTCAAGCTCCTCCACCCGGCCGTCCCCTTCCTCACCGAAGAGCTCTGGTCGGAGCTGTCCGGCCGGTCACTCCTGGCCGGCTCTCGCTGGCCGGAGCCCCCTGCCTACCGGGCTCCGGTGGGGATGGAGACGTTCCAGGAGCTGGTGACCGGGATCCGCCGCTTCCGGGCCGAGCACGGCCTGGCACCCGCCGAGCCGCTCACCGTGCAGATCGTCGACCCCGAGGAGACTGCCGCTCCGTGGTGGCCGGAGCAGCTGCGAGGGCTGGCCGATGCCGAGCTCGAGTTCCGGAAGGACCCCCCGGCCGGCTCGGGGTTCACCAGGGTGGTGGCCGGATCGGCGCAGGGCTTCATAGGCTTGGCCGGGCTGGTCGACCTGGAGGCCGAGCGCGAGCGCCTGGCCCGCTCGATCGCCGAGTGCGAGGCCGAGCTGTCCCGCTCCCAGGCCAAGCTGGCCAATCCCAACTTCGTCGGCCGCGCTCCCGACGAGGTGGTGCAGAAGGAGCGGGCCAAGGTGGAAGAGCTCGAGGAGCGACGAGCCAAGCTCTCCGCTCAGCTCGAGGAGTTGGGCGGCTAGGAGGCACCACGGACTATCAGGAGGCCATCTCCTACCTGGAGGCGCACATCGGCCTGGGCATGAAGCCCGGCCTGGAGCGCACCGCCCGGTTGCTGGAGATGATGGCCGACCCGCACCACGGCTACCCGGCCGTCCACATCACCGGCTCCAATGGGAAGACCTCCACCGCCCGCATCGCCACCTCGATCCTGGCCGCCCATGGACTGGCGGTCGGGACGTACACCTCGCCGCACCTGGAGCGCTGGGAGGAACGGTTCTCACTCGACGGGAAGTCGGCCACTCCCGAGGAATTCGCGGTCGCCATCTCCGAGGCGGCCCCCTTCGTGGAGCTGCTTCGCCGGGAAACGGGCGACCCGGCCACCATCTTCGAGATCCTCACCGTGGCGGCTTTCTCCTGGTTCGCCGAGCGGGCGGTGGACGCGGCGGTGGTGGAGGTGGGGCTGGGGGGGCGGCTGGACTCCACCAACGTGTTGCGAAGCGAGGTGGCGGTGGTGACCGGGGTGTCCCGTGAGCACACCCAGTGGCTGGGTGACACGGTGGGCGAGATCGCCGGCGAGAAGCTGGCCATCGCCAAGGAAGGGAGCGTGCTGGTCACCGGCCCCTTACCGGAGGAGGCGGAGCGGGTGGCCGCCACCCGGGTCGAACAGTCGGGGGTCCCCTGGCGTCGCTTCGGGACCGACTTCGAGACCGTGGATGCCCAGCAGGCGGTCGGGGGCTGGCTGTGCGAGGTGAGCGGGATCTACGAGACGTATTCGGGCGTGCCTCTCCGCATGCACGGACGACACCAGACCCGCAACCTGGCGGTAGCGGTGGCGGCCTGCGAGGAGCTCTTCGGCAGGGCCCTCTCGCCGGAGGCCACCCGCCGGGGAGCCGAGCAGGCTCCCTCCCAAGGGCGCCTGGAGGTGGTGGGACGGAACCCCCTGGTGCTCCTCGATGGGGCCCACAACCCGGAGAGCTTCGCAGCGCTGGGAGCGTCCCTGCAGGAGGAGTTTCCTGCCTTCCGGTGGCAGGTGGTGTTGGGGGCGCTGGGGGACAAGGACCTGCCCAACATGCTCGACCGCCTCCGGGTGGAGATCGCCGATGTGTATGCCACCGCTCCGGTGAGTGAGCGGGCCCGTCCCGTCGCCGAGATCGCCGCCGCCGCCCGCTCGGCCTTCGGGGAGGCGCCTGTGCACGAGGTGCCGAGTGTTCCGGAGGCGGTCACCCGGGCGCTGGCCGGCGCCGGGCCGGAGGGGGCGGTGCTGGTGACCGGCTCCCTCTACGTGGTGGGGGAGGCCCGCTCGACCCTGGCTCCCGACCAGGCACGCGGGCTGGTGGTCGCTACCATCGCCGAGCCCCTGGACATGGAGCACTAGTGGAGGAGCGCACTCTCGTGCTGGCCAAGCCCAATGCCGTCCAGCGCGGGCTGGTGGGGGAGATCGTGTCCCGCCTGGAACAGAAGGGGCTGCGCCTGGAGGGCATCGCACGGCTGACGGTGGACGGCGAGCGGGCCGCGCTCCTGTACGCCGAGCACCAGGGAAAGGCCTTCTACGACGACCTGGTGGCCTTTATCACCAGCGGGCCGGTGGTGGCCATGGAGTGGTCGGGCGAGCAGGCGGTGGCCGTGGTCCGCACGCTCATCGGCGCCACCGACCCGTTGGAGGCCGGACCCGGGACCATCCGGGGTGACTTCGGCCTCTCCATCGGCGAGAACCTGGTGCACGGGTCAGACTCGCCGGAGAGCGCCAAGCGGGAGCTCGACCTGTTCTTTCCGGGCTGAACCGGCCGCCATGGGCCCGGGGCCGGGTGGCTCACCGACGGCGCAGGCGCGATTAGCCGGGGCGCGTTTCTGTCACAGGTGGGTTGTATGATCAAACACATGTTCGAGAGTAGATGGCCGTGAGCAGCCTGCGCTCGGTGATCGACGAGCTGCGGACAACGGACTTCGGGACCATGTCCGACCAGCAGGTGGAGGACGGCCTGGTGGAGATCATCGGAGTCGCCGAGTCGCTCGAGGC
>JBOGFC010000183.1:0-14369 GCA_050742155.1 Acidimicrobiia bacterium
TGGTGCTCGCGCGGACTGCTTGCGGACTGCCAGCGGACCAAACTCAGGAGGACGGCGGCCATGACCGACCCGGGTAAAGGCCACTCGGGCGGCTCAGCCCGTTGCCGATTCGGCTTAGGGTGAACCGTGCTTCTATCAGCACACAGGGACCAGTTCTCGCCCGTCATAGAACGGAAACATCCCGCAGGATGATGAGGCCTCCTGCTTCACGTCGATACCGACCCCACCCGGTCGATCTGCTGGACCGAAATGCTTTGCGCGGTATGGATTTCGGCTCTCAACACCTCGCGCGGTTTCCTACATTTCTCGCCCCGGTGAAGAACGCCGTCGAGGACGTGGCCGAGCGCCACCGCGCGGACAAAGGAGGTGTCTCAAACGGCTTGACAGCTTCCGGCCCGTTGGGTACGGTTTTCGAGGAGATGCCTCGTCCGGGGGGGCCGGATGAGCATAGGAAGATCCTCTGGAGTTGTCACCGCGCTTGCGGCGGGCCTGGTTGTAATCCTTCTGGTCGGGGGCCCCTTGGCTTTCGGCTCGCTGCTTCGGGTTGGCGGAAGCACTCGAGCCTCAGCCGTTGCGGCTTCTCCTGACGTCAAAGTGGTTAGGGCTGCCTCGGCTGATCAGGTCGCGCAAATTCCGGAAGCGCCGCCTGTCGATCAGTTGGTGCCTGGGTTTCTCCCACCTGGATACAAGCTGGCCGACAGCTACGAGCTGCCCGGTCCGGAGGGCCTGCCCTCCCGCCCCGTCTTGGTCTACCAGCGAGGGACTGGTCCGGGTGACCCAAAGTTCGCCATGATCGATGTCTGGCATTTTCCTGGGATTGTTTTCAGTGCCGACGAATTTGTCCAAGATCGATCGAATGTTCGGCGGCTAACTGTGAGGGGGCACGAAGCAGTCATGGAGGTCCCAGAGAACCCTGCGATCGGGATATGGGTTCTTCGATGGGCCGAACGCGACGAGTTGGTGATCATCGTCGTGGGATCGGGATCAGTTACAGAGGCAGATTTGGAGGCTGTAGCCAACGGGCTCGTAGAGGCAGGTAGCTGATGATCGTTCGAAGAAGCGGCGTGATCTTGGCTGCTGTTGCTATGGCCTCGGCATTGACTGCTGTTTCGGTTCTGGCGCATCCTATGGACAGGAGTGGCGGAGCTGGATCCACCGATGACTGGCCAGATGAGCATCTGCTTTGCAAGCCCGAGGATTGCAATACCGAGATCAGCTCGGGCAACGTGGTCGGGGTTTGGCAGGTGATCCTGTGGGCTGAGGACTTGCTCGCCGATTGCGGTGGGACCGGAGTCGACGGGATCTTTGGCAGCACTACCAAGACTCAGACCATTGCATGGCAGCAAGCTTTTGGTATCGGCGCGGACGGGAAGGTCGGACAGACTACGTGGGGAACGGCGGACAATCGGACCTTCGAACCGGATGGGAAGACGGTTATCTATGACGCCATGCGCACCACGAAATCTGTGGAGTTCTATCTTCCGGCCCCTGGCACTGTCTACCAAGTCGGCTGGAAAGGCGCTTTCGTCAACACGGATCACTTCGACCGGTCCATCGATCGGTGTTGAGGGGGCGAGAACCGCGCCGATGAGGGCTCGGGGGCGCTGGCGGAGGTCCTCGTTGTCGATGGCCCGCTCGCGCTGGGCCAAGCTCTTCTCGCGGCCGGCGAGTGTTGCTCCTCCCACTCGGCCAGCTCCGCCTCCCGCTCGCGAAGGAGCTTCTGGAGCTGCTCTAGCTAGGTCCTCTTCCACCACCAAGCGGAGCTCCCAGGCGATGAGCGCGGCGATCCCTCTCCCCATCGGGACCCCCACCGCATCACAGTACGCCCGCCAGGTGGACCAGAAGGCATCCGACACCGGCACCCGGACAACTGGGAGCCCTCCTCCTCCCCGAGGGCGGAGAGGATCTCCTGATTGATCTCGATGAGTATCCCCCGTTCCAAGGGCATTGGTTCTCTCTCCGGTCCGACCGCAGACAGTTGCAACCTGAGAGTTGCCTGTTGATATGTATACCGACTGCAACGCTGTTGCAGGTGCCTGTGTGGTTGAGGGCGGTCGGTGCGCGAGGGAGGTGAAGCCGTCTCAGAGGTGGCGGTTCCGGGGTGGAGGCGGTGGCGTCTGCTCGGGCGACGGGTTTCGCCTTCGGGCGGGGTTCCTTCCCGAGCAAGGCCTTGAGCGGTGTGGAGGTCGGCTGGCCGAACCTGATCTGGCACTACCGGGGTTTCGGCACGCCTGCGCCCTCGCCGGGACGCCTGTCCGCCCGGCCAACCCCCGATGCGGTGGGGGCCGGCAGCCCACCCACCCCCCTCCCTCAGGCCGGCCTGTGACCGGCGCCGGGTTCGGATGACAGGGTTGATCACCCGGCTAATGAACCGGGCCGCGCTTTCAACAGAGTCGCAATCACCCTCTCAAGAACCCTTTCAACGCGCTTGCAAATCGGTCGCAAAACACGCGAAACCCCAGCTAGGAAGGCCCGGCTTAGGTCGCCGAGAGCCTCCCCGATCGGACTCCACTGGAGGGCGGAGACGGCGGCTGAAAGGGAATTTGAGAGGGTCTCTGAAAGCGGATCTGAGATCGTTTTGAAAGCGTCGCCACCGAGAATCTCGGCGTGGAACAGCTCGAGCGGCTCCTGAGCGTCCAGGAACTCGCCCAGTATCTTGGGGTGCCGGCGGCCACGCTGTACCAGTGGCGGTACCGGGGTGAGGGTCCTCGGGGGTTCCGGGTGGGTAAGCACCTCCGGTACCGCTGGGGCCGACGTCGACGAGTGGATCGAACGTCAGCTCAAGATTTCGGCCGGTGACCGCCTCGAATTGTTCAGGCCCCCGTGAGAGCGGTCGCAAGCAATCGCATCGGCTGTTTCCAGCGGGTCCCAGGACGAGGCAACTGTGATCGCCCGTCCTAGGCCAGCACAGCACTCCCCGAGCTCGCGTCATATGCCAGCGGTAGGGTCGCAACCGCAGCAGATTGAGGAAGCGACGGGTGAAGGCTGCAGCGAGCGAAGGGCGAGGCGACGAGGCACGCGAGACGGGAGAGGCTGACATGGCATCCATCCAAAAGCGACCCAACGGCAAGTGGCGGGCCCGGTACCGGGACGGCACCGGCCGGGAGCACGCCCGGCATTTCGAGCGGAAGGCCGAAGCGCAGGCGTGGCTAGACGAGGAGACGGCAAGGCTCATCACGGGCCGCTGGCTCGACCCCACCGCTCGGAAAGTGACCGTCGGCGAGTGGTGCGAGCGGTGGCTGGCCGGGTACACAGGACGCCCTTCCACGGTCCGGCAGGCTCGCACCCACCTCAACAAGATCCGCGCCGAGTTCGGCCCGGTGCCGCTCAGCGCGGTACGACCGTCGCTGATCCGCTCCTGGCTCGCCCGGCTCGCCGACGAGGGGCACGCGCCCTCCTACCTCCACGCGCTCCACGCCCGCCTCTCGCAGATCATGACCGACGCGGTGCACGACGGGATGCTGGCCCAGTCTCCGTGCTCGCGGCGCACCTCACCGCCGATAGGGGAGCAGCGGCCCTATGTCGCCACCACGGAGCAGGTGTGGGCCCTCTACGAGGCGTTTCCCGATCGGCGACGCCTGGCGGTCCTGCTGGGGGCGTTCGCCGGCCTCAGCACCGGCGAGGTGTGCGGCCTGCGGCTGGAGGACGTCGCCTTCCTCGAGCGGGAGATCCGACCCGCGCTCCAGTGGCCGGCCGAGCCGCTCAAGACCCCGATGCGCCGGACGCCGATCCCGGTGGCCGACACGCTGCTCGATGCGATCTCCGTCCAGGTAGCGAGCTGGCGTGGGGAGTGGGTGCTCACGCTCGACGACGGCGGGCAAGTGGGACCGTGGCACATCCAGCGCCAAGTGGACCGCGCCCGCAGGCAGGTGGCGGGGCTCCCCGAAGGCTTCCGCTTCCACGACCTGCGCCACTACTACGCCTCGCTGCTCATCGCCTCAGGCGCGGACGTTAAGGTCGTCCAGCACCGGCTCCGTCACGCGTCAGCGAAGACCACGCTGGACACTTACGGCCACCTCTGGCCAGACTCCGACGAATCCACCCGGACGGCGGTTGAACGGGTCCTGTCCGGTAGTCTCGCGGACTCGTTGCGGACTGAGCGGGGGTCAGCTAGACCTTTGCCCAGCTCAGGGCTATCTCCGCCTCACATGTCGTAGTACAGGTAGAACTCGTAGGGGTGGGGACGCAGCCGGACCGCGTCGATCTCTCGTTCCCGCTTGTAGGCCGTCCAGGACTCGATCAGGTCTTCGGTGAAGACCTCCCCCTGCAAGAGGAAGTCCTGGTCCGCCTCCAGGGCGTCGAGGGACTCCTCCAGGCTGGCCGGTACCGAGGGGACCCGGGCCAGCTCCTCCGGGGGAAGGTCGTAGAGGTCCTTGTCCACCGGGTCGGGCGGCTCGATCTTGTTGATGATCCCGTCCAGGCCGGCCATCAGCATGGCCGAGAAGGCCAGGTAGGGGTTGCAGGTGGGGTCCGGACAGCGGAACTCGAGCCGCTTGGTCTCGGGCTTCTTGGAATACACCGGGATACGGACCGCCGCCGAGCGGTTGCGCTGGCTGTAGACCAGGTTGACCGGGGCCTCGTAGCCCGGCACCAGCCGCCGGTAGGAGTTGGTGGTGGGAGCCGCGAAGGCCAGCAGGGCCGGGGCATGTTCCAGCAGCCCGCCGATGTACCAGCGCCCGTAGTCAGAGAGCCCGGCGTAGCCCTCCTCGTCGTAGAAGAGGTTCTCCCCGTCCCTCCAGATGCTCTGGTGGGTGTGCATGCCCGAGCCGTTGTCCTGGAAGATCGGCTTGGGCATGAAGGTGACTGTCTTACCGTAGCGCCAGGCGACGCTCTTGGTGACGTACTTGTAGAGGGTGACCTGGTCGGCCATCCGGAGGAGCGTCGAGTACCGAAGGTCGATCTCCGCCTGGCCGGCGGTGCCCACCTCGTGGTGGTGCACCTCCACGTCGATGCCCATCTCCTCGAGGACCGCCACCATCTCGGTGCGCAGGTCCTGGAAGTGGTCGGTGGGGGGGACCGGGAAGTAGCCCTCCTTGTAGCGGGGCTTGTAGCCGAGGTTGCCGCCCGGCTCGTCCCGCCCGGAGTTCCAGGCCCCCTCGATGGAGTCCACGAAGTGATAGGCGGAGAACTGGTTCTGGTCGAAACGGGCCGAATCGAAGATGTAGAACTCGCACTCCGGCCCCCAGTAGGAGGTGTCGGCGATGCCGCTGCCGGTCAGGTACCGCTCGGCCTTCTGGGCGACGTAGCGGGGGTCGCGGGTGTAGGGCTGGCCGGTGACCGGGTCCTTGACGAAGCAATAGAGGAGCAGGGTGGGCCGCTCCCGGAAGGGATCGGCCACCGCGGTGGTCGGGTCCGGCACCAGGATCATGTCCGACTCCTGGATCTCCTGGAATCCCCGGATCGATGAGCCGTCGAAGCCGTAGCCCTCCTCGAAGCCGGCCTCGCTGAGCTCGTCCACCGGGATGGTGAAGTGCTGGACCTGGCCCGGCAAGTCGCAGAACCGCAGGTCGACGAACTCGATCTCCGCTTCCTTGGCCAACTTCAGCACGTCGGCGGGCTTCTTGGCGCCCATCACTCCCCTCCTCCTGCTCGCGGATCACCAGTTTCTAACCGGTCGGGGTTTCGGCTCCGTTGCCGCCGTGTGAACGCTCTGTTTCGAGGAACCCGGCCCTGGTCTCCGGCCGGTACCATGGCTCGGTGGACAAGCAGGCCGAGTACGTCTTTCGCACCGTCGAGGAGCGGGGGATCCGCTTGATCCGCCTGTGGTTCACCGACGTGCTGGGGTTCCTCAAGTCCTTCGCCATCACCCCGGCCGAGCTGGAGACCGCCTTCGAGGAGGGGATGGGCTTCGACGGTTCGGCCATTGACGGCTTCTCTCGGGTGCAAGAGGCCGACATGCTGGCCCGTCCGGATCCGGCCACCTTCCAGATCCTCCCCTGGCGGCCCGAGCAGGCCGGGGTGGCCCGCATGTTCTGCGACGTCGTCAGCCCGGACGGGCAGCCCTTCGAAGGCGACCCCCGCTGGGTGCTGCGCCGCAACCTCGAGCAGGCCGCCGAGCTGGGCTACACCTTCTACGTGGGGCCCGAGCTGGAGTACTTCTACTTCCGGGACGCCGGCCCCGGCCTGGAGGTGCTCGACCGGGGCACCTACTTCGACCTCACCCCCATGGACGTGGCCCAGGAGTACCGGCGCAAGACCATCATGGCCCTCGAGCAGCTGGGCATCCCGGTTGAGTACTCCCACCACGAGGTGGCCCCCAGCCAGCACGAGATCGACCTGCGATACACCGACGCCCTCACCATGGCCGATAACGTGATGACCTACCGGCTCACCGTCAAGGAGGTGGCCATCGAGCACGGGATCCACGCCACCTTCATGCCCAAGCCGCTGGAGGACTACGACGGGAGCGGCCTGCACATGCACCTCTCGCTCTTCGAAGGCGACCGCAACGCCTTCTACGAGTCCGGCTCCGAGTACGGGCTCTCCAAGACGGCGCAGAGCTTCATCGCCGGGCTGCTCCACCACGCCCGGGAGATCACCGCCGTCACCAACCAGTGGGTCAACTCCTACAAGCGGTTGGTACCCGGTTACGACGCCCCCATCTACATCTCCTGGGCCCGCAACAACCAATCGGCCATGGTGCGGGTCCCCCACGTCAAGCACGGCAAGCCCTCCAGCACCCGGGTGGAGTACCGGGCCCCCGACGCCGCCTGCAACCCCTATCTGGCTTTGTCGGTCATCCTGGCCGCCGGGCTGGCCGGGATCCGGGACAACTACGAGCTCCCTCCCGAGATCCCCAACGACATCAACGAGCTCACCCCCCCAGAGCGGGCCGCCGCCGGGGTGGAGCGCCTGCCGGAGACCCTGGCCGAGGCCCTGGAGGCCATGCAGCACTCGGAGCTGGTCCCCCAGGCGCTCGGCGAGCACGTCTTCGACTGGTTCCTCCGCAACAAGCGGCGGGAATGGGACCGTTACCAACACCACGTGTCCCGGTTCGAGATCGAGGAATACCTCCCCATCCTGTGATGGTCGCCGTCTATCCCGCTCCCTCGCCCGAGCTGGCCCGGGCCCTCCGGGACTCCGGCCTGAAGGCAGTGGAGATCGCCGACGCCGCCGAGCTCGACGAACGCCGTCCTGTGGAGGGCTGGGCGGTCCTGGTGGTGGAGGTGGGGGACGCGCCGCGGATCTCGAGCACAGCCCGGCGGGCCCGGGAGGAGGGGCTGGCGGTGTTGGCGGTCACCTCGAGGGACCGGCTCGACCAGCTGGACGGCGAGGCGCTCGACGACTTCATCCTCACCCCGGTCGACCCGGCCGAGCTGCGGCTGCGCGTCCAGCGGCTGGCCGTCCCGAGGGAGGGGCAAGCCGTGCTCCGCTTCAAGGACTTGGAGCTCAACACGGCCACCTACCAGGCGACGGTGGGGCGGCGGCCGGTCGACCTCACCTACATGGAGTACGAGCTGCTCTGCTTCTTCGTCACCAATCCCCGGCGGGTATGGAGCCGGGAGCAGCTGCTCTCTAACGTGTGGGGCTACGAGTACTTCGGAGGGGCCCGCACCGTGGACGTGCACGTGCGGCGACTCCGCTCCAAGCTGGGCGAGGAGCGGGCCTCCTGGATCACCACCGTCAGGTCGGTGGGCTACCGGTTCGGATAATCTCCCTCCCCCTCAGGGGGAGGGCCGGGGAGGGGGCCGTCCCCTAGCATGGCGACGATGGACACACCCGGTAGCGAAGAGATCCCCCTCCCCGGCGAGGTGCGAAACTGGGCGATGGCCGCCCACCTGAGCGCCTTGCTGGGTGCCTGGGTAGCGCTGGCTTTCGTCGGTCCCCTGGTGATCTGGCTGGTCAAGCGCGAAGAGCACCCCTTCATCGCCCTGCACGCCAAGGAGGCGCTCAACTTCAATATTTCGGTCCTGATCTACGCGGCAGTGGCCTTCATCCTCGCCTTCGTGCTGATCGGGATCCCGTTGCTAGTGGCGATCGGGGTGGGCTGGCTGGTCCTGACGGTGGTGGCGGCCGTCAAGGCCTCCGGCGGCCAACCCTATCGCTACCCGCTGACGATCCGCTTCCTCTCGTAGGCCCCTCTCCTCCGCGACAGCCCTTCCGAACCGGCCGGTAGGCTCACTGCGTAGTGCCTGGGAACGAGGAGGGGAGACCCCTCCAGGGTAGGAAGGAGGACCGAATGCGACGCATGTTCATTCTGATCGTCATCGTGGCCGTCGCCCTGGCCGTCGCCGTGCCGGCAGTGGGCAGCCATCTCAGGTTCGAGGCGGAGCTGACCGGAGCCGAGGAGGTGCCGCCGGTCGCCACCAACACCACCGGGAGGGCCGCCGTGGAGTTCAACCACACCCGCACCCGGGCCGCCTTTCGGGTCCAGGTCTCCGATGGCGAGGCAGTGACCCAGGCGCACTTCCACTGCGCTCCGGAGGGGGTCAACGGTCCGGTCGTGGCCTTTCTGTTCGGGTTCATCCCGGGTGGCTTCGACGTCGACGGGGAACTGGCCGAGTTCACGCTGACCGATGCCAACATCCTGGCCGACGCCACCCCGAGCGAGACCTGCCCGGTCGACATCAACACGCTCGCCGACCTGGCCCGAGCCATGGGGCGCGGCCTCGTCTACGCCAACGTCCACACCGTGGCCAACCCCGGCGGCGAGGTCCGGGGGCAGAGGGAGCAGAGCTAGCCCGGACCCCATCCCCCACTCGTCTTGGCGCGAGATCAGGAGGTTTTCGGTCCGGTTCTCGCGCCAGACCTGCTGGGTGACTACCCGAACTCGATCCCCTGGGCGAGGGGGAGGTCCGTCCCCCAGTTGACTGTGCAGGTCTGGCGGCGCATGTAGGCTTTCCAGGCGTCGGAGCCGGCCTCCCGACCCCCCCCGGTATCCTTCTCGCCGCCGAAGGCTCCCCCGATCTCGGCCCCTGAAGTGCCGATGTTGACGTTGGCGATGCCGCAGTCCGACCCCATCGTCGACAGGAACGTCTCCGCCGAGCGCATCGACTCGGTGAAGATGGCCGAGGAGAGGCCCTGGCGGACCCCGTTGTGCACCTCGATGGCCTCGGCCAGGTCATCCACCTCGATCACGTAGAGGATCGGGGCGAATGTCTCCTCCTGCACGATGGGGGCCTCCCAGCTGATCTTGACGATGGTGGGCTCCACGAAATGGCCGGCCAGACTCTGCACCCGGGACCCTCCGTAGAGCAGCTTGCCGCCCTGCTCCTTGGCGATCTCCAGGGCGGCCATCATCTGGTCGACCGCCCGGGCGTTGATGAGCGGGCCCATCAGCGTCCCCGCCTCCAGCGGATCGCCGATCCGAACCTGGGCGTAGGCATCGATGAGGCGGCCGGTGAGCTCCTCGGCGATGTCTCGCTGGACGATCAGCCGGCGCAACGTGGTGCAGCGCTGCCCGGCGGTCCCCACCGCCGCGAACAGGACCGCCGGCAGGGCCAGGCCCAAATCGGCGTCGTCCAGGACGATCACGGCGTTGTTGCCGCCCAGCTCCAGAATGGAGCGGCCCAAGCGCTCGGCCACCGCCCGGCCGACCCGCTCTCCCATTCCGCAGGAGCCGGTGGCCGAGACGAGCGGGAGGCGGCGGTCGTTGATGAGCAGCTCCCCCACCTCCGAGCCCCGCCCCACCACCAGGTTGAACACACCTTCGAACCCGGACCCTTCCATCACCTGGTGGCAGATGTTCTGGACGGCGATGGCGCAGAGCGGCACCTCGGACGAGGGCTTCCAGACGAGGGTGTCTCCGCACACTGCGGCGATGAAGGCGTTCCAAGACCAGACCGCCACCGGGAAGTTGAAGGCGGTGATCACCCCCACCGGACCGAGCGGGTGCCACTGCTCGAACATGCGATGGCGGGGGCGCTCGGAGGCGATGGTGAGCCCGTAGAGCTGGCGGGAGAGGCCCACCGCGAAGTCGGCGATGTCGATCATCTCCTGCACTTCGCCGGCACCCTCGGCCACGATCTTCCCGTTCTCCAGCGCCACCAGGGCACCAAGCGGCTGCTTGAGGTCCCGGAGCGCCTCGCCGATCCGTCTCACGTACTCGCCCCGCTGGGGGGCCGGGACCATCCGCCACTCCCGAAAGGTCTTCCGGGCGGCCTCGACCACCTCGTGGTAGTCGCCCGGGCCGGCCTGCCGCACCCGGGCGAGGATCCGGCCGTTGGCAGGGTTCTCGCTCGCCAGCTCCGACCCGTGCGTCTCCACCCGGCGTCCCGCGTAGGCACCGGGGTTGTGGTCGGTGAGGCCGAGCTCTCGGAAGATTTGCTCCTGGCTCATCAGCGAGCCGCTACCACTTCGATCTCCACCAGGAACCCGCCGGGGAGGGCCCCCACCTGGACGGTCGCCCGGGCGGGTGGCCCTTCGGCGAAGTACGAGCCGTACACGTCGTTGACTTTGGCGTAGTCGGCGATGTCGGCCAGGAAGATGGTGGTCTTGACGGCTTCGGCCAAGCTCAGCCCGACGTCGGCCAGAATGGCCTGCAGATTTTCCATCACTTGCCGGGTCTGGGCCTCGACGTCGTCTGGGGCCCGCTCACCGCTCTCGGGGTCGATGGCCACCTGTCCGGAGACGAAGACCAGCCCGTTGCCGTCCACCGCCACCGAATAGGGACCGAGGGCCGGTGGGGCGCTGGGCGTGTCGAGGACCTGCTTGCCCATTCTCCTCCTTGGGGGGTCGGCCGCGCCAGGCTACTGGGCCGGGAGGGGAAGGCTCAGCTGAAGGAGTTGCCGCACCCGCAGGTGCGGGTGATGTTGGGGTTCTGGACGGCGAAGCCGGCTCCCTGCAGGCCGTCCTGGTAGTCGAGCTGGGCGCCGCTCAGGAGCGGCAGGCTCTGCGAGTCGACCACCACCCTCACCCCTTCGTACTCTGCCACCGCGTCGCCCGAGTCGATCTCCGAGTCGAAGTACATCTCGTAGGAGAACCCCGAGCAGCCTCCGGCGCGCACCGCCACGCGCAGGGCCAGCGAGGCATCCCCCTCCTGCTCGAGGAGGTCACGCACCTTGTCGGCGGCCGGCTTGCTCAGTGTGATCATCGTCTCGGGAGTATAACCCGGCCCGCCGCCCATCCTGTTCCATCAGGTCAGCCGCAGGAAGCCCGTACCATTGTCTTTACATGAACGCAGACTCGAGCGAGCGCATCAAGCAAGCCCTACGGGCGGTGGTCGACCCCGAGCTGGGGGGCGACATCGTCGAGCTCGGCATGGTGCACGGCGTGGAGGTCGCCGACGGGGTGGCCACCATCCATCTGGCCCTCACCATCGCCGAGTGCCCCATGCGCACCCAGATCGAGACCGACGTGGTCCGCAAGGTGCAAGCTCTCCCCGGAATCCACCAGGCCCGCGTCCAGGTGGTGGGGATGACCCAGCAGCAGCGCTCCCAGGTGATGGCCAAGGCGCGCTGGAAGGCCCGCCAGCAGGCGCCCTCCACCATGGTGAGCCCGCTCACCCGGGTGATCGCCGTGGGGAGCGGCAAGGGAGGGGTGGGCAAGTCGTCGGTGAGCGTCAACCTGGCGGTCGCCCTGGCCGACGGGGGGCTGAAGGTGGGCCTGCTCGACGCCGACATCTGGGGCTTCTCGATCCCGCGCATGTTGGGGGCCGAGGACCGCCTGCGAGCCAACCAGGACGGCAAGATCCTCCCGCTCCGGGTGCAGGGCCTGGAACTGGTCTCGACCGGCCTCTTGATGGACTCGGAGGAGATCGCCCTCATGTGGAGGGGGCTGATGCTCTCCAAGGCTCTGGAGCAGTTCCTGCGGGACGTGGCCTGGGGCGACCTCGACTACCTGGTGCTCGACATGCCGCCCGGCACCGGCGACATCCAGATGGCGCTGGCCAGACTGCTGCCGCAGGCGGAGATGGTGGTGGTCACCACCCCCCAGCGAGCCGCCCAGAAGGTGGCCACCAGGGTGGCCGACATGGCCCGCCGCTCGTACATGCCGGTGATCGCGGTGATCGAGAACATGGCCGGCTTCACCTGCGAGCACGGTGACGTCTACCACCTCTTCGGCGAGGGGGGCGGGCAAGACCTGGCCGACTCGCTGGGGGTCCCGTTGATCGCCCGGGTGCCTCTCGATCCGCGGGTGGTGCAGGGCGGCGATGAGGGCCGTCCCGTGGTGAGCGCCCATCCGGACAGCCCGGCGGGGCAGGCCTTCCGGGTGGCGGCCGGGCGGATCACCGAGCTGGTTCCGCCGGCGGAGGACGAGACCTGCACAGCCCGCATCGCCAAGTTGGAGGACGCCTTGTCGAGAGAGGGCGCCACGGCTTCTTAGTTCGTCACCCCGCCCCGTTGGCGGGGAGAGGTAGGGGGTGACATGCCCCCTCCCCGTTGGCGGGGAGGGGGTTAGGGGGAGGGGATATTAGGGGGTCGTTATCTAGTCAGATGGCGTGGGCCGAAAACGGCTCCAAAGTTTGCCGGGGTCTCATCCGATAGGGGGTGAGAACGTGCCATCGGAGGGAAGGCAGAGGCTTTCCACCAAGGTCCCTCTCCCCCACAGGGGGGCTCACCGAAGGGCCGGCCGCCAGGCCGGCCCTTTGGTTGCTCAGCAGAGGGAGGCCACCAGCGGGTAGGGATTGACCGCCCCGCCACCCCCCGGGTGGTGCTCGAAGTGGAGGTGAGGGGTGCCGGCGTTCCCGGTGCTCCCCACGTAGCCGATCAACTCGGCGCCCGCCACCCAGTCACCCGAGCTCATTCCCCCGGCCCAGCCGTCCAGGTGGGTGTAGAAATACTCGTCCTCCGAGTCCCCGCCCAGGAAGATGCTGATCCCCCCCAACCAGCTCACGTGGAGCCGCACGGTCCCCGACTCGATGGCCACGACCGGGGTGCCCCGGGCGGCCATCATGTCCACCCCCAGGTGCACCCTTCCCCCAGAGCGGGGCGCCCCGAAGGTGTCGGTGAAGGTGCTGAACCCGGCCACCGGGCAGGAGAGGCCGACTGAGCTGGGGGCGGGAGGCGGAGGAGCCGGTGTCGTGGCCGGCGTGGTGGAGGGGCTCGAGGCCGGCGCCGGATTGGAGGCGGCAGTGGTTGACGTCGCCGCGCGCCGCGCCGCCTCCTCTCTGCGGCGGGCCTCTGCAGCCCGGCGGGCCCGCTCCTCCTCCTCGCGCCGCTGGGCCACCAGCTGCTGGTAGTGGGCCTCGGCGGCCTCCACGGCGGTGGTCAGCTCTGCGGTCAGGCCCTCCAGCTCGGCCACCGCCTGCTGCTGTTCCCGGGTGGCCTGGTCGACGGCCGCGGCACTCCGGTCGTATTCGCGCCGGGCCACCTCCAGGCGGCGCACCAGGACCCGGTCGGAGGACCCGACCTCCTCGAGGTAGCCCAGCCGGGTCGAGAACTCCCCCAGCGAGGCGGCGTCTAAGAGCAGCGACAAGCCGGGGGCCCCGCCCTCGATGTACATCTCGGCCACCCGCAGCCGGAGGACCTCCCGCAGGAGTTCGAGCTCCAGCTCGGTCTGGGCCAGTGATTCTTGGAGCCGCTCCAGGTCGTCGGCCAGGCGAGCCTCCTGGGTGACCGCCTCCTCATAGCGGATCAACATCGCTTCCAGCTCCCGGCGGGCCTCCTGGAGCTCACGATCTGCCCGAGTCAGGTCTTCCGGCGTCACCTGTGCCACGGCGGGGAGAGGGATGAGGGCCAGGGCCAGCACCATTGCTCTGCCGATCATGCTCTCGCCTTCCGGATCGCCACCGAGATCTCCTCCAGGTTATCGGAGGGACCTTCTGCCAAGTCGACCCGTCCCTCCGCCGACAGCTTGCGGAGGTGGGCGAGCACCGACCGAGCGGCCAGTGGATGCAAGTCTGGATCCACCCCCCGGTAGACCGACTCCACCACCGCCCTTACTGTCGCCGCCCCGCCTTCTACTGCCGCGAGGATCTGCTTCTCCCGCTCGCGGCGGTGGCGCAGGTACTCGTCGATGGCCTCGGCTGGTCGGTCGATCTCCGGACCGTGCCCGGGGTAGATGCGCCGCAGAGGGAGATCCCGCAGCCGCTCCAGCGAAGCGAGGTAGGCGCCCATGTCCTCCACCGTCACCGAGGAGCCCCCCAGGATGTGATCGCCGGTGAAGAGCGCCTCGCCCACCCGGAAGCACAGGTGGTCGGCGCTGTGGCCCGGCGTGTGCAGGGCCAGCAGCGCCTCGCGCCCCAGACGCACTTCGTCTCCCTCAACCAGCCGGCGATCGGCCCGGAAGCCCGGTCCGTCGGCGAAGCCGCAGGCCGCCACGGCCAGCTCCTCCGCCAGGGGGTTGGCCAGCGGGGCATGGTCGGAGTGGGCATGGGTGACCAGCACCGCCACGGGACGCAGGTCCTCTATCGTCTCCCGGATGGCCCGTCGGTGGCTCGGATCGAGCGGGCCGGGGTCGATCACCAGCGCCTCGTCCACCGAGCCCAC
>JBOGFC010000184.1:0-12360 GCA_050742155.1 Acidimicrobiia bacterium
CGTCTGCGCCGTTCAGGCCGGGGCGGCGCTATGGACTCGCGACACGGACTTCGAACGAGTGGCCTCGGTGT
Source organism: Acidimicrobiia bacterium (assembly GCA_050742155.1). Classification (GTDB taxonomy): domain Bacteria; phylum Actinomycetota; class Acidimicrobiia; order Spongiisociales; family JALYHC01; genus JBOGFC01. The sequence continues at coordinate 72 of JBOGFC010000184.1, forward strand.
TGCCGGAGCTTGAGCGGTTTCAGCCCGCCGGGTAGGGCGGCAGGGTCACTGCGCACTACGGTCGAACCCCCCCACTCGTCTTTCTTTCGCGCTCCCGGGTCAACCCTCTTGCAGTCAGGTGAGTCTAACTGATATCAACTAAGGGTGCAGGGAACCGCAGCGCCTGAGAACCTCCATCGAGATGCTCGTCCTCCCGTCACGGTGGAAGCCGCGCCACTCTCGGGCGCTGCGGAACCCTCACCGACGACGGTGCGGCGCCGGCCGGTCCTCACGCCTACCTTGTGGACCGATGCGGAGCTCCCCGGCTACGCCCCCGACCATCCTTACATCCGACGCTTTTGGACCGCCGTGCTGGGCCCCGGGGCGGTGGCTGATCTCCTGCGGCTGATCACCGCCGCGCGCCGCCAACTTCCCGTGCGGGAGCCGCTGCATCTCGCCGAACTGGCCCGGGCGGGGTTGGTGCGCTTCGAGCCCGGCCGGGTGTGGGTCCGGGAGACCGTTCCGCCGCTGTCGGCACCCCACATTCGGCGACTCCCACCTGCGCTCCGAGGTGAGCACCAGAGGATGTGACTTTTCCCCTCTCCGCTTGCGGAAGGGGAGGTTGGGGAGGGGCTCGGGCCGCTCACAATCCTCCTGGTGCCTGTTGTCTTGGTGGTCTGTCTTGAGGACGCTCCGCGTGCTTGAGAGCACGGCCCGAGCTACCCAGGAAGAGCCTCGAACCGCCATGGGACGCCTTCGACGAGGAGTTCGGGGTCGCCCGTGAGCAAGACGGCATCGTGGGCCACAGCGGCGGCTCCGGCGAACGCATCTGCGTAGGCGATGGCATGGTCGGACTTGAGTCGGGCCGCTTCAAGCACCCGCCTCTCGGTAGGGAGATCGAGGATGAGACGAGGTCGGAAGTCTTGAATGACCTCGATCGCCTCGCCCTCACCGTGCTGGCGACGAACGACGTAGAAGACCTCACCCAGGTTGATCCAGCTCATCACCGGGCGCTCCGCTTCCAGCACCTTCCCCACCCTGGTGGCGGCGGGATCGGTTCCCTCGAGGAAACGCAAGACGGCCCAGGAGTCGAGCGCGTAGCTCACCTGCGGGCTTCTCGCTCCCGATCGGCGGCCCGCTCGGCCTTCAGTGGTCCGACCAGATCGCTGCCGGAGAACCGACCCAGCAGCGCCCGCTCGCTCCGCAGCGGTCGCATGACGAGTTGGTCAGCTTCCAGCCAGAAGGCCACTTGGTCACCAGGCTCGATCCCGAGGGCGTCTCGCAGCTCCTTGGGGATGACGACCTGGCCCTTGGCTCCCACACGATGAGTCATACTCCTTAGTATAACTTCTTCCGGGAAGGGAAGAGGTCGAGCCCCCCCGCCCAGGTCGTGGTTCAGGCAGCGGCGGCATGCCATAATGCATGCATGCGCACGACGGTGGAGATCAGCGACCAGCAGCACCGCGCCCTTCTCGCCCTGGCTTCCAAGAGGGGATTGAGGGGCTTCTCCCAGTTGGTGCAGGAAGCACTCGATCAGTACCTGCTCGCCGAAGAGGATGAGGGCCTCGAGAGCTTCCTCGCTTTGCGCGGGATCCTGAGCGACACAGAGGCGGAGGAGATCCGCCGGCGGATCGCCGACGCCCGGGCCACGTGGCGCTCCTTCGAGTAGTCGCCGACACGGACTTAGTCATCGACTTCCTGCGTGGTGCGGGTCCCGGAGCTCCTGCCGTAGAGCGATGGCTCCGCCAGCGGCGCCTCTTCCTGACGACCATCACTGCCTTTGAGCTGCGGCTGGGAAGAGATTTCCTCGCCCGGGGGCGGGACTTGGCCTGGCTTTTCAGGCGACCCAGCTTGCCCCTGGATCTTGAGAGCGCCCTTCGGGCAGGGGAAGTGTTCGCCCGGCTCCGCGACTTGGGGAGCCCGATCGACCGCGCCGACTCCCTCCAGGCCGGCATCTGCCTCCGCTACGGGCTCCCCCTCGCCACCCGCAACCTGCGGCATTTCGAGCGGGTGGACGGGCTGCGCCTCGCCTCCCTCGACGACTGACTTGCCGTCAGGCCTCGGGCATCCGGGGTCCTCGCTCTGGGATGGGTCTGGGATCGGCCGGGAAGATTGCGCCGGGGACGGGTGAACCCGTCCGGAACCTCGCTCGTCTGACCGGTGTAGGAGGGGAGAACAGTCGAAGGAGGAGAGCATGCAGCATCGCACGTTCTTGACCCTGATCGTCGGAGCAGTCGTCCTCCTGATCGCCGCCCCCGCCCTGGCCGGAGGCTGGGCGGTCACCACGTTCGATGAGCTGCCACCCGAGTTCAGGGCCGGCGAGACCTACAGGCTGGGTTATACGATCCGCCAACACGGCCAGACCCCCATCCACGTCGAGAAGACGGAGATCGTCGCCAGCTCGGCGGAGAGCGGCGCGATGAGGTTCGCCGGCCGTCCGGACGGACCGGTGGGCCACTACGTTGCGGAGGTCCGCTTCCCGGAGGCCGGACCGTGGGGCTGGCAGGTGATCCAGGGCGAGTTCGGCCCGCAGGAGCTTGGAACCATCACCGTCCTGCCGGCCGCTCCAACAGAGGAGCCGGCCCGGCACCCGGCTCCGGTGCCCTTGACCGACCCCACCGTTGCCTTCCTTCGCCTGCTCCTCCCCGCCCTCAGCCTGCTGGCCCTGGTGGCCTTCGCCCTCCAGCTGGCCGCCTACCTCCAGGCCCAGCGACGCTACCGAGCCCCGGAGGCGTGAGCGGAGATCTGCTCAGGCTGATCGTCACAGGACTGGTGGCCGCCGGACTGCTGGCGGCCACCGGCCTGGTCTACGGCGCGGGCTCCCGCACCGCTCCAGTTGCCACCATCACCGAGCCCGCCCCGGCCACTCCCGAGGGCAGGCTCCTCTTCCTCGCCAAGGGGTGCAACGGCTGCCATGTGATGAGGGGGTTACCCGGACAGGCGCAGGTGGGCCCCGATCTCACCGCCCTGGCGTCCGTGGCGGGGAGCCGCCGCCCCGGCATGACCGCCCAGGCCTACGTACGGCAGTCGATCCGGGAGCCTGAGGCGCTCATCGTCCCCGGCTACCAGGATCAGTTCGCAGAGATGCCGACCCTCTTCCTCACCGACGCCGAGGTCGAGGCGCTGGTGGTGTTCTTGCTCGAGGAGCAGTAGTCAGCGGCCAGGCTCCACTCCCCATTGACGAAGTAGCCTCTGGAAGCTACCTTAGCTTCATGAGGTCAGTGGGGCTGAAGACGCTCAAGAACAAGCTCAGCGAGTACGTTCGCCTGGCCGCGGCGGGGGAGACGGTCCTGGTGACGGATCACGATCGGGTGGTGGCGGAGCTGGGCCCCCCGCGCGAGACTCGCGCCCGCCTGCTGCCCGATGTGGTCTTGGCCGACGCGGTCCGCGATGGGCTTCTCACTCCGGCGCTCCACCCACCCGGTCCCCCTCCGGAGTCGGACCCGGTCGGCCCCTTGTATCAGTTGCTGCAGGAGCTGAGCGAAGACCGAGCTGATCGATGATCTACGTCGACACCTCGGTGATCTTGGCCCAGCTCCTGGCCGAGGACCGCAAGCCGCCACTCTCGGTGTGGTCGGAAGCTTTGGTTTCTAGCCGCCTGGCAGAGTATGAGACGTGGGTTCGGCTCCATGCCTTGCGTGTGGCCGGCTCACATGGGGAGGCAGCCCGCCGCCTTCTCGGGCAGGTGTCCTTCCTAGAGCTCTCCCCGCTGGTACTCGCCCGGGCCCTCGAGCCCTTCCCCCGGCGGGTGCGCACCCTCGATGCCCTGCACCTGGCGTCCGTGGAATTCCTGCGCGCCCAAAGGGTGAAGGTCAGGATGGCCACCTACGACCGGCAGATGGTTGAAGCGGCCAGCAGACTCCGCATACCGATCGAGCCCCTGGACACCGCCCTCCCCTAGTAACTTCGCTTGGCCTCCCCGGACGACCGAGCTTCACTCCATACGGCCATCGGCCGAAGAACCCACTATGCGCCCCCTGCGCCTCGTCGCCCTCCTGGCCGTCCTGGCCGCCTGCCGAGGCTCCGCCGCCGCTCCTCCCTCGACCACCCCGCCGAGCACCACGACGTCCTCGCCGGCCCGGGCCCTCACCTCGTCCACCAGCAGCACGACCACCACCCCCTCCACGCTCCCGGCCACCTCCACCACGCGGGGTCCGGCCACCACCGCCTCGACCGTGCCCCTCCTGGCCAACCTGGCTGCCCTTTCGCAAGACCAGGCCTACGACCCCTCCGGGAAGGCGCGGCGGGTGTGGCTGGCCGGCGAGGCGAGCGGCCTGGTCATCGACCTGGCGGAGGGCTCGGTGGGCCGCATCGACGGGCTCCCCTTCGCCGTGGGGAGTGCAGGAGCCGTCGCCGAAGATGGGTCCATCGTCGTCACGGGGGACGGCAAACTGTGGCGACGAACGCCGGGGGGCGGGTGGCAAGATCTCTCCCAGCCCGGCACGCTGGTGGGTTATTCGCCCGGCACCCACGAATACCCACACCTCCACCTCTACGTGGCCGAGGGCGGCACCCTCCACAACCTGGAGCTGCGCTTCGAGACGCCCGACCGCCTGTTCACGAAGTGGTCGGTGCCGGCCCCCGGGGCGCGCCGGGTGAGCGTGTCGGCGGGCGCCCACCTCGTGCTGGTGGAGCAGGGGAAACAAGAAGAAGGCCCCAGCTATGTGCTGCTCGGTGAGGGAAGCGGGTCGGCACTCGACGAGGCGCACTTCCCCCGCCCGGACGATGCCCTGGTCTGGGGCGCCGAGTTCCTCGACGGCCCCCGCCTCTCCTACTTCACGTGCGAGCGCCACACTCCTTACCTCGACTGCGGAGGGAGCCCCGGCTTCATGGTGAACCTCGACTCGGGCGAGACTGCCCCCCTCGAGCAGCACTTTCCGGCCTTCTCCCGAGAGTGGGCCGACCCCCTCCAGCCCCCGGTCCTGGCCGTCCGCCACCAGCGCCGGGTGCTGCTCACCAGCCACCATCTCTTCCTGGTCGACCTGGCGAGCGGCGACCGCACGCTGCTGCTGCGAGCCGAGAGCCGATAGGATCGGCCGGCGGGCGTCTTCCTCGAACCGCGGGCGATTGCGCGCCAGAGAGGCGCGCAGCAACCCTGGGTTCCCGACTCCGGGCGACCCGCCGCAGCCGTCCCTACCATTTGCTCTCATGGAAACCGAGCTCCGAGAGGCGGCCCGCCTATTGGAGAACAGGGAGGCCATCCTCGTCTTCACGGGGGCGGGGATCTCCACCGAGTCGGGCATCCCGGACTTCCGGGGACCGCAGGGGGTGTGGACGCGCCTCGATCCGGCCGAGTTCACCTACCAGCGCTACCTCTCGGACCCCGAGCACCGCCGGCGCCGCTGGCAGATGGCCCTCGACTCCCCGATCCGAGAGGCCCTCCCCAACCCGGCCCATGAGGCGGTGGTGGACCTGTGGAAGGCCGGCAAGCTGGCGGGGTGTGTCACGCAGAACATCGACGGCCTCCACCAGGCGGCCGGCCTGCCCGCTGAGGAGGTGGTCGAGCTGCACGGGACCGCCCGCCGGGTGGCCTGCCTGGGGTGCTCGGCCGGCTGGCCCGCCGAAGAGGTGCTGGAGCGGGTGCGGGCCGGCGAGGCCGACCCGGCCTGCCCCCACTGCGGGGGCCTCCTCAAGGCGGCCACGATCTCCTTCGGCCAGATGATGCCCGAGGCGGCCATGGCCCGCGCCTACGAGCTGGCCGAAAGGGCCGATGCGGTGCTGTCGGTGGGCTCGACCCTCTCGGTCTATCCGGCCGCCTTCATCCCCCTCGAAGCGGCCGGGCGTGGGGTTCCCTTGGTGATCGTCAACCGGGGACCCACCGAGCATGACCGGGCCGCCTGGGTGAAGGTGGAGGGGAGCGCCGGTGAGGTCCTCCCCCACCTGGTGGCCGCCATCACCTGATCCCCCCTCCCCAACCCTCCCCCAAGGGGGAGGGAGAATGAAGCCTCCCCGAAGGGGGAGGGAGAAATCTCCTACGCTGGTAGTGTTAATTGTCATGCCGCTCTCCTACCGAGACCTCGTCGAACAGGCCCGCCGCCAAGTGCGGGAGACCACCCCGCAGGAGCTGGCCGGCCGTCGTGAAGTGGTGATCATCGACGTGCGGGAGCCGGACGAGTTCGAGCAGGGAGCCATCCCTGGGGCTCGCCTGATCCCTCGTGGCACCTTGGAAGGGGCCCTGGCCGGTCAAGCCCTCGAGCAAGAGGCGGAGATCGTCGTCTACTGCGCCGGGGGGGCGCGCTCCCTGCTGGCCGCCAAGACCCTCCAGGAGATGGGCTTCGCCAACGTCGCCTCCCTGGTGGGGGGCTTCATCCAGTGGAAGAACGAGGGGCACCCCTGGGAAGTCCCCAAGATGCTCACCAACGAGCAGCGGGCCCGCTACAGCCGCCACCTCCTCATTCCCGAGGTGGGCGAGGAGGGACAGCAGAAGCTCCTCGCCTCCCGGGCGCTCCTCATCGGGGCGGGCGGGCTCGGCTCGCCGGCCGCCCTCTACCTGGCGGCCGCCGGGGTGGGGACGCTGGGGATCATCGACTTCGACGTGGTGGACACCACCAACCTGCAGCGCCAGGTCCTCCACAACCTGGACCGGGTGGGCCAGGCCAAGGTGGAGTCGGCCCGGGAGACCCTCACCGCCCTCAACCCGGACGTCAAGGTGGAGCCCTACAACCAGCGGCTCTCGGCGGACAACGTCCTCGACATCCTGGGCGGCTACCAGGTGGTGGTGGATGGGGCCGACAACTTCCCCACCCGTTACCTGGTCAACGATGCCTCGCTGCACCTGCGGGTGCCGGTGGTGCACGGCTCCATCTTCCGCTTCGAGGGCCAGGTGAGCGTGTTCGCCCCCTACGAGGGACCCTGCTACCGCTGCCTGTTTCGCGAGCCGCCTCCCCCCGAGCTGGCCCCCTCCTGTGCCGAGGGAGGCGTGCTGGGAGTGCTGCCGGGGATCATCGGCTCGCTGCAGGCCATGGAGGCCATGAAGCTGCTGCTGGGGATCGGGGAGCCGCTGGTCGGCCGGCTGCTCAGCTACGACGCGCTCAGCGAGCAGTTCCGGACCCTGCAGCTGCGGCGCGATCCCGCCTGCCCGGCCTGCGCCGACGAGCAACGGCCCCCCAAGCTGGTCGAATACGACCAGTTCTGCCTGCCGGCCGGGAGCGTGGACCGCTAATAGAAGCTCCGGTCACCCCTGGGGCTGGCCGAAGGTCCAATCGCTCCAGTCGACGTTCATCGCCCAAACCGCCAGCAGAGCGAGGATGGCTACCAGTGCGCCCACCGAAAAGATGAACCAGAAGGTCTCGCTGATGGCGCCAGAGATCGTCTCGTCGATCCCTCGCTCCCGCCGTCGAGGACGACTGTGCTTCCCCAAGGGCCCAACCTCGCGCTTTCTTTTCGCGACCCGACGAGCGAGCCTATCACACCATTACTACCAGTTTCCAGGGGAACGATGTCGACCGGGGCGTAACGGACCGGTCGCTTCGGTAACTGGACAGTTACCTGGTTGAGACGCGGTGGTGACCGGCGTCCGGCAGGCTGGCCGCTGGGAGGGTTGACCATGCCGTGTCAAATGCTCTATCGTCCCGCCCTTCGTCCGTATCATCGCCGCGCTCGCTCAAGGGGTTCCCAGCCGATGCCGATCCCAGCCTCATGAGCCGTCTGCCTGTAGGGGCTGTCTCGCTCGCCGTGGCCTTGGTGGTTGTGGTCCCCACCCCCGCCGCGGCCGCGGAAGACGCCAAGCTGGTCGTCGACGGGGGCGGCTGGGGCCACTCGGTCGGCATGAGCCAGTACGGGGCGCAGGGCCAGGCCAACGAGGACCGCACCTGGCAGCAGATCCTCCAGCACTACTACCAGGGAGTCAGCTTCGGCAACCTCGCCGATCCGGGTCCGGTCTGGGTGGGCCTGGCCCAGAGCTGGATCGAGGCCGGCTTCACCGTCGTGGGCGGCCATCCCGTCACCATCAAGCGTCCCGGCAAGGCCGACGTCAGCCTCACCGACGGCCAGACCGCCACCGTCACCTTCTCCGGCGGTCAGTGCCTTTTGGCCACGCCCAGCGTCTCGGACCAAGGGCCCTGCGACGTCGACTTCAGCTGGGACGGCGGGGCCGAGTCCCCCACCACCAAGCTTTCCTTCAAGGGACGCCTCTATGCCCGCGGAACCATGCACGTGCGTCCCAACTCCTTCGACTCAGGGACTGTGACTGGTATCCACGTGGCGGTGCAGGTCCCCGACATGGAGAAGTACCTGAAGGGAGTGTGGGGCGAGATGCCCTCCAGCTGGCACGAGCAGGCGCTGCGGGCGCAAGCGGTGGCGGCCCGCTCCTACGCCGCCTATCGAGTGCTGACCAGGGGCCACCCCTCACAGAACCAGAGCCAGTGGATCAAGTGCTACTGCCACCTCTATCACGCACAGTGGTCACCCTCACACTCTGCGTATCGGCACCGCTCAGGGCGGCCTTAAGCGTGAAAACGTATAGTGCTGGCCGTGGCGTTCTTGCGTGAGTAAAGGACCGCCGGCGGTCGTTCCGGAGCAGCCGAGCCAGCTCGGATTACCTGGCTGAAGGTGGTCGATCCACACCGAGGTATCGCCCAGCACCTCTCAACGTAGGCGGGTATCCGTCCATCCGTTCGTGATCGGTGAGCTGGCCTGCGGCCGGCTGCACAGGCGCCAAGCGATTTTGACGCTCCTAACTACCCTCCCGCAGCTGGCGGTGCTAAGAGCGTCAGCGGATAGGTAAGTGGCGGAGCCGCCGATTCCCGTCCCCAAGCCTCCTGCCGAGCCTCCGAGCGGGGGGGATTCCAGAGGCTCGCTCGATACGTTCGCCCTGGATACACGCCTATCCGCGCGGCCTCTAAGCCACGAAGAGGCGCTGGCTTTCCGTGGAGAGGAACCGGCTAATGGGAACTGTGTTGGGGACTCATCGAATCTCGCGGGAGATGCTCGGTGAAATTCGCGATGTGATCTGAGGTCTGTGTTCCTCCTCTCCTGGGGAAATCCCCGGGTGTGGGTTGGGGCTCTTCCAGCCTGTCGGGTGTAAGTGCTCGACCGCTGGAAGGAGCCCCCCGAGATGATGACAGAGGAGGAGTTCGTGCGAGTGGAGACGTTGCGGAAGGCGGGCTGGACGATCAGCCAGATCGCCGACGAGTTGGGGTATCACCCGGCGACGGTGTCGAAGTGGCTGCGGGAGGGCCCGCCGCCGCCTCGGCGGCTTGGGGTGGCCGAGCCGGTGATCGAGGACCGATGGGCGGCCCGCATCACCGAGCTGTTGGAGCACAACGAGGATTTGTTGGCCACCTCGATCCTGCGGGTGCTCCGGGTGGAGGGCTTCGAGGGGGGCTATTCGACGTTGACCCGCCATCTGCGTGCGGTGCGAGGAGTGCGCCGCCGGCTCGGCGTCGGGTCCACGGTGCCGATCGAGACCGGACCCGGCGAGGAGTTCCAGTTCGACTTCTCGGACTGTGGTATCTGGGCTCGCCGCTGGGGGTGGGACCATAACCTGGTCTGTTTCGGCGCCGTGTTGTGCTGGTCCCGCTGCCGGTCCTGGTGGTTCACCACCTCTGAGGATCAGGCCCACACTTTCGAGGGGATCGTGTTGGTGTTGGAGGACTTCGGCGGGGTTCCCAGGGTGGGGCGGACGGATCGGATGGGAGCGCTGGGGAAGAGCCGCGGGAAGAGGTTCGTGCCGTATCCGGCAACGACATCGTTCTGCGCCCACCACGGCTTCGAGCTCAAGGCCTGCCAGACGGGCGACGCCGCTCGGAAGGGCAAGGTGGAACGACCGTTCGGAGAGATGAAGTCGGCGTTCCTTCCCGAGATGGACCTCGACCCACCCGACGATGTGGCCGAGTTGAACCGACGGGCAGGAGTGTGGTTGGACCGGGTGACGCATCCCCGACCGCATCGAGTTACCGGTGTCCCACCGGCCATGCGGATCGCCGCCGAGCGGGAGATGTTAGGTCGGCTCCCCGCCGTCCGTTTCGACACCGCCCGGCGTGAGACCCGGCGGGTGGGACGGGTTCCCCTCATCGAGTGGGACACCACCTTCTACTCGGTGCCACCACAGGTGGTAGGCGCCGCCGTCGAGGTCAGGCAACCCGTGGACGCAGGGGTGATCGAGATCCGCCACGGTGGTGCTCTGGTCGCTACCCACCGCCTCGACCCCGACGCCGTCTACGTGTGGGATCCGGGCCATCGGGCTGCCACCGAAGCCGCCGCCCTCGGCCGCCACAACCGCCCCCACCTCAGTGGGGTTCCCGACATGGCCGGTTCCGTCAACCTCGCAGACCTCGACCTGGGCGACGGCGACTATCGGGTCGATCCCCCCGATTTGGCTCTGTTGGAGGCCATCGGCCCCGCACCCCGGCTCGACCCGGCGGAAAGAAACAGCTCAGATCGGCTCTCAGCGGACGACGTTCCGGGCTCCGAGGGCTCGGGAGGACCACAATGAGCACCGGAGGGATCTACGAGACGATCAAGACCGACCTGGCCTATCTGAAGATGAACCGGACCAGGGAGGTGTTCACCACCCTGGCCGACGAGGCCCGCCAAAAGGACTGGACACACCTCGAGTTCCTCGCTCGGCTGCTAGCCGAAGAAACCGAAGCCACCCGAACCCGACGTCTCCAAGCCCGATTGCGGTTCGCCCACTTCCCCGCCTACCGGACCATCGAAGAGTTCGACTTCGAGTTTCAACCATCCGTGGACCGCAAACAGATCCACGAGCTCGCCGAAGGAGCGTTCATCGAAGAAGGCAGACCCGTCCTGTTCCTCGGCCAACCCGGCTGCGGCAAAACCCACCTCGCTTGCGCCATCGCCATCCGAGCCGTCGAAGCCGGCTACCGGGGCTACTTCACCAACGCCGACGACATGGTCGGACACCTGGCCGCCGCCCGAGCCGACGGCACCTTCACAACCAAGATCCGCACCTACACCGGACCGTCGGTGCTGGTCATCGACGACGTCGGCATCACCCCCATACCCCGAGAAGGCGCCAACCTCTTCTACCAAGTCGTCAACCGCCGCTACGAGATCGGCTCCTCCACCATCGTCACCACCAACCGGGGACTGCCCGCCTGGGGTGACGTCTTCGGCGACCCGGTCACCGCCGCCGCCATCGCCGACCGGCTCCTACACCGAGCCGTCGTCGTCAACATCCGAGGCCCATCCTGGCGGCTGCGAGAACACCACGCCCTCACCCAAGCCACCCGAAAGGAGGACCACCGATAAACTCACCACCCGAGGAACACACCCTCACCGCCCGCGACTTTCAGTGAGCACAAAACGCGAATCTCGGTGAGCGCCGACAACTGGGCTGTTCCCACGCTGTCGCGCAGTCTTGAGTTTTAGCGAGAGGCCCGGCGAGGGCGGGGGCCGGCTCGTCCTCTTCCTAGGAAAACGGTTTCGTACTATTCTTTACTCATGGACAAGAAAGTAAAGAACCGAACCACCAGGATCAGCAGCAAGCACCAGATCACCATCCCCAAGCTGGCCATGGAGCAAGCGGGTCTTGAGCCCGGGGACCGCCTCACGGCGCGGGCCCAGGGGTCGGGCATGTTGGTGCTGGAGAGGGTAACCGATCCCCTGGAGGAGCTAGCCGGAGCCCTGACCGGAGCCCTCGACAGGAATCTCATCGAGGGGCTGCGCGAGGAGTGGGCCTGATCGTCCTGGACACGGGGGTGCTGGTGGGTATCCTCGACGCCCGAGATCCGTTTCATGGGGCGGCCCGACTTCGACTCGGGGAAGCCAGAGAGGCCGGCGATCGTTTCATCGTCCCGGCGGTGGCCTACGCCGAGCTTCTCACCGGAGCGTTGTTGCACGAGGAGGAGGCTGCGCGGACGGTGGACGTGTTTCTCGAGCGGCTTCCCGCCCCCGTCGAACCGGTTGACCGACGGGTCGCCCGAGAGGCGGCGCGGCTGCGGGCCCGCACGCTGGCGGATCGCCGCAGGAGACAATGGAGAATGCCCGACGCCCTGGTGGCGGCTACGGCCATCGTTCAGGGTGCTGGAAGAATCCTGACCACCGATGCCGGCTGGCCGGAGCTGGGGGAGGTCGAGGTAGAAGTGCTGCTCCGCGACTAGCCGGAAGTTACTTGGAGCAGGCACGAGGGAACCCAGCTGAGCAGGGAGATTGGGTGGTCCAGCCTGATCTGTGCTGACTACTTGAGCCTGAGAGGCAGGGGACGCTCGAGCAGTTCGAAGGCCCGGCGCTGGACGGGGGTAGGGAGGGCGAGCTTCTCGACGGTGGCCCCTCCGGCAAAGCCGATCTCGTCGCGGGTCAAGGTGGCCAGGTGATCGAGGAGGCTTCCGAAGCTGTGTGCCGGCTC
>JBOGFC010000185.1:0-2248 GCA_050742155.1 Acidimicrobiia bacterium
CCGCCGACGTCTACGACTGGCTGGCCGAGCTGGGGATGACCCGCCACGACACGGTGGTCGGTGTGGGAGGAGGGGCGGTCACCGACCTAGCCGGCTTCGTGGCCGCCACCTACCTACGAGGCATCGAGGTCGTGCACGTGCCGACCACCCTGTTGGGGGCGGTGGACGCGTCGATCGGAGGCAAGACCGGCCTCAACCTGAGGGGGAAGAACCTGGTGGGGGCCTTCTGGCACCCCAGCCGGGTGCTGATCGACCTCTCGATCCTGGCCGATCTGCCGACCGAGCTTCGCCGGGAGGGGCTGGCCGAGGCGCTCAAGGCGGGCCTGGTGGGAGACCCGGACCTGGTCGAGATCTTTCGAGCCGAGGGCGAGGCCGCGCCTCTTGAGGAAGTGGTGGTCCGCTCCGTGCGAGTGAAGGCACGGGTGGTGGAAGAGGACTTCCGGGAGGAGGGGCGCCGGGCGGTCCTCAACTACGGGCACACCATCGGCCACGCCTTGGAGACGGCCGGCCAACTCTCCCATGGCGAGGCTGTGGCGGTGGGCATGGTGGCGGCCGGGGCGGCCTCGGAGGAGCAGGTCGGCTTCCAGGATGCCGCCTTCCAGGAGGCGCTCATCGCCGGGCTGCGACTGCCCACCCGCGTGCAGAGCCTCGATCCGGCCGGGGTTCGCACGCTGCTCGGGCTGGACAAGAAGCGCACCGGAAGTGGGCTGCGGATGGTCCTGCTGAGGGCGGTCGGAGACCCGGTAGTCGAGCCGGTCGGGGCGGCTACCGTGGACGCCGCACTCGAGGCGGTGGGAGCCTGATGTCCAAGCGAATCCTCGTCTTGCACGGGCCGAACCTGAACCTGCTCGGGGTCCGGGAGCCGGAGGTCTACGGCACCTTGACACTCGAGACGCTGGAGGAGCAGGTGCGCACCTGGGGCAAGGAGCTCGACCTCGAGATCACGACGTTCCAGTCCAATTCCGAGGGGGAGCTGATCGACGAGATCCACCGGGCGCGGGGGCGCTGCGAGGGCATCGTCGTCAACGCCGGCGCCCTGGCCCACTACTCCTACGCCCTGGCCGACGCCCTGGCGGCGGTGAGCCTCCCGGTGGTGGAGGTGCACCTGTCCAACATCTTCGCCCGGGAACCATACCGGCGGCAGTCGGTGCTGGCTCCGGCGTGCGTGGGAGTGGTGGCGGGGCTCGGCCCGACCGGCTACCGGGCGGCCCTCGAGGCGCTGGCGTGATGGACCACGCCGGTCGCCTAAGCGGCTTGCAGGATCGTCTGGAGCGGCCCCTGCTGGTCAGCCGGCCCGCCAACTTGCGCTACCTGACCGGGTTCTCGGGGAGCAACGGCTACCTGCTGGTCACGTCCGCACGCTCGGTGCTGGTCACCGACGGCCGCTACGGGGAGGTGGCCGGCCGCTTGGTCGAGGCGCTCCCCGACACCGATCTGGAGGTCTACCAGGGTCCGCTCTGGCCGATGATGGCGAAGCTCCTCTCCGACCCGGCCGAGGTATCGCTCGAGGCGGCCGGGGTCACCTGGTCGTTCGCCCGCCGGTTGGCCGACGAGGTCTCCGCCGAGCTGGTGCCCAGCGAGGGAGTGGTGGAGGGACTGCGGGTCCTCAAGGACGAGGAGGAGATCCAGGCGCTGCGACGGGCCGCTCAGGTCGGGGACCATGCCTTCACCCGCCTGAGGGAGCTGGTGGACCGGACCGGGACCGAGGCGGAGCTGGGGCACGCGCTGGAGGAGGTGATGCGGGAGCGAGGGGGGGAGAACGCCGACTGGGAGCCGATCGTGGCGGCCGGCCCCAACGCCTCCCTGCCGCACTACCGCTCGGGCGGAGAGAAGGTGGGCGAGGGTCTGCTGCTGCTCGACTACGGATGCGTGGTGCAGGGTTACCACTCCGACATGAGCCGCACCGTCTGGCTGGGCTCGGAGCCGGACGCCGGGTGGGCGGATATCCACCAGGCCGTGCGGGAAGCCCAGGAGGCGGCCATCGCCGTCATCGAGCCAGCGGTCCCGGCCCGAGAGGTCGACCGGGTGGCGCGAGAGTCGCTGGGGGAGAGGGCGGAGCACTTCGTGCACTCCACCGGGCACGGGGTGGGCCTGGACATCCACGAGGACCCCAAGGTGAGCTCCACCTCCGAGGACGTGCTGGCGGCCGGGCAGGTCATCACCGTGGAACCCGGGGTGTACCGGCCGGGAGAGGGGGGGGTCCGCATCGAGGACATGGTGCTGGTGACCGGCGAGGGACCGGTGGTGC
>JBOGFC010000186.1:0-55620 GCA_050742155.1 Acidimicrobiia bacterium
CTCCCCGGCCCTCCCCCTCAGGGGAGGGAGCGGTGTCCCAGACCTTCCCCTCAGGGGAGGGAGCGGGTCCCCGACCTTCCCCTCAGGGGAGGGAGCGGTGTCCCCGACCTTCCCCTCAGGGGAGGGAGCGGTGTCCCCAGAGGGGGAGGGAGCGGTGCCCCAGCCGCCACCTCCGGGGGTCTCCACCCTCACCCGGTCGCCCTCGTGCACCGGCCAGGTGCCCTTGGAGGGAAGCTCTTCCTCCCGCCCGTCGGGATGGATGAGCACGTTGCGGCCCGGGGCGCCGTCCTCCCCACCGGCCAGGCCCCAGGGAGCCGACGTGCGCCGCTCGCTCTGGATGGTGAGGGTGGCCTGGTCGGCCAGGACCTCCACCTCCCGCACCAGGCCCTCCCCTCCCTGGTAGCGCCCGGCCCCACCGGAGCCCTCGCGCAGCTCGTACCGCCAGATCCGCAGCGGGTAGGCCAGCTCGATGGCCTCGGCGGGGGTGTTGCGGGTGTTGGTCATCCCCGTGTGCACCCCGGACATTCCGTCCCGGAACGGGGTGGCACCCTCCCCTCCGGCCAGGGTCTCGTAGTAGCTGAACGCCTGGCCCTGTCCCGATCCGATCAGGAGGTTGTTCATCGTCCCCTGGCCGGCGGCCGGCACGCGCTCGGGCAACGCCTGGGCGAATGCTCCGAGGAGCGCGTCGACGATCCGCTGGCTGGTCTCCACGTTGCCGGCCGCCACCGGGGCGGGGGGGAGGGCGTTCACCACGCTCCCGCGGGGAGCGCGCACCTCGAGTGGGCGATAGCAGCCGGCGTTGGGGGGCGCCTCCGGGTCGGTGAGCATGCGCAGCACGAAGTAGCAGCAGGAGAGCGTGATGGCGTAGACGGCGTTGAGGTTGGCGGGCAACTGGGCATCCGTCCCCTCGAAGTCGATCTCGATCCGGTCGCCCTCGACCGTCACCTCCACGGCGATCTGGGTCCGTCCGCCGGGCCCGATCTCCAGGTGGTCGGCGAAGCGGTACCTGCCATCGGGGATCTGCCGGACGGCGGCACGCACCCGCCGCTCGCTGTAGTCGCAGATGGCCTGCATGGCCCGGTGCAGCCCGTCCGGGCCGTAGCGGTCGGCCAGCTCGCCCAACCGGACGGTTCCGACGTGGTTGGCGGCGAGCTGGGCGCGCAGGTCGCCCATCCGCTCCTGCGGAGTGCGCGAGTTGGCGGCGATGAGCTCGAGGACGTCGCGCCGCAACCCGGCCCCATCGGTCAGCATGGTGGGTGGCACCCGCAGCCCCTCCATGACGATCTCGGTGGCGGTGGCCGGCATGGATCCCGGGGCGGCCCCTCCCACGTCGGCATGGTGGGCCCGGTTGGCCACGTAGCCGAGGAGATGCCCGCTCCGGTCTCCCACCGCCGAGACGATGGTCAGGTCCGGCAAGTGGGTACCGCCGGCGTAAGGGTCGTTGACCACCGCTTGGGTGCTCGGTGCGAGCCGTCCCCCGAAGGCGGCCAGCACCGCCTCCACGCTGGCCGGCATGGAGCCGAGGTGGACCGGGATGTGCTCGGCTTGGGCCACCATCTCGCCCTCCGGGCCGAAGACGGCCGCCGAGCAGTCCGCCCGTTCCTTGATGTTGGGCGAGTAGGCGGCTCGTCGGAGGGCCACTCCCATCTCCTCGGCCACGCCGGCCAGCGCGTGACGCACCACCTCCAGCTCGGTGGGGCCCAGCTCAGTCACGGAGCCGCACCAAGAGATTGGCGGATTGGTCGACGACGGCCGTGTCGTCCGGGAGGAGCAGCGTGGTGGCGTCGGCCTGCTCCACCACCGCCGGGCCGCGGACCACGTCCCCAGGGGACAGGGCGGCCCGGTCGACCACCCGGGCGGTGAGGACCTCCCCCCCGAGCCGCACCTCTCGCTTCCGCTCCGGCAGAGCCGGACCGTGGTCCCAGATCGTGGGCGGAGCCGCGAGGTGAGGGGACCCTTGGGCGACCACCCGCAGGGTGACCACCTCGACGGTCTCCTCGGAAAGGGCGTAGCCGTAGGCGAGGCGGTGGGCCTCGTGGAAGGAGGCGGCCGCCTGGGCCAGGGCGGCGGCCTTCACTCGCAGCTCGTGCGACTGGCCCGGGTACCGACAGTCGGCGAAACGGGTCAGCTCGATCGGCCTCTCGGCACCCTGTCGGTGAAGCTCCTCCCGGGCCGCCTCACCCAGCTCCTGCCACACGGCGGGAAGGCGCGCCTCATCGAGCCCCAAGACGGTGCGGGAGGCCTCATAGCGGGCCGCCGCCAGGAGCAGGCCGAGGGCGCTGAAGACCCCTGGGGCGGGTGGGACGATCACCGCCCGGCAGCCCAGCTCCCGGGCCAGCGTGGTGGCGTGGAGCGGCCCGGCCCCCCCGTAGGCGACCAGGGCCAGCCCGGACGGCGAGACCCCTCGCTCGGTGGTCACCCGCCGCAGGGCGCGGGCCATGGTCGCCCGCACCACCTGCAGGATGCCTTCGGCCCCTCCGGCGGGGGAGGGGAGAGTGGCCAGGGCCCGCCGAGCGCCCTCCGGATCTAGCTGCAGACCCCCGAGAGGGCGCTCCGGGTCGAGGTGTCCCAGGGCGCAGTGGGCGTCGGTGACGGTAGGCTCGGTGCCGCCCCGCCCGTAGCACGCCGGTCCGGGCCGGGAGCCTGCCGAACGGGGGCCGACTCGCAGGGCTCCGCCCTCGTCCAGCCAGGCCACCGACCCGCCTCCGGCCCCCACCGTGTGGACGGCCACCGCGGGAGTGCGAAAGGGGAAACCGGCGATCTGGGACTCACCGAGCACCTCCGGTCGTCCGTCTCTGATCAAGCAGGCATCGGTCGAGGTCCCGCCCATGTCCAAGGCCACTGCGTCGTCGAAACCGGCCCCCCGGGCGACGGCGGCGGCCGCCACTACCCCGGCGGCCGGTCCGGAGAGGAGGGTGTGCACCGGTGCCTCGGCGGCGAAGTCCAGGCTGGCGGTGCCGCCGGACGAGGTCATCACCCACACGGTGCTCCCACCGAGCCGCCGCCCGAGCCCGGCCAGGTAGCGGTCCATCACCGGGGCCAGCGCCGCGTTGAGTACGCAGGTCGAGGCCCGCTCGTACTCCCTGAACTCCGGGAGCAGGCGGCTCGACCGGGTGACCGGGACGTCGAGTCGCCGGCGAATGGCGGTTTCCAGGCGCTCCTCGTGGGTGGGGTCGGCGAAGGAGAAGAGGAGGCTGATGGCCACCGAGCGGGGGCGTAAGCCGGCCACTGCCTCCGCCACCCGGGCCACTTCGCCCTCGGTCAGCTCCACGAGGACGCGGCCGTCCGCTCCGGTTCGCTCCCGGACCGTGACCACCTGGTGGTGAGGGACCAGCGGGCGCGGACGAACCTTGCCGAGATCGTAGAGGGAAGGCCGGTCCTGGCGACCGATGGCCAACAGACCGGAGAACCCATCCGTCGTCACCAGCACGATCCCACCGGTCGACCCCTCCAGAATGGCGTTGGTGGCGGTGGTGGTGCCATGGCCGACCAGGGCCTCGGCCCCTCCAGCCATCGCTGCCAATCCGCGCACCACCGCCTCCGCCTGGTCGTCGGGAGTGGTGGGGACCTTCGTGGCCCGCGGCCTGCCATCCGCCTCGAGGATCACCACATCGGTGAAGGTGCCCCCGACATCGACACCGGCCAGTTGCCTCATCGTCTCGACCCTACCGGCCATAATCAGGGCGCTGATGCGACCAACAGTCGTGAGCGTGGTGCTGTCCGGCCTGCTCCTGGCCGGGTGTGACGGTGGCGTCGCCGACCCGGCTCAGATGCGGCTGCTCGTGCTCGGGGAGGACGGGAACATCGCCACCGTGCTCCCGGACGGGAGCGAGCGCAGGCTCCTCACCGAAGATGCCGGCCGTCAACATCGGTACTTCCAGCCCACCTGGTCGCCGGCGGGTGACCGGGTGGCCTTCTCGGAGCTGGCAGTTCGGGACGGTACCCAGGCAAGCGCGTTGGTGGTCGCCGACGCCGAGGGCGACCGGCAGGCAGCCTTCGAGACCACCTCCCCGGCCTTCTACCTCTCCTGGAGCCCCGACGGTGAGCACCTGGGCTACCTGGGCAACGCTCCGGGAGGGATCGAGCTGGGGATGGTGCAGACTGACGGGGCCGCGGGGCAACCGGAGATCCTGACCCAGGGGCAACCCCTCTACTTCTCCTGGGCCCCCGACGGGCAACGGCTGCTGGCCCACATCGATGGGGCCCGCATGGTGACGATCTCCCTCGAGGGCGAGGCATCTGAGCTCGACGTTTCCCCGGCAGCCTTCCAGGCTCCCCAGTGGAGTCACGACCGGAGGGCCTTTGCCGTCGCCGCGGACTCCGGCCAGCAGCTGGTGATCGCCGCCCCGGACGATACCCGGCGCCAGGTGGTCGCCTTCGAGGGGTTCATCAGCTTCCTGCTGAGCCCGGACGGCGATCGCATCGCCTACCGGGCCCTCTCGGCGACGTCGCCCGGAGAGTTGGTGGTGCAGTCGGCAGACGGCGACCGGCGGAGCGCGGCCCGCAATCCGGTGGTGGCCTTCTTCTGGAGCCCGGACGGGCGGAAGCTCCTCTACCTCGTGCCCGAACCGGAGGAGGAGGCGCCCTGGTTCCGCTGGTACGTGTGGGATGGGGAGGAATCGCAGCCCCTGGGCAGATTCGTCCCCAGCCCGATCCTGGCCCGCGACTACCTGCCCTTCTTCGACCAGTTCGCCCAGAGCCTCAGCTTCTGGTCGCCCGGATCTGATGCCTTCGTCTACGCCGGCCGTGGCGAGGACGGGGGGGAGGGGATCTGGATACAGCGCCTGGGCGGGGATCGGGAGCCGGAGCCGGTCACCAAGGGGCTCTTCGCCTCCTGGCCCCCGGCTGGCCCCTGAGCTCAGCCCGGTGAGATACCTCTGTGCCGATCAGCTGCGGGAGGCGCTGCCCATCCGGGCGGCCATCGAGGCGATGGAGGCGGCCTTCGGTGACGACGCCGAGGCTCCTCAGCGGGTGGCGCTGGGGGGATCTCTCTTCATGCCCGGCCGGGTGGGGCCCCATACCGGGGTGAAGGTCGTGTCCACCGTCCCCGGCCGGCCCTCTGGCATCGTGGCGGTCTTCGCCGAGGACGGGCGCCCGCTGGGAATGGTGGACGGTCCCACCTTGACCTCGCTGCGGACGGCCGCCGGGGCCGGCTTGGCCACCCGCCTGCTCGCCCGGCAGGACGCCCGGGTGATGGCCATGCTGGGCGCCGGGGCGATGGCCTTCGACCAGGTTCAGGCGGTCCGGGCGGTGCGGGACATCGAGCGGGTCTTGGTGTGGAGCCGGACTCACGAGCGGGCCCTCCGGCTGGCCGAGCGGGTGGGAGGAGAGGCCCTGAATGATGCCGATCAGGCGGTCGCCCAGGCGGACGTGGTCACCTGCGCCACCCCGGCTCGCAAGCCACTCTTCTCGCCCGAGGCGGTGAGGCCCGGCGCCCACCTCAATGCCATCGGCGCCTTCACACCCGAGATGGTGGAGGTGCCGGCGGAGGTGGTGCGGAGCGCCTGGGTGGTGGTCGACAGCCGGGAGGCGGCGGCCGCCGAGGCCGGCGACCTGCTGCAGGCGGGACGTCCTCCCGACGCCACGGTGGGCGA
The DNA here is from genome assembly GCA_050742155.1 of Acidimicrobiia bacterium. Classification (GTDB taxonomy): domain Bacteria; phylum Actinomycetota; class Acidimicrobiia; order Spongiisociales; family JALYHC01; genus JBOGFC01. The sequence goes on from JBOGFC010000186.1 coordinate 5,595, forward strand.
CCTGCTGGCCGGGCGGAGGCCGGGCCGTCAGGGCGATCAGCAGCTCACTCTGTTCAAGTCGGTCGGCGTAGCCGGGCAGGACGTCGCCGCCACGGTGGCGGCCCTCGGTCGAGCGCGTCTGTCCGACCTGGGCACCTCGCTCGATGAGCTCAGGAAGCCGGCAACCGCGCCCGGACGGTCCAGACCGGGGTGAGGACCAGCAGCATCCCGGCGGCGATGACGAGCAGCGGGGCGGTACGAAACAGGGTGACCACCCCAATGTGCTCGGCCAGCAGGCCTCCCAAGGCCGCCCCCACCGGCAAGCTGGCCCAGGCCACCGTTCGGGAGGCGGCGATCACCCGGCCCAGGAGCCGGGTGGGGGTGAAGCTCTGGCGGTAGGTGATGAGGGAGACCTGCACCCACGAGACCCCGTAGAAGGACAGGAACACGCTGGAGGCCCCTCCGAGGAAGCCGGTGGCGAAGGACGCCAGGAACATGCCCGTGCCGAGGAGGATCACTCCCAGCACGAAGGTCCGCCCCAGACCGAGCCGGTGGGTCACCTGGGGAGTGGTGGCGGCCCCGGTCACCGCTCCCAGGCCGATGGCGGCGAAGAGCAGCCCGATCCTGGACGGCTCCAGCCCCATCTGCTGCTGGGCCAACAGCACCAGGGTCACCTCGAGAGGGGCCACCACCAGGTTGGCCAATGCCCCGGCCAAGGTCATCAGCCGCAGGTGGATGTCGGCCCACAAGTAGCTCACGCCCTCGCGCAGCTCCCGGGAGAACCGGCGCTGCTCCACCAGGGGGCGAGGACGGACCCCGCGCAACAGGAACAGCGACAGAGCCGAGACCGCGAAGGTGAGGGCGTTGAAGCCGAAGGCGGCCCCGAAGCCCAGGGCCACGCTCAGGTAGCCGGCCAGCGCCGCCCCCAGCGGGAAGGTCAACGATTGGGAGATCTGGAGGATCGAGTTGGCCCGGGGGAGGGATGCTTCCGGGACCACCGAGGGGATGAGGGCCTGCAGGCCGGAATCGAAGAACACCTTGGCCGATCCGGTCAGGAAGGCCACCGCGAACACCATCCAGATCTCCGCCCGTGATCCGGTCACCGCCAGGGCGAGGGCCGAGAACCCGGCGGCGCGGACCAGGTCGGCCAGGACCAGGACCGGGCGCCACCGCAAGCGGTCCAGGTAGACGCCGGCGGCGAAGCCGAGCAGGAGGGTCGGCAGGGTCTCGGCGGTGGCCGTCAGCCCGAGGTCGAGCGCCGATCGCGTCAACTCGGCCACGAAGAGCGGCAGGGCCACGTAGGCCACCGCGTCGCCCAGCAGGGAGACGGTCTGCCCAGCCCATAAGGCCAGGAAGTTGGCGCGAGCGAGCCGGCGCGCCACCAGCCGCTCGCTGCGCGAGAGAACCGTCTCCGACACCAAGAGTGATGGTAGCCAGGCCCACTTCGGCTGACCGGGCCTCCGGGATACCGGCGGGCCGACGGTAGCCTCGCATCGATGGAGGCCCGAACCCTTCCCCTCTTCCCTCTGCACCGGGTGTTGCTCCCCGGGGCGGTGCTGCCGCTGCACGTCTTCGAGGAGCGCTATCAGCTCATGATGGACCAGCTCGAGGACGAGCGGTTCGGCGTGGTGCTGATCACCGAGGGTAGAGAGGTGGCGGGACCCTCCCAGCACTCCGACGTAGGGACCGAGGCGAGGATCGTTCGCAGCCGGAGGTTTCCCGACGGCCGAGCGGTGCTGGTAGTGGTCGGCGAGCGGCGCTTCGAGGTGGTGGAACGGCTGTCCCTCGAGCCGTACCCTCTCGCTCTGGTGGAGTACCTGCCGGAGGAGCCGGGCGGGTGGCCGGGCCTCTCTCAACTGCGTGACCAGGTGGAACGAGCGCTACGGCGCTGCTCGGCCCTGGCGGTGGAGAGCGGGGAGACGGCCGACGTCTCGCCGGCCGTCTCCGAGGACCCCCTGACGGCCTCCTATCAGGTAGCCTCGCTGATGCGGATCTCGAATCCCGAGCGCCAGGAGCTCCTCGAGCTTCCCACCGCCGAGGCGCGCCTCGAGCGGGAGCTGGCGGTTTTGCGACGGGAGATCGAGCTGTTGGAGCGGTTGCTGGCGAAGGGACGATCGACTTGAGGGATGTCAAAGACCTGCCGGAGATGTTCGGCGAGCTCATGCAGATGTCCAAGGACTACCTGCGCCAAGAGGGTCTGGGACCGGCCCGCCGCCTGGGCAGGGTGGCCGGGTACGGTGTAGGAGCGGGAGTGGCCTTTGCGATCGGAGGGGTGCTCTGGGCGGTGGTGGGCATGCGGGCGCTGGCCCGCGGGCTCCCCGATGGCTGGGACTGGTCCGCCTACGTGATGGCGGCGGCGGTTCTGGCGGGGATGGCGGCCGGGGTCGTGGCGGCAGCGAGGCGATGAAGGTGGACCGGTCCGATATCGAGGCGAAGGTCCGGGAGATCGAGGGCATCCTGCAGGACACCAAGGAGACGGTACGAAACCGGGCCGTGCTGGGAGCAGGGGCGGCCGTCGGCGTGCTCTTGCTCTCCTTCTTGTGGGGTCGCCGCAAAGGACGCAAGTCGGCGGCGGTGGTGGAGGTCTACAAGGTCAGGTAGCCGAACTGAATGCAATAGTGGACCGCGGCGGTCTAGCCAAGCCTTAGGTTCGCAGGCGGTGGCGCCCTACTTCACCCGCCGCAGCTTGGAGAAGGGCTCTTCGCCGGGGGCCGCTACCCGGACCATCAGCCCCTGGCCCGGCTTGAGGCGGCGCCGCAGGACCCGCTTGGGCTCGCTCCGGATCAGCCGGCGATAGATGGCGCTCAGAAGCAGCAGCGATCCCACCGTCACCAGGCCGGGCCTTCCCTCCTTGGCGCCCCGGGTGAGGTAGCGGGTGGCGAAGATGGTCCTCATGCCCGGGAAGCATAGGCGGGCCTCCTAGAGTTGGACCATGCAATGGAGGACCCGCCAGCGGATGGCCCGGGTGGTGGCGGCGGTGATCCTGGTGGCCGTGGCCCTCTACTTCGTGCTCATCTTCTTCCCCCAGACGTACTAGTGCGGTGTCCCGGAAGTAGGTCGGATATATCGCCGAGGCCTCGGCGCCATCCGGCGAGGACGCACGACGAATGTGCAGCCTGGCGCTGCGTCGAGGAGGAGGACGCCGCCGGGGGCGTCGAAGGCCGGCGAGATGCCGGTCGTACTTCCGGGTCGCTGCACTAGTGACCGGGGCGTTCCGGGCCGGCGAACCGTGCCTCCTGGTCGACGGAAAGGGCCGCCACTACCTCATCACGCTGGAGCCCGGCAAAGCCTTCCACTTCCACGCCGGGTACCTGCCCCACGATCAGATCATCGGCGCGCCGGAAGGAACGACGCTCGCCTCGTCGAGCGGCGCCCGGCTGGTGGCCTTTCGCCCCCGGCTGGCCGACTACATCCTCCGCATGAGGAGGGGTGCGCAGGTGGTCTACCCGAAGGACATCGGACCGATCCTGGTGTGGGCGGACATCGGGCCGGGGATGACCGTCGTCGAGGCGGGGACCGGTTCCGGAGCGCTGACCCTGGCTCTCGTGCGGGCGGTGGGCCGGGAAGGGCGGGTGGTGAGCGTGGAGCGGCGCGAGGACCATGCCGCCCACGCCCGGGTGAGGATCGAGGGCTTCCTCGGCTCGCTGCCACCCAGCCTGGAGCTTCGCATAGGCGACGTTGAGGAGGTGGTGCCCGAGGTCCGGCCCGAGCGGCTGGTCCTCGACCTGCCGGAGCCGTGGGAAGTGGTGCCGGCTGCCCGGGAGGGACTCGAGCCGGGCGGCGTGTTCTGCTGCTACCTGCCCACCGTTCCACAGCTCGAGACGACCGTGAAGGCGCTGGCCGCGGCGCGGTGCTTCCTCGAGCCCTCCATCTTCGAGGTGCTCCTCCGTGAGTGGACGGTGTCCGGGCGCTCGGTCCGCCCTTCGCACCGAATGGTGGGCCATACCGGTTTCGTGCTGGTGACCAGGAAGACCTCAACTCCCTGAGCAGCCTTTTCACTCTAGGTCCGGGAGCGGGGGGCCGATAGGAGGTCATCGGCGGTAAGGGCAGGCCGCCGTATACTGACCGGCAGGAGGACCGACCAGGGCTCAACATGGGTGACGAATACGCAGGGGAATACGAGGCCAGCCAGCTCCGCGGCACCATCAAGATGCTCGAAGAGGAGCTCGTCATCCTGCGCCGTCGCCTGCAAGACGCTCCCCGTCGGGTGCGGGTGCTCGAGGAGCGGCTCCTCGAGACCAAGGGGCAGCTCGCCCAGGCCGCCTCCCAGAACGACAAGCTCTCCGCCGTCCTCGAGGAAGCCCGTGAACAGCTCGCCCTGCTACGGGACGAGGTGGAGAAGCTCACCGCCCCGCCCAACACCTTCGGGATGATCCTCGGGGTGAACGAGGACGGGACCGTGGACTTGTTCACCTCGGGCCGCAAGATGCGGGTCAACGTGGAGCCGGCCATCGAGATCAAGTCGCTGGTCAAGGGCCAGGAGGTGCTCCTCAACGAGGCCTTCAACGTGGTGGACATCCGCCACTTCGAGGTGGCCGGCGAGGTGGTGACCGTCAAGGAGAACCTCGCCGACGGACGTCTCTTGGTACTCGGCAGGGCCGATGAGCAGCGGGTTGTGGAGCTATCCGACCCGATGAAGGACCAGTTCCTGCGAGTGGGCGACCACGTGCGGATCGACCCGCGCACCGGACTGGTCTTCGAGCGCCTGGAGCGTCCGGAGGTGGAGGAGCTGATCCTCGAGGAAGTGCCGGACATCACCTACGAAGAGGTGGGTGGCCTGGCCCGCCAGATAGAGGACATCCGCGACGCCATCGAGCTGCCTTACGTGCACAAGGACCTCTTCGAGGATTACCGCCTGGTGGCCCCCAAGGGCGTGCTGCTCTACGGTCCGCCCGGCTGCGGCAAGACCCTGATCGCCAAGGCGGTGGCCAACAGCCTGGCCAAGGCGGTGGCCGCCAAGACCGGCCGGGACGACGCCCGCTCCTACTTCCTCAACATCAAGGGGCCGGAACTGCTCAACAAGTACGTCGGCGAGACCGAGCGGTAGATCCGCCTCATCTTCCAGCGGGCCAAGGAGAAGTCGGAGGAGGGCGTGCCGGTGATCGTCTTCTTCGACGAGATGGACTCGCTCTTCCGTACCCGAGGCTCGGGGATCTCCTCGGACGTGGAGTCGACGATCGTGCCGCAGCTCCTCTCCGAGCTCGACGGGGTGGAGAGCCTCAAGAACGTGATCGTGATCGGAGCCTCCAACCGGGAGGATCTCATCGACCCGGCCATCCTCCGGCCGGGACGACTGGACGTGAAGATCAAGATCGAGCGCCCCGATCAGCAAGCGGCTGACGAGATCTTCCGGATCTACCTCAACCCGGACCTCCCCCTCGACAAGGAGGAGGTGAGCGAGGCCGGCGGGGACCGCCGGGGAGTGATCGATTCGATGATCGGCCAGACCGTCGAGCGGATGTACTCGACCATCGACGACAACCGCTTCCTCGAGGTCACCTACGCCAACGGCGACAAGGAGGTCCTCTACTTCAAGGACTTCTCGTCGGGGGCGATGATCGAGAACATCGTGCGGCGAGCGAAGAAGGACGCCATCAAGCGACAGATAGCCGGGGGCGCCCCAGGTATAAGGTCCACGGACCTGCAGCGGGCGATCAAGCAGGAGTTCCGCGAGCATGAGGACCTGCCCAACACGACCAATCCGGACGACTGGGCGAAGATCTCCGGAAAGAAGGGGGAGCGCATCGTCTACGTGCGCACACTCATCCAGGGCGATGGAGACAGCCGCAGCATCGAGACCGTCACCACGGGCCAGTACCTCTAGCTGATGGCCATCCACAAGGTTCTCGGAACCGAGACGGAATACGGCATCACCATCCGACACCAGCCCGAGTTCAACCCCGCCCTGGCCTCCAGCCTGGTCATCAACTCGTTCGCCGGCGGTCGGGCCCGTATCCAGTGGTCCTTCGAGGAGGAGTCTCCCGGCCGGGATGTCCGCGGCTACGCCTTCGAGGGCGGCCAGCCTCCCGAGGTGGAGACCGGTCTGGTCAACGTGGTGCTCACCAACGGCGCTCGCCTCTACGTCGACCACGCCCACCCCGAGTACTCCACTCCGGAGTGCTTCGACCCGCTCGAGGCCGCCCTCTACGACAAGGCGGGCGAGCGAGTCCTGGCCCGGGCGGTGGCCGCCGCCCAGTCCATCCTGCGGGAGGGGGAGCGCCTTTCGGTCTACAAGAACAACTCGGACGGCAAGGGCAACTCCTACGGCGCCCACGAGAACTATCTCATCGCCCGCTCCCTCCCCTTCGGCGAGGTGGTGCGGTACCTGACGACCTTTCTGGTCACCCGGCAGATCTTCACCGGCTCGGGAAAGGTCGGCTCGGAGAACGGCCGTCCCCAGGTGGACTTTCAGCTCAGCCAGCGGGCCGACTTCTTCGAGGAGGAGGTGGGGCTGGAGACCACCCTGAAGCGGCCCATCATCAACACCCGCGACGAGCCACACAGCGACGCCAGCAAGTACCGGCGCCTGCACGTGATCATCGGCGACGCCAACCTCTCGGAGACCCAGGTCTTTCTCAAGCTGGGCTCGGCCGCCCTGGTGCTGATGGCCTTGGAGGACGGGGCGCTCCCGGAGGCGCTGCGGCTGTCCGACCCGGTGGCCTCCTGCTGGCAGGTGAGCCACGACTCCGGGCTACGGCTACCCCTTTCCCTGGCGGAGGGGGGAACGGCCACGGCCCTGGAGCTGCAGTGGCAGTACCTGGAGTGGATCCGCAAGTACGCCGAGCGCTCGATGGACGAGCCCGTATGGGACCGGATCCTCGACACCTGGGAGGAGGTGCTGGCCGACCTGGAGATCGACCCCCTGCGCACGGCCGACCGCCTCGATTGGGCCGCCAAGTATCGACTGTTGCAGGGCTACCGGGATCGGGACGAGCTCGGCTCCGATCACTCCAAGCTGCGGATGCTGGACCTCCAGTACCACGACGTGGACCCCGAGCGCGGGCTCTACCACCATCTGGTCCGGACCGGCCGCCTGCGCCGGTTGTTCACCGACGAGGAGGTGGAAAGGGCCGTTACGGTGCCTCCCGAGCGCACCCGGGCTTACTTCCGGGGGATGTGCGTGGCTCGGTTCTCAGGCTCGCTGGTGGCCGCCAACTGGGACTCTTTGGTCTTCGACGTGGGGGAGGACTCGCTCAAGCGGGTGCCTATGATGGAGCCCTTGCGCGGCGGTAAGGACAAGGTGGCCGGTTTGCTCGACCAGGCACCCGACGCGGCCAGTCTGGTCAATGCCCTGGGAGGTTCAGATGGCGGAGCAGGAGAAGAAGCAGAGCCAGCGTAGGGCCGCCCCCATCGAGGAGCAGGCGGGCCCGGCAGAGACCGAGTCGGCCGAGGACCTGGCGGAGCGGATCGACGACCTGCTCGAGGAGATCGACTCGGTGCTCGAGGAGAACGCCGAGGAGTTCGTCAAGAACTACGTCCAGAAGGGCGGGGAGTGATCCAAGACCCCCGGCGGGGAGGCTTACCGCTGGTAGGGGGCCTCCCGGAATCCAGCTTCACCGCCCTGCTCCGGAGTTTCGATCTCCCCCCGAAGTGGGAGGCCTTGGGCGGAGAGGGCGCCCACATCTCGGCGCCCGAGGCGACCACCATCCTGGCCCTCCGGTTTGCCGACGGGGTGGTGATGGTGGGCGACCGGCAGGCCACCGACGGCTATTCCATCGTTCACAAGCGGGTACAGAAGGTCTTCCCGGCCGACCGCTTCACGGCGGTGGCCGTCTCCGGCACCGCCGGGCTGGCGCTCGAGCTGGTGCGCCTCTTCCAGACCGAGCTGGAGCACTACGAGAAGCTGGAAGGGTCCCGGCTGTCGATCGAGGGACAGGCCAACCACCTGGGAGCGATGATCCGCCAGCACCTGCCGATGGCGTTCCAGGGTCTCATCGTGGTACCGATCTTCTGTGGCTACGAGCCGCTGGAACAGCGGGGCCGCCTCTATGCCTATGACGTGGTGGGCGGACGGTACGAAGAGCAGGATTTCGCCGCCACCGGATCCGGGGGCCGGGAGGCCAAGGCGTATCTGCGCGGGTCCTATCAGCCGGAGATGCCGGAGGACGATGCCCTCAAAGTGGGGATGGGCGCCCTGGTGGCGGCGTCCGAGGAAGACACGGCCACGGGTGGGCCCGACCTTCGCAAGGGGATCTATCCGAACCTGATCACGATCAGCGGCGCCGGGTACCAGGAGGTGCCCGAGGAGCAGGTGGCCCGGGTGGCGCGGGAGGTGGTGGAGGGTACCGCGTGACCCTCCCCTTCTACGTCCCGCCCGAGCAGCTCATCAAGGACAAGGCCGAGTTCGCACGCAAGGGGATCGCACGGGGTCGCTCGATCGTCGGTGTGGAGTACCGGGAGGGGATCCTCCTCTTGGCCGAGAACCCGAGCGGCATCCTCCACAAGATCTCGGAGATCTACGACCGGGTCGCCTTCGCCGGCGTGGGGAGGTACAACGAGTTCGAGGCGCTGCGGGTGGCCGGGATCCGGCACGCCGATCTGAAGGGCTATTCGTACGGGCGCCCGGACGTCACCGCCAAGGGCCTGGCCAACGCCTACTCGCAGACTCTCGGGAACATCTTCACGCACGAGCTCAAGCCCTACGAGGTGGAGATCCTGGTGGCCGAGGTGGGCGAGGAGGCCGAAGGCAACCGGTTGTTCCGGGTGCTCTACGACGGGACGATCTACGACGAGCACCGCTTCTGCGCCATCGGAGGCCAGTCAGAAGCGCTGGTCACCAAGATGGGCGAGCGGTATGAGGCCGACCTCTCCCTCGAGGAGGCGGTCCGGCTGGCCTCCGCAGCGTTCGAGTCCCTCGAGGATCGAGCCATTCCCGCCGAAGAGTGGGAGGGGGCGGTGCTCGACCGGACCCTCGGGCGGCGCACCTTCCGGCGATTGGCCGCCGAGGAGCTGGCGGCGGGGGCCGGCTCCCCGGCCAAGGACTGACGGCCCTCCCCCGTTCTTGCGTGAGTTCCGGACCGCCGGCGGACCACTTCTCACGCAAGAACGGTGCGGAGCCCGGCGATCAGCCGCCCGGCCTCAAGGCTCGCCCTGGGTCCCCTCCAGCGCCTCGTCGATCTCGGCCGCCATCATGACCATGCGCGAGAGCTCGATGTCGGCCTCCGGCACCCAGAGCTCGGTCTCCGCCATGGCCCCCACGGTCAACCGGTACGGGCCCATCCACTCCCCGCGCATGCGCACTTCGACGCCCTCCGACTGGAGACGGGCGGCCAGGATCTGAGCGGTTCCGGGATCGCTCACTCGGGCCAGCAGGACGAGGCTCATGACACCATTCTCGCCGACCGCCCCCGCTAGGTCACCCTGGCCGGGTACGCTGACCGGATGGAGCGCCGCATCTTCGGAATCGAGAACGAGTATGGGGTCACCTGCACCCTCCGGGGGCAGCGGCGCCTCTCGCCCGACGAGGTGGCCCGCTACCTGTTCCGGCGGGTGGTGAGCTGGGGACGGTCGTCGAACGTCTTCCTCGAGAACGGGGCCCGGCTCTATCTGGACGTGGGCAGCCATCCCGAGTACGCCACCCCCGAGTGCGACAACCTCCACGAGCTGGTGGCCCACGACAAGGCGGGGGAGCGGGTGCTGGAGGGACTGCTGGATTCTGCCGAGCAGCGGCTGGAGGAGGAAGGCATCCGCGGCCAGATCTACCTCTTCAAGAACAACACCGACTCGGCCGGCAACTCCTACGGATGCCATGAGAACTACCTGGTAGGCCGGCAAGGCGACTTCCAGCGAGTGGTGGACACCCTGATCCCCTTCTTCGTCACCCGCCAGATCTTCTCCGGGGCCGGCAAGGTGCTGCAGACCGCCCGGGGGACGGTGTTCTGCCTCTCACAGCGGGCCGAGCACATCTGGGAGGGGGTTTCCTCGGCCACGACCCGCAGCCGCCCGATCATCAACACCCGGGACGAGCCTCACGCCGACGCCGAGCGCTACCGGCGGCTGCACGTGATCGCCGGAGACTCGAACATGTCCGAGTACGCCACCTACGTCAAGGTGGGGACCACCGCCGCCCTCCTGCAGATGCTGGAGGACAACGTGGTGTTCCGCGACCTGACCCTGGAGAACCCGATCCGGACCATCCGGGAGATCAGCCACGACACCACCTGTCGCCGGAAGGTGCGCCTGGCCAACGGCCGGGAGCTGTCGGCGCTCGACATGCAATGGGAGTACCTGGAGCGAGCCCTCCGCTACAGCCGCAACCCCGGTTTCCCGGCCCCGGTGCAGCGGTCGGTGGAGATGTGGGAGCACCTGCTGACCGGCCTGGAGAAGGACCCGCTCGGGTTGCAGCGGGAGGTGGACTGGGTCATCAAGTATCACCTGGTGGAGGGATACCGCCAGCGCCACGACCTCCCGATCGGCCACCCACGCCTCGCGCTGGTCGACCTCTCGTACCATGACGTCAACCAGCAGCGAGGCCTCTACTACCTCCTGGCCCGTCGGGGGATGGTGGATCGGGTGGTGACCGACGGCGCCATCGGGCAGGCGATCATGAAGCCTCCCCAGACCACCCGCGCCCGGCTGCGGGGCGAGTTCATCAAGGCCGCCAAGGCCGCCAAGCGGGACTTCACGGTCGACTGGGTCCACCTCAAGCTGAACGACCAGGCTCAGCGCACCGTGCTCTGCAAGGACCCCTTCCGCGCCCTGGACGATCGGGTGGACAAGCTGATCCGGAGCCTGTAGCCCGGGTTCCCGTCTCCGATGTTGACCCGGCCGGGTAGAAATCCGCTGCCAGGACGCAGCGGGTCCTACAGTCAGCCTCGATGAAGCGCGTGCTCGAGCGGCTGCTGAACCTGCTGGCCTTCCTACTCGACGCCGGGCGACCGGTGACGGCCGACGAGATCCGCACCACGGTGGCGGGCTACGACCAGGACTCGGAAGAGGCCTTCCGCCGCATGTTCGAGCGGGACAAGGATCTGTTGCGCGGGCTGGGGATCCCCCTCGAGCGGCGGCCCACCGACGCCTGGGAGGTGGACTTCGGCTACATGATCCGGCGGGACGCCTACGAGCTCCCGGACCCGGGACTCACCGACGAGGAGCGCGCCGCGCTCACCCTGGCCGCCCAGGTGGTGCGGTTGGGCGGCCAGCCCTCCGGGCCAGAGGCCCTCTTCAAGCTGGGCGGAGTGGCCGTGGGAGAGGGCGGCGAGGCGCTGGCCGCCGACCTGGGATCGAATCCGGGCGACCTGGCCGTGCTCTTCCAAGCGGTCACTGAGCGCCGGGTGCTGCGGTTTGCCTACCGGGGGCGGGCCAGGGAGTTGCGACCGTACGCACTGGTCCACCAGCGCGGCCACTGGTATCTGCTGGCCGGCGAGCGGGGCAGCCGGGAGGCGCGCTCCTTCCGGGTCGACCGCATCTCGGAGCTCGAGCTGGACGACCAGGCCGGTTCGTTCGAGCGGCCCAAGGGCTTTCAGGCCCGCCGGGTCCTGCCCCGCGAGCCCTGGGAGGCGGGGGAGGAGGACCTGACGGCCACCGTGCATTTCGATCCCGAGGCGGCCTGGTGGGCCCGCCGCCAGCTCCCTCCCGACGCCCAGATGGAGGAAACGGACTCGGGCGCCATGACCGCTCGGTTGGCGGTGGCCAACCCGGATGCCTTCGTGGGGTGGGTGTTGAGCTTCGGGGCGGCCGCCGAGGTGGTCGAGCCACCGCAGCTTCGCAAGCTGGTGGTCGAGCGGGTGCGAGGAGACCGATGACGTCCGGCCGCACCGCCCAGCGTCTCACGCGCATCCTCTCCATGCTTCCCTGGGTGATCGCCAACCCCGGCACCTCCGTGGATGAGGTGTGCTCTCGCTTCGGGTACACGCGCCGGGAGCTGCTCTCCGACCTGGACCTGGTCTTCGTCTGTGGACTCCCGGGCTATGGACCCGGTGACCTCATGGTGGCCTACGTGGAGGAGGACGAGGTGGTGGTCGACATGGCCGAGTACTTCTCACGGCCGCTGCGTCTGACTCCCGCCGAGGCGCTGGCCCTGCTGGCTTCGGGCATGGCATTGTGCGCCAGCGGCCAGGGAACCCCGGTCCTGGAGGCGGCGGTGAACAAGCTCTCCAGAGCCTTGGTGCCCGAGGCCGGTGACAGCCTGGTGGTGGAGCTGGCCGAGGAGCCGGGCATAGTCGGCGCTCTGCGCCGGGCGGCCCGAGACGGCCGGGTTGTCGAGCTGACCTACACGTCGCTCGGCAAGGGAGAGACCAGCGTCCGGCGGGTGGAGCCTTGGTCGGTGTTCTCCACGCTGGGTAACTGGTATCTCTCCGCCTACTGCCGGAGCGCCCACGGCGAACGGGTCTTTCGCCTGGACCGGGTGCGAGCATCCGAGTCGACCGAGGAGCGCTTCGAGCCTCCCGAGGAACCCCCGTCACCTCAGGTGCGATACACGCCGGGGGAGGAGGACGTCCGGTCGGTGATCCGGTTGGGGCAACGGGCCCGCTGGGTGGCCGAGTACTACCCCGTGGAGGTGCTGGAGAGCGGTGAGGACGGGATGCTGGTGCGCTTCAGCTCCGGCGATGCTGGAGTGGCCGCCCGGCTGCTCCTCCGGCTGGGCGGCGACGCCCGACTCGTCGAGGGCGCCGAGGTGGCCGCGGCGCTGGACGAGCTGCGGGGGCACATCCTTTCCCGCTACGGAGAGTGACCATGGCTATTTCCCACTTAGTACTTCAGACGGCCCCGCCTCGCTCCGATATTCGGGTGACGATCACACCGGACGGAGCACTCATGACGACCATCAAGACGACCTGCGAGTTCTGCGGGGACGTGGAGCTCGTGCCCGAGGACCTCTCCTTGGACCTGGACCCGGCCCGGGACCGAGGCAGCTATCACTTCCAATGCCCGCTCTGCGTGCGGCGGCAATTTCGACCGGCCAACTCGCGGGTGGTGAGCATCCTCCTCGCCACCGGTGTGAGCTACCGGGTGAGCGGTGACCGGCCCATCACCGAGGCCGAGATCGAGAGCTTCTCCCGGGCCCTCGACAACGATGACTGGCTGCGCCATCTGCTGACGAGCTAACGGCGGAGCGCCTTCCGCCTCCTACCATGAGCGGGTGCCATGCTGAACGTCTCGCCGCTCGAGGTCATGGTGATCATGCTCCTGGCGCTGGTGCTGTTCGGCCCGCGGCGCCTGCCGGAGATCGCTCGCAAGGCGGGGGACCTGGTCCGGGAGCTTCGCCGGACCACCGACGACTTCCGTTCCGGATTGGAGCGCGAGTACCAAGAGGTCGTGAACCCGATCAAGGAGATGGGAGAGGAAGCCCGGCGGGCCATCGAGGAGGAGCCGGCTAGGGGTCCCGAGGAATCGGAGAGACCATCGCCCGAGTGACCAGCGATCGCTCTCCGATCATGGACCATCTCGAGGAGCTGCGCCGGCGGCTGGTCAAGTCGGCCGTGGCGGTGACGAGCGGGTCTGTGGTCGCCTTCCTGTTCCACGAGCGGCTCCTGGCCTTCCTCGTTGAGCCGTACTCGCAGGTGGTGGGAGGGGAGGGTCTGATCTTCACTCAGGTCACCGAGGCATTCTCGGTGGCCATGCGAGTCTCCCTTCTCGGGGGGGTCATCCTGTCCAGCCCGGTACTGATCTACCAGGTCTGGGCCTTCATCAGCCCGGCCCTCACTCCCCGGGAGCGCCGCTACGCCTTGCCGTTGTCGGGCATCCTGGCGGTGCTGTTTCTCTCCGGGGTGGCCTTCGCCTACTGGTCCCTGCCCCGCGCCCTCGAGTTCCTGCTCACGTTCGGCGGGGAGAGCGTCGAGGCGTTCATCACCATCAACAACTACCTCTCGTTCGCCAGCCGCTTCCTGCTGGTGTTCGGCCTCAGCTTCGAGTTCCCGGTCTTCATCTTCGCGGCCGCCCTGGCCGGCATGGTCGACTCGGCGCAGCTGGCCCGCGGGCGACGGTGGGCGGTCCTCTTGATCGTGATCATCGGAGCGGTGATCACCCCGAGCGGCGATCCCCTCACGCTCATGGTGCTCTCGATCCCCCTCTACCTGCTCTACGAGGCCACCATCTGGGCGGTCCGCCTGGTGCTCCGCCGATGACGCTGGAGAGGTTCTTCTCCCACCTGCCCTTCCCCCCGGACGAGTTTCAGCTCGAGGCGGCCCGGGCCATCGAGGCGGGAGAGTCGGTGGTGGTGACGGCTCCCACCGGGGCGGGCAAGACGCTGGTGGCGGAGGTGGCCACCCATCTGGCCCTCGAGCGGGGTCGCCGCGCCTATTACACGACCCCCCTGAAGGCGCTCTCCAACCAGAAGTACGGGGATTTCGTGGCCCACTATGGGGCGGCGAGGGTGGGCCTCCTCACCGGGGACAACGTCATCAACGGCGACGCCGAGGTGGTGGTGATGACCACCGAGGTGCTGCGCAACATGATCTACGCCCGGGACCGGTCGATCGGAGACCTGGGCGTGGTGGTGCTCGACGAGGTCCACTATCTGCAGGATCCCTTCCGGGGAGCCGTATGGGAGGAGATCATCATCCACCTGCCGCGGTCGGTGCAGTTGCTGGCTCTGTCGGCCACCGTGTCGAACGCGACCGAGTTCAGCGACTGGGTGCGCTCCCGGCGGGGCCTCACCCGGCTGGTCCTCGAGCGCCACCGGCCGGTCCCCCTCGAGAGCTCGTACATGGTCAAGGACCGTCACGGAGAGCGCCGTGCGCTGCTGTTCCCCACGTTCGTCGACCACCAGGGCCGGCGGGAGCCGAACCCGGCGGTGGAACGCCTGCTCAGCCGCCGGCGGCACCGGCGCTTCGCCACCCCGAGGCGCAGTGAGGTGGTCGAGCTCCTCGAGCGAGGGGGGATGCTGCCGGCCATCTACTTCCTCTTCAGCCGGGCCGGATGCGAAGCGGCCGCCCAGCAGCTCATGGCCGACGGGGTCCGGCTCACCACCGCGGCCGAGCGGGAGCGAATCCGGCAGTACGCCGAGCTGCGCACCAGGCACCTGGACCCGGCCGACCTGGAGGTGCTCGGGTACGGACGGTGGGTGAGCCAGCTGGAGGACGGAGTGGCTCCTCACCATGCCGGCATGGTGCCGGCCTTCAAGGAGACGGTGGAGGAGCTGTTCTCGCGGGGGCTGGTGAAGCTGGTCTTCGCCACCGAGACGCTCGCCCTGGGGATCAACATGCCGGCCCGCTCGGTGGTGTTGGAGAGCCTCACCAAGTTCACCGGGGAGAGCCATGAGCTGCTCCAGCCGGGCGACTACACGCAGCTCACCGGCCGGGCGGGCCGGCGAGGGATCGACAAGCTGGGCTACGGGGTGGTCCTCTACTCGCCGTACCTGCCGTTCGACCGGGTGGCGGACATCGCCGCGGCCGGCAGCCATCCGCTCCGCTCCGGCTTCCGACCCACGTACAACATGGCGGTCAACCTGGTGGCCAATTACCCGCGCCCGGAGGCCGAGGAGCTGCTCAACGCGTCGTTCGCCCAGTTCCAGCGAGAGGCCGGGATGGGTCGGTTGCGCCGGTCCATCGAGCGGAACCAGGAGGCTCTGGCCGGGTACAGCAGGGCGGCCCAGTGCGAGCTGGGCGACATTTGGGAGTATCTGGCCGCCTCCGAGCCGGGTCGCCGGATGCCCTCCCACCGCCGGTTGATGCAGGAGTTCGCCCGCCACACCCAAGCGGGCGACGTGCTGGAGGTGCCGGCCGGACGCCGGAGCGGCCGCTACGTGATGCTGGCGCGGGGCCGAACCGCCGAGCCTCGCCTGCTGCTGCTGGGAAGCGAGGGGGACCTGGCCCGGGTCCGCCTCGACGAGCTGCCTCTGGGAACCGCCAAGATGGGAAGCATCGCTCTTCCCAGCCCCTTCGAGCCGGCCGCCCCGCGGTTTCGAGAATCGGTAGCTTCTCTGCTCCGGGAGTACCGGGCCGGAGAGCCGGAGTTGGTGGCGGGCGAGGAAGGCGCCCCGGCGCCCCACCCCGTCGCCCTCTGCCCGGAGCTGGCCGATCACCTGCGCTGGGCGCGACGGGCGCAGCGTATGGTCAAGGAAGTTGAACGATTGCGGGAACGCCTGGATCGGTCGGCCGAAGGCCTGGTCGCCGAGTTCAGGTCCATCCTGGAGCTGCTGGAGGCCTGGGGCTACACCTCCGGCTGGACGCTCACCCGGCGCGGGGAGAACCTGCGCTTCATCTACAACGAGCTGGACCTGTTGTTGGCCGAGGCCGTACACGCAGACCTGCTGGCCGGGCTGAGCGCGCCCGAGCTGGCGGCCTTGGCCTCGGCGTTCGTGTACGAGCCGCGCTCGGGCGGGGAGCTCGGCGGCTGGCCGACGCCCACCTTGGAGGAGCGGGGGGGCGAGTTGGAGTCGATCTGGCGACGCCTTCAGCGGGCCGAGGCGGATCGATTGATCCCGGAGACCCGCCCGCCGGAGCCTGGGTTCGCCGGTCTGGCCTACCGCTGGGCGTCCGGAGAGGAGCTCGATGGGTTGCTGGGAGACGACGAGCTGGCGGCCGGCGACTTCGTGCGCAACTGCCGGCAGCTCCTCGACTTGCTCCGCCAGCTCCGGGACACGTTTCCCGATCTGGCGGCCACCGCCGACGCGTCCGCCAAGGCCGTCGACCGGGGGGTGGTGGCGGCCGGAGGGATCATTTGAAACCTTCAGTCCCCGATGGATTCCCCCCCTCCCGGGCTCTCCCCCACAGGGGGAGGGAGGAAGCCTGGTGGGCGGTGGTCAACCCATGGGCGGGGCGGCGGCGGGAAGTCGCCGAGCGAGCTCGTCGAGCCCTGCAGGATCAAGCAGTGGAGGCGGATCTGGTCATCCCCGAGGGCCCCGCCGAGGTGGCGACCGGCGTTCGAGCCGGCATCGAGGCTGGACGACGGCGCTTCATGGCGGTGGGGGGCGATGGCACCGTGAATCTTGTGGTCGATGCGCTCTTGCGCCACCCCTGGCCCGAGCCGCCCGTGCTGGCCATCTTGCCGGCCGGGTCCGGCAGCGACTTGTTGCGCACCTTCGCCATTCCCCAGCAGATGGAGCGGGCGGCCGTTCACCTGAGAGGTGAGCAGACCTATCTGGCAGACGTCGGCGTCCTGGAAGGCGCTTGGGGCCGCCGTCACTTCCTCAACGTGGCTCAGGCCGGTATCGGGGCGGCGACGGTCGAGACCGCCGAGCGCCTGCCCAGGCGGCTGGGGGCGCGCCGCTACCTGCTGTCGTTCTGGATGACCCTGCCAGGATTCCGCCGCACGGAGATAGAGCTCCAGGCGGGAGCGCGGGCCTACCGGGGCGCGGCCACCAACGTGGTACTTGCCAATGCCCAGTACTTCGGGGGAGGAATGAACATCGCCCCGCGCGCCAACCTGGTGGACGGCCGGTTGGACATCCAGATCTTCACCGGGCCGAAGCGAGAAGCGGTCACTCTCATTCCCCGCATCCGGCGGGGCCTCCATCTGACTCATCCCTCGGTGCGCCGGCTCTCGGCAGAGGAGTTCACTCTCCGCAGCGACCGTCCCTGGCCGGTGGAGGCCGACGGGGAGCCGGTCGGCGAGACCCCACTGTCGGGCCGGGTCCTCGCCGGGGCGATCCGCCTCAAGATCTGAGCGCCTGCTACGTTGGCCGGGGCCCGGGAGGTGTCCCTGGTCCGAAGGCGGCGCTCCAATAGCTCTCCGACCGGGAGTGGGGGGCAGCGACCGAGTGGCGTCGAGGGGTGAGGGAATAAAGGGACGCCCCCGGGCACTATATACTCCCCGCCGCCTGCACCCAGGATCACCGCATGACCAGCCATGGAGAGGACACCCCAGAGGCAGAAGAGCACCTCAACGAGGAGACCGAAGAGGAGCTCGAGCCTGACTTCGAGGAGGACTTCGACGAGGAGGCCCTGGCCCTCGACGAGGAGGACTTGACGCTCGTGGAGGGCGAGGCTTTGGAGGAGCAGGAAGAGGAGCAGGAAGAGGAGCAGGAAGAGGAGCAGGAAGAGGAGCAGGAAGAGGAGCAGGAGGAAGAGGAGGAAGAGCCCGAGGAAGCCCTCGACGAGCTCGAGGCCGAGGAGCTCGACATGCTCACCGAGGATGAGGAGGTCGAGGTTCTTCTCGTCGACGAGGCCGCCGAGCTACGAGCGCTGCGCCGCGAGGAGATGTTGAGCCTGGACGTGGAGGCTGAGGAGATCCGCCGCAACGAGTTCGTCTGCTCGTCGTGCTTCCTGGTGAAGCGCACCAGCCAGCTTGCCAACCGCAAGAGGATGATCTGTCGCGATTGCGCCGCCTGACGTCGTAGCGGTCGTCCCGACCTACAACGAGGCCGCGAACCTGCCGCGGTTGATTCCGACCCTGCTCTCCCACGGCTATCGGGTGCTGGTGGTGGACGACAACTCTCCAGATGGGACGGGGCGCATCGCCCAGCAGCTGGCCGCGAACGAGCCGCGGGTGACGGTGCTCCACCGCCGGCGCAAGGAAGGGATCGGCCCAGCCTATGCGGAGGGCTTCGCCCGCGCCCTGACGATGGGGGCGATGGTGGTGGGCGAGATGGACGCCGACTTCTCGCACGATCCGGCCGACCTGCCCCGCCTGGTGGAGGCGCTCGAGGCGGGCGCCGACGTGGCGCTGGGGAGCCGTTACGTGCCGGGGGGTGCCACCCCCGACTGGCCCTGGCCGAGGCGGCTGCTCTCTCAGGCGGGCAATGTCTATGCCCGAACCGTGCTGGGCTTGCCGGTACGGGATGTCACCGGAGGATTCCGGGCCTTCCGAGCCTCGGCCCTGCGACGCCTGGATCCGGCCGGCTGCGGGGCCTCCGGGTATGCCTTTCAGGTGGAGATGGTGTGGCGGGCCGTCCGGCAGGGGTTGGAGGTGGTGGAGATCCCCATCGTCTTCCGGGACCGGGAGCTGGGGGCCTCCAAGATGCATGGCGGGGTGGTGCTGGAGGCGATCAGGCTGGTCAGCAAGGCGGGCTTGCGTCGATGGCTACCCTGGATGTCCGAGGAGGATCGATGGAGCTGACCGCCCGGCCGGCCACCGAGGCCGACCTCGACGAGCTGGTGCGCCTCTACCGGCGGCTGGAAGAGGAGATGGTGGCCCTGAAGGAGGTCTGGGCGGTGGCCGACGGCCTGCCCGAGCCTCTTGAGGCGGCCTTCAAGGATGCCTTGTCCGATCCCGAGGCGCTCGTCTACCTGGGAGAGGTGGAGTCGGTGCCGGTCGGCTTCGTCCTCGTCCGCTCGGAGGCCCTCCTGCCCCAGGCCGGCGGGGAGCGGGTCGGGGCGGTGCGTCTCATCTTCACCGAGCCGGAGGCCCGCGGGGTGGGGGCTGGGGAGATGATGCTGGAGACGGTTCTCGGGGAGCTACGGAGGAAGGGGATGCGGCGCTTCGACGCCTATGTCCCCCCCGGGCATCGGGATGCCAAGAACTTCTTCGAGGCGGCCGGCTTCTCGGCCCGATCGATCACCATGCACCACGAGGACGCGGGCGCAGAGAAGCGGTGAGGACTCCTCCCAGCCCGTTGGTGGGGGTGGGGGCACTGATCGTGGAGCGGAACCACCTGCTGATGGTCAAGAGGGGCCAGGGTGCCAACGCCGGGCTCTGGTCGGTTCCCGGTGGGAAGGTCGCCTACGGTGAGTCGCTACGGGACGCTCTGACGCGGGAGGTCAGGGAAGAGACCTCCCTGGAGGTGGAGGTGGGCGAACCGGTCTGGACCGGGGAGACTATCGGTCCCGGGACCCCGCCCGAGTGGCACTTCGTCCTGATCGACTTCGAGGCTCGGGTGCTGGGCGGAGAGCTCGAGGCCGGTGATGACGCCGAGGCGGCCGAGTGGGTGCCACTGGCCGAGGTCAGCGCCCGCCGGATCACCCCGAGCTTGACAGAGGTGCTGGAGAGGCTGCGGTGACCTCAGAGTGAATCCCTAGCCCAGCAGCCGCATGACCAGCCCGGCCCGGGGCTTGGGGTAGAAGAAGGTCGACTTCTGGGGAAAGCGCAGGCCCTCTTCGATGGCTTGCGAGATCGCCCGTGCGGGGATGGGGGAGGTGAGGACGGCCAGGCCTCCCGGCGCGGAGCTTTCCACGGCGCTCCGGGGGTCGGGCACATAGGAGGCCTGAGACTCGTCGAGCCCCATCAGGGGGTAGAGCAGCTCCCGGGCGACCGCCGATCCGGCTTGACGCCAGGGACGGGGCAGCTCCTCGAGGGCGTCCGGAGTTGGCCGGAGGAGAAGCGCGCCATCTCGGCTCACCAGGACCACGTGGCCTGGTTCCTCCGGCGGTTCGGGCCGGTGTCTCGAGACCACAAAGGCCTTCTCGAGGATCGCCCGGTCGACCTGGCCCCGCTCGAACACCCGGTGGATCGCTCCCACCGAGAGGCCGCCGCGGCGGGCCGGGCTGACGAAGGTCAAGATGGCAGACCAAGGACCGGTCCCGTCCTCCGCCTCTCGCTCGCGTCGGTAGCGGAGCGCCGTCGCATAACGGTGGTGACCGTCGGCGATGGCCAGGGGGCGACTGGACACCGCCTCGGCCAGCGTGGTCGACACGGCCCGCCCCAGGTCGTACAGGCGGTGGTGCACCCCTTCCGCCCGGAAGGCGATCCGAGGCGGGCCCTCCGGCTCGAGTAGAGGCTCCAACCCCTCGACGGGCGTGAGCGCCACGATCGGGTCGAGATTGGCTCTGGTGGCACGCAGCACCGACAGTCGGTCGGCTCGAGCGTGCTCCATGGTCTCCTCATGCGCCAGCACCCGCCGGCCGGGCTCCTCGAGCTGCAAGGCTCCGATGACTCCTTGGGCCTGGCGGGCTCGACTGGCGCCATCCCGGTACCCCATGCGGTACAGGTAGAAGCGGGGCTCGGGGTCCTCTGCCACGACCCCCTCGGCCAGCCAACCGCGCAAGAGGTCGCCGGCCTCCTGGTAGCTTGCCTCGCGGCCGGGGAGCAGCAGCCGCACGACGTTGTATGGAGATGACGCCAGATACCGCCGGCGGGCCTCGTCGTCGATCACGTCGTATGGGGGGCAGGTGGCTTCCCCACTCGAGCCGGCCAGGCTGGGGTGGAAGAAGAGGCCTCGGAACGGGGAGAACATGGGCCAGGTTGTAGTACGAGGTCCAGGCCGGGGCAACGTGGTGTGCGACCTGGACGGGGTGGTCTACCTCGACCTGGAGGAGGTACCGGGGGCCGGAGACGCCCTGCGAGAGCTGGAGCGTCAGGACCACCGGCTCCTCTTCGTCACCAACAACTCGACCAGCTCGCCCGGGACGGTGGCCGAGCGTATCGCCCAGCTCACCGACTACCCGGCGGCGGTCTCACAGGTGCTCACCTCGGCGCTGGCCGTCGCCCGGATGCTCGCCGCCGATCGCCCCCGATGCCTGGTCGTGGGGGGCGAGGGGATCGAGGAGGCCCTGGACGGGGAAGGCATCCCCCGCACCGAGAACTGGCGCCGGGCGGAGGCGGTGGTGGTGGGCCTGGACCGGCGGCTCACCTACGAACGGCTCCGGGACGCCACCCTGGCGCTGCGGGCGGGGGCTCGATTCCTGGCCACCAACGTCGACCCGACCTTGCCCACACCCGAGGGGCAGTGGCCCGGCGCCGGATCGATCGTGGCGGCGCTCGAGGCGGCCAGCGATCGCCGGCCGGAGATCGCCGGCAAGCCCCATCAGCCGATGCGGGAGCTGGTCCGCAGCCGGCTCGGGCCCGGCCCGACCTGGGTGGTGGGAGACCGACCGTCGACCGACCTGGCGATGGCCCGGGCGGAGGGATGGCGAGCGGTGCTGGTGTTGAGTGGGGTGGCGGTCGACCCGGGGGCCGGGGGCCATGAGCACGCTCCCGACCTGGTCGTGGAGAGCCTGGCAGACCTGCCGGGGGCCCTGGCGGCTGCTAGCGGGCCCCCAGGACCTGCCGGCGGTGGGACCGGAGGCGCCGGCGGAGAGCAGGGCTGAGCACCAGGGTGGCCACCATCCCGAAGAGGAAGCCGGCCACGTGAGCCTGCCAGGCGATGCCGCTCTGGCCCCCGGCCAGCAGGAACTGGCCTGCGAACCAGATGAGGAGGAACACCCAGGCCCGCACGGCCACGAACCAGGGTAGGAAGAAGATCGGGATGACGGTCAGCACCGAGGCGCTCGGAAACAGCACCAGATACGAGCCCATGATCCCGGCGATCGCTCCCGAGGCTCCCACCAAGGGGATGGTGCTCTCCGGCTGGAGCAGCACGTAGCCGACGGTGGCGACCACCCCCGAGGCCAGATAGAGAATGGCGTAACCCAGCCGTCCGTAGGCGTCCTCGATGTTGTTGCCGAATATCCACAGGCTGAGCATGTTGCCGAACAGATGGAGAAGGCCCCCGTGCAGGAACATCGAGGTGAGCACGCTCCCCAGCACCAGCTTGTCGGGAAACACCGGCTGGCCTCCCTCTGAACAGCCGCCCCCCCCGACCTCGCCGGTATCGAGCGGCTCGCCGTTGGTGAGCTCGCAGGGGATGGCGGCGTACCGGTAGGCGAACTGCTCAACCTCGCCGCCTGTCTCTGGCTGGACGAAGAAGAAGATGTAGATCGCCAGCGCGATGATGCCCCAGGTGAGCCAGGGGCGCCGAAGGCTCGGGTTGACGTCTCGAATCGGGATCAAAGACGGTTCCTATCAGAGGTACCGGTGATAATGGGACACATGGATATTACGAGGGACCTCCTCGAAGTGCTCGACCGCCTCCGGGAGGCAGATCCGGCCGAGGCACCGGACCCGGCCGACGAGCTGGCCACGCGGCTGGCCGGCTTGCTCGAGGAAGAGGATGTAGGAGGGGACGTTCGCGGCCCAGTGAGAACGGGAGAGCCGAACTGAGTCGCCGGCGGCTCGACACGGAATTGGTGCGCCGCAGGCTGGTCGAGAGCCGCGCCGCCGCCCGGCGGGCCATCGACGAGCGGCGGGTCCGGGTGGGGGATGTCGCCCAGCCCAAGGCGGCCACCCTGGTCGATCAGGCCACGTCAATCGATCTGATCGAGCCGGAGGCTGCCTACGTCAGCCGGGGTGGGGTGAAGCTGGCCGGCGCGATGGAGCAGCTCGACATCCCCATCGCCGGGCGCAAGGCTCTCGATGCCGGTGCATCCACGGGGGGGTTCACCGACTACCTCTTACAACAGGGGGCCGCCGGGGTGACCGCCCTCGACGTGGGCTACGGGCAGCTTCATTGGCGTCTGCGGGGCGACCCGAGGGTGAGGGTGGTCGAGCGGACCAACCTCCGGCTGGTGGACCCCCAAGACCTGGACGCTCCTTTCGACTTGGTGGTGGCGGACCTCTCTTTCATATCTCTCGCGATGGTGGCCAAGGTGCTGGCATCGGTCGGTCACGCGGGGACCGACTACCTCCTGTTGGTGAAGCCGCAGTTCGAGGTGGGGCCGGAGCGGGTGGGAAAAGGGGGTGTGGTTCGCGATCCCGCGGCCCACGCGGCGGCGATCGATGGCGTGGTCGAAGCGCTGGCCGAGGCCGGGCTGGGCACGCGAGGGGTGGTGGCTTCACAGATCACGGGGGAGAAGGGAAACCGGGAGTTCTTCCTCTGGGCGCGCCCGGGGCCGAGCAGCCTCGACGAGGACCGGATCGCCGAGGCGGTCGGGGCGTGAGCCCCGCCCCCTCCCGTTCTTGCGTGAGTTCTTGCCCACATACGGTACGAGACTCACGCAAGAAGCGCGGGGGGAGGTGCCGGGGGGCGATGAGGGTCCTTACGTGAAGCTGGGGCTGGTGGTCCACGCCGAGCGGCGGCAGGCACACGAGGTGGCCCGCCAAGTGGTGGCGGAGGCACGCCGGCGGGGAATGGAGCTGGTCACCCGGGCTCACCAGGCGGAGTGGCTGGACGTCGGGTCGGCCGACCTGAGCGCCCCCGGCGTCGACGTTCTGATGGCCATCGGCGGGGACGGCACCGTCCTGGAGGCGGTGGAGCTGGCCCTGCAAGCCGACGCGCCGGTGGTGGGGATCAACGTGGGAAGGCTCGGGTTCCTCGCCGAGGTCGAGCCCCCCGAGCTGGAGGGGGCGCTGGACGCCCTGGCTGCCGGTGACTGGCAGGAGTCGCTGCGCACCACCGTGCAGGCCCGACTGCGGGGCGGCCGGCCGGTGGTGGGGGTCAACGACGTGGTGGTCGACAAGTCCTTCAGCCCGCGCACGGTGGCGCTGGGGATCGAGGTCGACGAGCGACACTTCATCACCTACCACGCCGACGGGGTGGTGGTGGCCACCCCAACCGGCTCGACCGCCTACAACTACTCGGCCGGGGGCCCGCTGGTGGATCCGGAGCTACCCGCCCTGGTGCTCACCGCCGTGGCACCCCACTCCCTCTTCACGCGTTCCATGGTGTTCCCGGCCGCCCGGGCGCTGCGGGTGACGGTCCAGGGCGATCGGATGGCCGGGTTGGCGGTGGATGGACGGCCGGTTGCCTCCCTGGGGCCGGGGGACTGGGTGGACGTGTCGGCCGGTCCCACTCCGGTCCGGTTTGTGCGGATCGGCCCCCGCGGATTTGCCGAGCGAGTTGGGGGCAAGCTCGGGGTGGGCGATGCTTGAAGAGCTCCGGGTGCGCAACCTCGGGCTCATCGAGGAGGCTTCTCTGGAGCCGGGTCCGGGCTTGGTGGTGGTGAGCGGCGAGACGGGGGCCGGCAAGACGTTGCTGCTGGGAGCCCTCGGCCTGCTGAGCGGGTCACCGGCCCGCACCGACCGGATCGGACCGGCCGGGGAAGAGGCCAGCGTGGAGGGTCGGTTCCTGGTCGGGAACCGGGAGATCGTGGTGGGACGGCGGCTGGTGAGCGGGGGTCGCAACCGTGCCTATCTCGATGGGAGCATCGTCCCGGCTCGCCTGGTCGAAGAGCGCATGCGGGGCCTGGTGGAGATCGTCGGCCAGCAAGATCGGCTTGCCGCGGCGGGAGGGGCGGAAGTCCGGCGCATGGTCGACTCGCGCCTGGGAGAGCCGGCGGTGCCCCAGGCTTACCGGGAGGCCTGGGAGAGATGGAGCGCCTTGCTCGAGGACCAGCGAAGTCTCGGGGGTGATCTCCCCTCCCTGGAGCGGGAGCTGGAGATGGTCACCTTCCAGGCGAGAGAGATCTCGGCGGCGGGCTTCGCCCCGGGGGACGAAGAGGCCCTGCGGGAGAGGGTCACCCGCTTGCGCAGCGCCGAGGAGCTGGCCATCACCCTCTCGGGAGCACTCGAGGCGCTGACCGGCAACGGTGCGGCCACCGACGCCCTGGGCAGCGCGGTCGCCGGCCTGCGCCGGGCCGCCCGGCTCGATCCTTCGCTGGGTGGGCTGGTCGGGTCGAGCGAGGACCTGGGCGCCTTGGCCGCCGAACTGGCCCTGGAGGTCCGCTCGCTCCTGGACGGCCTGGGCCGGCACCAGGGGGAGCTCGCCGACATGGAAGAGCGTCTCGCGCGGCTGGGGGCCCTCCGCCGAAAGTACGGGAACAGCCTGGCGGAGGTGCTGGCCTTCGGGGAGAGGGCCGAGGCGAGGCGAGCCGAGCTGGCATCACTGCTGGAGCGCGCCGCGCGGCTGGAGGAGGAGCTGGCCGGAGCTCGACGCAGCTTGGAGCAAGCCGGTCAAGAGCTGCGAGAGGCACGCCGCCGGGCGGCGGTCCGGTTGCAGGACTCGACCGGCGCCCTGCTCCGGGAGCTCGGGTTCGCCCGTCCGGTGATCGAGGTGGCGGTCACGGCGGGTGAGCCGCGACCGGAGGGAGCCGACCAGATGAAGCTGCTCTTCGCCTCGGATGCCGCCCTCGATCCGGGTCCGGTGAGCCAGGTGGCTTCAGGGGGCGAGCTGAGCCGCCTGGTCCTCTCCCTGCGCCTGGCGGGGGGGGCCGGCGAGGCGCCGGTGGTGGCCTTCGACGAGGTCGACGCCGGCCTGGGGGGAGCGGCCGCCCTCGCCCTGGGGCGGAAGCTGGCCGCCCTGGCCGAGCGCCGCCAGGTGCTCTGCGTCACCCATCTGCCGCAGGTGGCCGCCTTCGCCGACGCTCACTTCGTCGTAGAACGGCTGGGGAACCGGGCCGTGGTTCGGAAGGTGCAGGGAGAGGAACGGCTCGAGGAGATCTCTCGGATGCTGGCGGGGCTTCCCCAGTCAGAGCGCGGCCGCGGCCACGCTGAGGAGCTGCTCGCCCTGAAGGGGTCGTCGTAGCGACGACATGCGTGTGATGCGCGGGTCGGGGTGTTACGATGCCCACCCGTGGCCAAGTACGTGTTCGTGACTGGCGGGGTCGTGTCGAGCCTCGGGAAGGGCATCACCTCCGCCTCACTGGGCCGCCTCCTCAAGTCTCGTGGCCTGCGGGTCGTCAACCAGAAGCTCGACCCTTACATCAACGTCGATGCCGGGACCATGAACCCCTTCCAGCACGGGGAGGTCTTCGTCACCGACGACGGCGGGGAGACCGATCTCGACCTGGGTCACTACGAGCGCTTCACGGGGGAGAACCTGCGGCGGGACTCCAACGTGACGACCGGCTCGGTCTACCAAGCGGTCATCCAGAAGGAGCGCCGGGGCGACTACCTGGGGGATACCGTGCAGGTCATCCCCCACATCACCAACGAGATCAAGGCCCGCATCCGCCGCCTGGGGGAACGCCAGGAGGTGGACGTGGTGGTCACCGAGATCGGGGGCACGGTGGGCGACATCGAGATCCTCCCTTTCTTGGAGGCGATCCGTCAGTTCCGGAAGGACGTAGGGCCCCACAACGTCTGCTACGTGCATGTCACCCTGGTCCCCTTCCTGGACCCGTCGGAAGAGCTCAAGACCAAGCCCACCCAGCACTCGGTGGCCGAGCTGCGCAGCCGGGGCATCCAGCCGGACGTCATCGTGGTGCGCTCGGAGTTGGCCATCGACGAGGCGGTGCGCCGCAAGATCAGCTTGTTCTGCGACGTGGGGCCCGAGGCGGTGGTCAATGCTCCCGACGCGCCGAACATCTACGGGGTGCCGCTCCTCCTCCACCGGGAAGGACTCGACGAGGTGGTATGCCGCATCCTCGAGCTCAACTGCCCGGGTCCCGATCTGGGGGAGTGGGAGTCGATGGTGGAGCGCATGGACCGAGCGGATGCCCGGGTCACCATCGGCCTGGTGGGCAAGTACGTGGACCTGCCGGACGCCTACCTGTCGGTGCAGGAGGCCCTTCGCCATGGAGCCCTGGCCAACGACGCGTCCCTCGACTTGCGGTGGATCCCCTCCGACGACGTGGACGGGCTCTTGGCCGCCTCCTACCTGGACGGCCTGGACGGGATCTTGGTGCCGGGGGGCTTCGGCGTGCGAGGGATCGAGGGAAAGGTGCAGGCGATCCGGTACGCCAGGGAGAACCACGTACCTTTCCTGGGGTTGTGCCTGGGCCTGCAGTGCGCGGTGATCGAGTTCGCCCGGGCCAGGCTCGGCCTGGCCGATGCCAACAGCTCGGAGTTCGATCCCACCACACCCCATCCGGTGATCGACCTTCTGGAGAGCCAGGTGGGGGTGACCGACAAGGGCGGCAGCATGCGCCTGGGCCTCTACCCGGCCAAGCTCGGCGAGGGCTCGCTGGCCCAGCGCCTCTACGGCGAGGAGCTCGTCTACGAGCGGCATCGACATCGCTACGAGCTCAACAACCGCTACCGCAAGAGCCTGGAGGACGGCGGGATGCGGTTCTCGGCGACGCTTCCCGACGATTCGCTGGTGGAGATCATCGAGATCCCGGACCATCCGTTCTTCATCGGCTCCCAGTTCCACCCCGAGTTCAAGTCCCGTCCCGATCGCCCGCATCCCCTCTTCGCCGGGTTCGCCGCCGCCGCCCTGGAGCGGAGGCGGCAACTCAGGGAGCGGGCCCGCATCGAGGAGCCGGTAGCGGAGCGGCGCTGATGCCCCCCCCTTGGGGTTTTGGCGCGCGATTGTCGGCTAGGGCCCGATTTGTGCGCGCCAGAACGCCGCGATGACGCCCCGATGACCTTCCGGCTGTTCGGGGTGCGGCACGTCGAGCGAGGCCGGTTGCTCGCTTTCGAGCGCCGCTACTACCACGAGCCGGGGCATGAGACCCTGGTGCGCGAGACGGTCCGGCATCCCGGGTCGGTGGCGGTGATCCCTGCGGCCGATACCGAGGTGGTGCTGCTGCGCCAGACGCGTACGCCGATCGGGCGCCACCTCCTCGAGATCCCAGCCGGGCTGCGCGACCACGCCGATGAGGACCCCGCCGAGGCGGCCCGTCGGGAGTGCGAGGAAGAGACCGGATATCGCCCGGAATCCCTGACCCTGCTGCACAGCTTCTACAACTCGCCGGGTTTCTGTGACGAGTTTTCGTGGTTGTATCTGGGGGAGGATCTGGCGGAAGTCGGCACCCGGCCCCAGGGGGCCGAGGAGCGGACCGCGGAGGTGGTACGGATGAGTTGGCAGGATGCCTGGCGGGCGGCGCGCGAGGGGGATATCGAGGATGCCAAGACCCTGCTGGGCTTATACGCGCTGGCGATGAGAAGGGGCTGGTTGTGATCATCGGCGTGCCCAGGGAGACGAAGCCCGACGAGTACCGGGTGGCCATCACCCCGGTCGGCGTACGGGAGCTGGTGGCCCGGGGCCACGAGGTCCTGGTGGAGAGCCAGGCCGGGGAGGGCTCCACCATTCACGACGAGGAGTACGACGCCCAAGGCGCCAAGGTGGTCCCCACCGGGGAGGACGTCTACGCCGAGGCGGAGATGGTCCTCAAGGTGAAAGAGCCCCAACCGGACGAGGTTCCCAACCTGCAGGCCGGCCAGGTGCTGTTCACCTACCTGCATCTGGCCGCCCACCGGGCGCTCACCGAGGGACTCATGGCCAGCGGGGCCAGTTGCGTCGCCTACGAGACGGTGCAGCTCCCCGACGGGAGCCTCCCGCTGCTGGCACCGATGTCCGAGATCGCTGGACGGATGGCCACTCAGGTGGGAGCGCACTTCCTCCAGAGGGCCGAGGGTGGCCGAGGGATCCTGTTGGGAGGGGTCTCCGGGGTGTCGCCGGCCAAGGTGGTGATCATCGGCGCGGGGATGGCCGGGTCCAACGCGGCGGTGGTGGCCATGGGCATGCAGGCCCAGGTGCTGGCCCTCGACCTGGACATCGGCAAGCTGCGCAAGCTCGACTCGCTCTACCTGGGCCACATCGTCACGCTGTCGTCCAGCCGGCTCACCTTGGAGCAGCAGGTGGTGGACGCCGATCTGGTGGTCGGGACCGTGCTGGTCCCCGGCGCCTCGGCCCCCAAGCTGGTCACCGAGGAGATGGTGCGGGCCATGAGGCGCGGCTCGGTGCTGGTCGACGTGGCCATCGATCAGGGAGGCTGCTTCGCGACCAGCCGGGAGACCACCCATACCGAGCCGGTCTATGTGCTCCACGACGTGGTCCACTACGCGGTCGGCAACATCCCCGGAGCGGTGCCGCACACCTCCACGTACGCCCTCACCAACGCCACCCTCCCGTACGTCGTCACGCTGGCCGACCAGGGAGTGCGACGGGCGGTGGAGACCCATTCCGAGCTGCTGATGGGGTTGAACGTGGCGGGAGGCAGGCTGGTCCATCCGGCGGTGGGGCAGAGCCTCGGCATGCCGGTGGAGCCCGTCGAGCAGGTCCTGGCCGGTCTGTGAACGGCGGGACCCACCCCCCAGCCCCCTCCCGGAGCGAGGGTGAGCGTCTGGAGCGGGGCGTGGAGGAATTCCTCGTGGCGCTCTCCGCCGAGCGAGGGCTGGCGGCCAACACCTTGGAGGCGTACCGGCGGGACCTCCGCCAGTACCTGGGGTTCCTGGAGGGTCGTCCTCCCGACCCCGATGCGGTCTCCCACTTCCTCAGCCACCTGCGGGGGCGGGGCCTGCGCCCGGCCTCGGTGGGCCGCAAGCTGGCGGCGGTGCGCGGGCTGCACCGGTTCTTGGTCGCCGAGGGGATGGCCGATGAGGATCCCACCGTCTGGATCGACAGTCCCCGCCGGGCGACCGGCCTTCCCAAGGCCCTGGGCGTCGACGAGGTGGAGGCGTTGTTAGGTGCTCCCGACTCCTCCGAGGCGCTGGGACGGCGAGACCGGGCCATGCTCGAGTTCCTCTACGCCACCGGCGCCCGCGTCTCGGAAGCGGTGAGGGTGGACCTGGCGGAGCTCGACCTCGAGGGAGGGACCGCCTTGCTGACGGGAAAGGGCGCCAAGCAGCGCATGGTGCCGGTGGGCCGCCCGGCCTGCCGGGCCATAGCCGTGTACCTGCCGGACCGGATGGCGCTGCGACGGGGAGGGCGGGACCCGGGACGGGTGTTCCTCAACGCTTGGGGGCGGCCCATCACCCGCCAGGGGGTGTGGGGGATCGTGCGGCGCCACGCCGCCCGGGCCGGCCTCCCCCCGGAGCGGATCTCGCCCCACGTCCTCCGCCACTCGGCGGCCACCCACATGGTGGAAGGAGGGGCCGATCTGAGGACCGTCCAGGAAATGCTGGGGCACGCTAGTATCCGCACCACCCAGGTGTACACGCGGGTGTCACCGCAACATCTCTATGAGGTCTACGTGACCTCGCACCCACGAGCACATGAGCACAACCATCGACTACGACGCCTCCCGCCGGACGCTGACCGAAGAGCGGGAGAAGCTGGTCCATCGGCTCGAGGAGCTGGGGGCCACTGAAGGCGGCGAGCTGCGCGGCGACCGGGAGTTCGCCGACAGCTTCGCCGATGCCGGCGCGGCCACCGCCGAGCGCACCGAGGTGCTCGGGCTGGTCGAATCGCTGAAGCAGCAACTCGACGACGTGGACAAGGCGCTGGCCAAGCTGGACGAGGGGACCTACGGGACCTGCGAGAGCTGCGGCCAGCCGATCTCCCCGGCCCGCCTGGAGGCCCGGCCCGCCTCCGTGCTCTGCGTGGATTGCAAGAACCGCCGGCACTGAGAGAGCGTGCCCCTCACCGGTAACCGCCTCCTGGATGTAGCGGTGTTCGTGCTGCTGCTCGTCCCCTCGGTGATCTTCCACGAGGTCGCCCACGGCTGGATCGCGGCCCGCCTCGGCGACCCGACCGCCCGCCGGGCCGGCCGGCTGACGCTGAATCCACTTCCCCACATCGACCCCGTCGGCTCGTTGATCCTTCCAGGATTGCTGGCCCTCTCGCGGGCCGGGATCATCTTCGGCTGGGCGAAGCCGGTCCCCGTCAATCCGGCCGCCTTTCGGCGGCCCGTCTCGGGGATGGCGCTGGTGGCCATCGGAGGCCCGCTCACCAACCTGGCGCTGGCGCTGGCCGCCGGCCGCCTGGTGATGCCCTTCGTCGAGGGAACCGCCGCCACCGTGGCGGTGGGCTTCGTTCTGCTCAACGTGGTATTGGCCGTGTTCAACCTGCTGCCCATCCCGCCGCTGGACGGGAGCCGCGTGCTGCGCCTCCTGCTCCCTCCGGAGGGGAGGCGGCTGCTCGGCCTGATCGAGCCATACGGCATCCTCATCCTCTTCGCCCTTTTCTTCCTGTTCGACGAGGCGTTGAGCTTCGTCGTCCCGCTGGTCCTGCGGGTGGCCGACTGGATCATCGTCACGTGAGGACCGGCCTGGGGGGATGGGGCCACCTGGCGGCTCGCTTGTTCGAGGTGGCGGCGGCCCGGGAGCTTTCCCCCCGCGAGCAGGCCGAGGTGGCCGGGCTGCTGCGTCCCGAGGAGAGCCGCTGCTTCTGGGGGCAGCCGGCCGCCGATCAGCGCCATGGATTGGCGGCCGCCCGCCACGTGCTGCGGGCCGCCCCCGGACGGCGCGACCTGGCCCGCGCCGCGCTGCTGCACGACGTGGGCAAGCGCCATGCCCGGCTGGGGCCGCTGGGGCGGTCCATAGCCTCCGCCCTGGCCAAGGTGGGGCTGCCGGCGGGGCGCCGGGGCCGGCTCTACCTGGAGCATCCGGCGCTCGGGGCGCGGGATCTGCGGCAAGTCGGAGCCGAGGCCCTCGTCGTCGACTTCGCTCGCCGCCACCACCAGGAGCCTCCCCTCGAGGCCGATCTCAGGGACTGGGCCTTGCTGCGGAGATCGGATCGAGCGAAAGGCGCGGCCCGGCGCGACCCCCCCAATAGCATGACCGCCCGATGAGCTACCAAGTTCAGACGGCCGTGTTCGAGGGCCCACTCGACCTGCTCCTGCAGCTCATCACCCGGCGCCAGGTCGACATCAGCGAGCTCAGCCTGGTCGACTTGGTGGCCGAATACCTCCGGCACGTGCACGCCATGCAGCAGCTCGACCTGGAGGTGGCCAGCGAGTTCCTCCTCATCGCCTCCACGCTCGTCCAGCTCAAGGCCCGCCGGCTCCTTCCCGAGAATGGGAGCCTCGACCTCGATGAGGAGCTCGGCCTCATCGAGGAGCGCGACCGGCTGCTGGCGCGGCTCCTCGCTTGCGCAACCTTCAAAGACGTGGCGGCGGTGCTGGGCCACCGGCTGGCGGCCACCGCCCGGTTCGTCCCGCGCCAGGTTGGTCTGGACCGGGAATCGGTCCCCCGGGCACCGGCGGTGACGATTCCCATCGGTGCCGAGGACCTCGCCCGCCTGGCCGGCCGGGCGCTCGGCCGATCGAAGGCTCCCGATCTCGATCATCTGGACCTCGAGCTGCCCTCGGTGGAAGAGGCCCTGGCCGATCTCCAGGCCCGGATGTCCCAGGCGATGGAGGCCGATTTCGCGGAGTTGACCGCTCACTGCCGTCGCAAGGCCGAGGTGGTGGCCTACTTCCTGGCCATGCTGGAGCTGGCTCGCTGGGGCATGCTGGAGCTCTCCCAGGACGGCTCATTCTCGGAGATCACCGTTCGCACGCTGCAGCCGGGTTGGCAAGAGAGCCCCCGATGACCAGGAACCTCCTGGAGGCCATCTTGTTCGTGGCCGAGGATCCGGTTCCGCTGGCCGAGCTGGCCGAGCTGTTGGAGCTGTCGGCGGAAGGAGTGGGGTCGGAGCTGGCCGGGCTGGAAGCCGAGCTCCGGGAGCGACGAAGTGGCCTGGTACTCAGGGAGGTGGCCGGGGGCTGGCGACTCTACACCCATCCGGACACCTTCCCGTACCTGGAGCGGTTCGCCTCCAGTGCCACGGCCACCCGTCTCTCGGGAGCGGCGCTGGAGACGCTGGCCGTGGTCGCCTACCGGCAGCCGGTCTCCCGGGGGCAAGTGACTGATATCCGAGGGGTCGATTCCGAATCGGCCCTGCACACGCTGGAGCGCCGGGGCTTGGTCGCCGAGGTGGGTCGGCTCAGCGCCCCCGGTACTCCGGTGCTCTACGGCACTACCCCTCTCTTCCTGGAAAAGCTCGGGCTCAAGTCGCTGGACGACCTCCCACCCCTCGCCGACCACATCCCCCCAGCCGAGGTCATGGAGGCTT
The DNA here is from genome assembly GCA_050742155.1 of Acidimicrobiia bacterium. GTDB lineage: Bacteria > Actinomycetota > Acidimicrobiia > Spongiisociales > JALYHC01 > JBOGFC01. The sequence continues at coordinate 38,746 of JBOGFC010000186.1, forward strand.
TCGAGGAACCACTGCGTTAGAACAAACCCCGAACCTTAGGTTCTAGCGAACGTCTGGCGTCTGCTATTGCCTTGGGTTCGTCAGGACGAGTTCCCCGCGGTCGGATCCTCGGCGTTTCGTCACACCCAGGCGCCATGATCTCCAAGATGAACTCTCCACGGGACCGACGGGTCGGGCTGATCGCGGCCTGTCAGCATGGGGTGGTCACCCGCCGACAGGCACTGGCGGTTGGGATGACCGATCCGATGATCCGACGGCGGATCACTTCGGGTGTCTGGCAGCGCATCGAACCCGGTAGTTACCGGCTGTCGGGGCATGCCGACACCCTCCGCTCGCTCCTGTGTGCCGCGACTGCCGCGCTTCCGGGGGTGGTGTCACACGAATCGGCCGCCGAGCTCCACGGGCTCCCTCACGTGCCCAGAGGTCGTGCCGTCGTCACGGTGCCGGCCCGATCCACATACCGGTTCCCTGGCGTGCGGGTTCATCAGTCGACCGACCTCACCAGCGATTTTGTGCTGACCATCGAACGCCTCCCTACTACTTCCCTCCCCAGGACGATCGTAGATCTGGCGGGTGTGCTTCGGGCCGGGCGCCTGGAGCAGATCATCGACCACTGCCTCGTAACGAGGGCCGTCGACTTGGGCGTCCTGACTGAGACACTGTCTGTGGTCGCACGGCGGGGAAAGCCAGGCGTTCAGCGCCTGAGGGAGATCCTCGCAACAAGAGGGCCAGGTCTTGAAGTACCCGAATCGGTACTCGAGCTCAAGCTCTTGAAGCTCCTGCTGGCCGCCCAGCTGCCCGATCCCGTTCAACAATTCTCGATTCCTTGGCATGATGCCCGTCCCGGCCGGGTCGACCTGGCCTATCCGGAGGCTTTGCTGCTCATCGAAGCCGACGGCCGGCGCTGGCACACCAGGAGCGAGGCCTTCGAAGCAGACCGCCGACGGGACAACCTCGCCGTGCTGGCCGGCTGGCGGGTGCTCCGGTTCACTTGGAGAGACATCGCCGAACGGCCGGGTGAAGTCGTGGCGATCGTCCGGGAAGCTCTGGCGGAGAGCTTGGGCCCGGCAGTCCGATAAAGCCATGGACCGGCACGCGTCCCAAACTTCAGGCAATATTGAACGTGCACCGTTCGCTAGAACCTAAGGTTCGCATGTACTACCGGGGGGCTTGTTTCGACAAGCGCTTCTGACATGGAGGAGCGCCTCCAGAAGCTGATCGCCCATTCCGGGCTCACCTCCCGGCGGGGAGCCGAGGAGCTGATCCGCCAGGGGAGGGTCCGGGTGGACGACCGACCGGCCCATCTCGGACAGAAGGTCGACCCGGAGAAGGCCCGGGTCGAGGTGGACGGCGTTTCGCTCCCGATCAAGCCCGGCGCCCTGTACTTCCTGGTCAACAAGCCCCCCGGCGTGGTGAGCACCGCCCACGATCCCCACGGGAGAGCGACCGTGGTCGACCTGGTCCCGGCCGAGACCCGTCTCTACCCAGTCGGACGCCTCGACGCCGACTCGGAGGGATTGGTGCTCCTCACCAACGACGGGGACCTCGCCGACCTCGTCACCCACCCCCGGTATGGCGTTCCGAAGACCTATACCGTGCTGGCAGAGGGAGTGCCCTCCCGGGCGGCGCTCCGCTCGCTCGCCGAGGGGGTCGAGCTGGAGGACGGCCCGGCCCGGGCCCTGTCGGCCCGGCTGCTCGACGCGGGAGACCGGAAGGCCCTGGTCGAGGTGGTGATGGGGGAGGGCCGCAAGCGCGAGGTGCGCCGCATGTTCGAGGTGATCGGCCATCCGGTGCGGCGCCTGGTACGGACCGCCATCGGCCCGCTGCGGGACTCGACCCTGTCTCCGGGGGAGTGGCGCCCCCTCACCCTGGAGGAGGTCCGAGCCCTCTACCAGGCCGCCGGAGACCGGTGAGCGCACGCACCGTCCGGGGGCCGGGCGGAGTGTTCCGGGCCCGCCTGCGTGTACCCGGCGACAAGTCCCTGTCGCATCGGGCGCTCCTCCTGGCCGGGATGGCCCGCGGAGAGAGCGAGCTGCAAGGCCTGGGACCAGGCCGGGACGTGCAATCCACCAAGAGGCTCCTCGAGGCCCTGGGGGTCCAAGTGGGGGAGGGATGGGTGCGATCTGGCGGAGTGGACCTTTGGGAGGCGCCCGCTACAGAGCTCGATGCCGGCAACTCGGCGACCACGGTCCGCCTGATGGCCGGGGCACTGGCGGGACGCTCCTTCACCAGCACGCTGGTGGGAGACGACTCACTCATGGCCCGCCCTATGGATCGACTGGCAGGGCCGCTTGAGGCGCTGGGCGCCCGGGTGTGGGTCTCGGAGGGCGGCACCCCGCCGGTCGTCGTCGGAGGAAGCGGGCCCCTACACGGGGCCGAGGTGTGGATCGCCGTCGCTTCGGCCCAGGTGCGGTCGGCGGTGGAGCTGGCCGCCCTCCAGGCGGAAGGTGAATCCCTGGTCGACAGCCCACCCGGGTTCAGGGACCATACCGAGCGCTGGCTGGCGGCGCTGGGCTTGGGGGAGAGGCGCTCGGCCACCGCCTTTCGGGTCGTGCCCGGCCGGGTGCCGCCCGCCTCCTATCCCATCCCCGGCGACCCATCCTCGGCCGCCTTCCTGTGGGCGGCGGCCGCCCTGGTCCCGGGGGCCGAGGTGCTGGTCGAGCAGGTGAGCCTCAACCCGGGCCGGACCGGCTTCTGCGAGGTCCTGGAGCACATGGGGGTCGAGGTGGAGACTCGTCACACCGGCGAGGTGCACGGTGATCCGGTGGGAGACGTGAGAGTGCGGGGCGCACCGCTGTCGGGGACGGCCGTGGACGGGGAGCTGGCCACCCGTAGCCTCGACGAGCTACCCCTGGTGGCGGTGCTGGCCGGGTGCGCCGAGGGACCGACCACGATCGGGGATGCCGGCGAGCTGCGCGTCAAGGAGTCGAACCGCATCACCACGGCCGTGAACATGGTCCGCGCGTTGGGCGGTGAGGCGCACGAGACCCACGATGGATTCGTGGTGGGGGGTGGTCGGATCTACCGGGGCGGAACAGTTGAGGCGGGAGGCGACCACCGCATCGCCATGGCGGCGGCCGTGGCAGCTTCTGCGTCCACCGGTCCGGTGACGATCGAAGGCGCCCAGGCGGCGGAGGTTTCGTGGCCGGGCTTCTACGAGGCCCTGGAGGGCGTGTGGTCATCGCCATAGACGGGCCGAGCGGGGTGGGCAAGACCACGGTGAGCCGGCTGGTGGCGGGGCGCCTCGGCTGGCCGGCCCTCGACACCGGGGCGCTCTACCGCGCCGTCACCCTGGCTGTGCTGCGCGCCGGGCTCGATCCGGCCGACGGGGGAGCGATCACCGCGCTCCTCCCCAGCCTGGTGGTGGGTTTCGAGGAGGGAGCCGTGTTCCTCGATGGTGAAGAGGTGAGCGATGCGGTCCGTGCCCCCCACGTCACGGAGGCGGTCAGCGCGGTGTCGGCCCGGACGGAGGTCCGCCGGGCGCTGGTCCCGCTCCAGCGGCGTTGGGTGGAGGAGCACGGCGGATCGGCGGTCGTCGAGGGCCGCGACATCGGCACCGTGGTCTTCCCCGACGCCGAGGTGAAGGTCTTTCTGACGGCCCGGCCGGAGGTTCGGGCCGCTCGCCGGGCCCGGCAGCAAGGGTCCAGCCTCGGCGAGACCGCCGGCGACCTGGCGCGACGAGACCGGGCCGACTCCACCCGGGAGACCTCCCCGCTGCGGCCTGCCGAGGATGCCATCCCGATCGAGACTTCCGAGCTGAACGCCCAGCAGGTCGCCGATCGGGTGCTGGCCCTGGTCCGATAGGCCCCTACCTGCGGGCCAGCAGCTCCAGGGCCTCGGTGGCTCCCCATTCCCGGTCGCCTTCGAGGAGTCCTCGGGCGCCCGGCGACCGGCTGGTGTAGGCGCCTTCCACCGCCGCCTGCAGGGCGCTGAGGAATGCGCGGAGCTGAGGAGGAAGCGGGAAGTACTCGTCCTCGTCGGTGAGGCGGACCACCTCCACTCCCTCCCGGGGAGCGAGGGCCTCGATCACCTCCTGGACGAGCTGCTCGGGCGCCGAGGCGCCGGCCGTCAGGCCCACCACCCGGGCTCCCTCGACCCACTCGGGCCTGATGTCGTCCGGGCCGTCGATCCGCTTCACGGGCGCCCCTGACTCCCGGGCCACCCGCACCAGTGCCTGAGTGTTGGAGGAGTTCTCCGAGCCGACCACCAGGACCAGGTCGGAGCGAGCGCTCAGCTCCTGGATGGCTGCCTGCCGGTTGGTGGTGGCGTAACAGAGGTCGCTCTTGCGAGCCGTCCAGAGGTTCGGGTACCGGGCCTGCGCCTGGTCGAGGATCGCCTCCCATTCGTAGATTCCGAGCGTGGTTTGGGCGACGAGCGCCACCTTGCCCGGATCCCCGGGTTGGAACTCCCCCAGGCCCTCCTCCGGCTCCACCAGGTGGATCGAGGTAGGCGCCTCGGCCACCGTGCCCACCGCCTCGTCGTGGCCCTGGTGGCCGATGTAGATGATGTCGAAGCCCTCCCGGTCCATCCGCTTCACCTCGTGGTGGACCTTGGTGACCAGCGGGCACACCGCGTCCACCACCACCGCGGCCCGGGAGCGAGCGCTCTCCACCACCTCGGGGGAGGAGCCGTGGGCCGAGAGCATCAGAGGAGCTCCCTGGGGGACCTCCGAGACGTCGTCGACGAAGATGACCCCCGCCTCCTCGAAGGCCTTGACGACCGAGGCGTTGTGCACGATCTGGTGGAAGCAGTAGACGGGCGGCCGGAAGGTGCGCACCATCCAGGTGAGGGCCTTGATGGCCATCTCCACACCGGCACAGAATCCCCGCGGGGCCGCCAGCAGGACCTTGTCAGGCATGGGGCCATTGTACGGCGGGTGGGGAACGGCCCGAACTCCCTCCCCCTAAAGGGGGAGGGCGGGGAGGAAGACAGCCCCCTATCCTGGCCGCCGTGGACTATCCCGTCGTCTCCGATGTGGTCCCCGACAGCCCGGCCGCCCAGGCCGGGGTGGCGGTAGGCGACGAGCTGATGGCGGTGGCCGGGGTGCTCCCGTCGGACATCATCGAGTACCAGCAACTGGTCGACGAAGAGGAGGTCGAGCTCACCGTGCGCCGGGGAGGGCTGGAACAGACGGTCCTCATCGGGAAAGCGGCCGGCGCACCCCTCGGCCTGCGCCTGGATTCCTCGATCTTCGACCGGGTGCAGACCTGCGACAACCACTGCGAGTTCTGCTTCATCTATCAGCTGCCCCGGGGGATGCGAAAGACCCTCTACCTCAAGGACGACGACTATCGGCTCTCCTTCCTCTATGGGAACTTCACCACCCTGACCCGCTTCACCGAGCTGGATCTCGCCCGGGTGGTGGAGGAGCGCCTCGGGCCTCTGTACGTGTCTATCCACACCACCGACCCGGCGGTACGGGCCCGGATGCTCCGCAATCCTCGAGGCGCCACCAGCCTGCGCTGGCTGCGGGCGCTCCTCGCCGGCGGGATCGAGGTGCACGGCCAGATCGTCCTCTGCTCCGGGGTCAATGACGGGACGGTGCTGGAGCGGACCTGCGCCGAGATCGTCGCCCGATACCCGCAGCTGGCCTCGGTAGGGGTGGTCCCGCTGGGGGTCTCTCGCTACAACAACGAGGAGAGCCTCCATCCCCACACACCGGAGCAGGCGGCCGAGGCGCTCGATACGCTGCGCGCCTGGCAAGAGGTGGCGCTGGACGCCTTGGGGCGACGAATGTTCTTCGCCTCCGACGAGCTCTACCTGATGGCCGGGTGGGAGTTTCCCGCCTCGCACGCCTACGAGGGCTTCCCGCAACACGAGAACGGGATCGGCATGGCGCGCGCTTTCTACGATGAGCTCGAGCGGCTCGAGGCCGGACACCATCATCCGGGCCCCTCCCGTACGGGCCGGTGGCTGTCGCTGTCCTCCGCTCCCGGCCACGGCTACCGAGCCGATCGAGCCACCGGTGCCGTCGGAGGGCAGCCCTCGGCGGGTCCGGCGACTGTCATCACCGGTGAGTACGGGGCCCGTGTCCTCGAGCCGGTTCGCCAGCGCCTGGAACGGCTGTGCGGCCGGGAGATGCGGCTGCTGACGGTGCGCAACGAGTTCTTCGGCGGCAACGTGGCGGTCTCCGGGCTTCTGGTGGGAGACGACCTGAAGCGGGCTCTCGAGGAGGATGCGCATCCCCCGGCCGTGTACCTCTTGCCGGACGTCACCCTGTCCGGCGACCGCTTCCTCGATGACCTCACCCTGGCCGAGGTAGCCGGATCCGCCCGGTCTCCGCTGGTGGCGGTCCCCACCTCGGTGGAGGGGCTCATTGTGGGGGCCCAAACCCCCTTGTCTCTTGGGGGGCCCGGCGGCGATGGCAGGCAAGCCGCTACCGAAGGGTTCGGGGCCGCCATGACCCCCCAAACCCCCCAATGAAACCGGTGGTGGCGGTGGTGGGCCGGCCGAATGTCGGGAAGTCCACCCTGGTGAACCGCATACTCGGGCGGCGGGCGGCCGTGGTCGAGGAGCAAGCCGGGGTGACCCGAGATCGCAAGGAGTACCCGGCCGAGTGGGCCGGGCGCGAGTTCATCCTGGTGGATACGGGGGGTTGGGTGGTGAGCCCCGGCGAGCAGCTCACGGCCGACATCCGCCTGCAGGCGGAGATCGCCCTGGGCGCCGCCGACGCGGTGCTGTTCGTGGTGGATGCAACGGCCGGGGTGAGCGAGGACGATGCGGGGGTGGCCCACCTCCTGCGCCGGGCCGAGGTGCCGGTCCTGCTGGTGGCCAACAAGGTCGACGACGCGCCTCACGAGGCCGACGTACCCGAGCTCTGGGGCCTGGGCCTGGGGGAGCCGCTGGCGGTGAGCGCCCTGCACGGCCGGGGGGTTGGGGATCTGCTCGACCGGCTGGCCGAGAAGCTCCCCGAAGCTCTGCCTGAAGAGCCGGAGGCGGTGCCCACCCTGGCCATCGTGGGGCGTCCCAACGTGGGCAAGTCCACCCTCCTCAACCGCCTGCTGGGCGAGGACCGCATCCTCGTCTCTCCCACCCCGGGCACCACCCGCGACCCGGTGGAGGTGATCGTCCACCTGGATGGAGAGCGGTACCAGTTGGTGGACACGGCCGGCATGCGACGGAGGTCCCGGGTGGACGAGCGAACCGAGTACTACTCGGTGCTGCGCGCCCGACAGGCGGTCGAGGAGGCCGACGTGACGATGCTCCTGATCGATGCCCCCGAAGGAGTCGCCCATCAGGACCAGCGCCTGGCCGAAGAGGTGGTGGAGGCCGGCTCGGGGCTGGTGGTGCTCCTCAACAAGTGGGACCTGGTGGACGAGGAGACCCGGTCCGCCACCGAGCGGAGCGTGGGCGAGCGGCTCGGCTTCGTGGCCTGGGCGCCGCTCTTGCGAGTCTCCGCCAAGACCGGTGCCCGCCTCCACCGGCTGGCTCCGACCGTGCGCCGCGTCCTCGACAACCGCCGTCGGCGCATCGCCACCGGACGCCTCAACCAGCTGGTCAGGCGATTCCAGGAGGCGCATCCTCCACCTTCTCGGGGTGGGCGCCGGGCCGGCATCCTCTACGCGGTCCAGGCCGGGGTGGAGCCGCCCACCCTGGTGCTGTTCACTCGTGGGGAGCTGGGAGTCGATTATCTCCGTTTCCTGGAGAACCGTCTTCGCGCAGAGGCCGACTTCACCGGGAGCCCGATCCGGCTGGCGGCCCGGCGGCGAACACGGAGGCCGGCCGGTGTCTGATCCCCGCAAGCGGTTCGAGGAGGCCTCCCGGCGGGCCCAGGCCGGCGGGCCGGAGAAGTACCACGAGAGGCTGGCCGCCCAGGGCAAGCTCTTCGTCCGGGATCGGGTGGCCCTCCTGTGCGACGAGGGCTCCTTCGTCGAGGATGCCGTGCTGGCCCACGCCTTTCAGGAGCCCGAGCTGGCCGCCGACGCGGTGGTGACCGGTCGGGGCACCGTGGACGGCCGGCCGGTGTGGGTGGTGGCCAACGATCCGACCGTCAAGGCCGGGAGCTGGGGGGCCCGGACGGTGGAGAAGATCGTGCGGGCGCTGGAATCCGCCTATGAGGAGAGCCTGCCGGTCTTCTACCTGGTCGACTCGGCCGGGGCCCGCATCACCGACCAGGTCGAGCTGTTCCCGGGGCGCCGGGGTGCCGGTCGCATCTTCTACACCCAGGTCAAGCTCTCGGGCCGGGTGCCGCAGATCTGTTGCCTCCTCGGCCCCTCGGCAGCCGGCGGGGCCTACATCCCGGCCTTCTGCGACGTGGTGGTGATGGTGGAGGGGCGAGCTTCCATGTACCTCGGGTCGCCGCGCATGGCCGAGGTGGTGGTGGGCGAGCGCACCTCCCTCGAGGAGATGGGCGGGGCTCGCATGCATTGCACGGTGAGCGGCTGCGGCGACGCCCTGGTATCCGGCGACCAGGAGGCCATCGCCTGGGCGCGGGCCTACCTCTCGTACATGGCCGACGATTTCCTCAGCCACCCGCCCCTCTACCACACGGTGCCGCCCGACGGCCCGGGCGACCTGGGTGCGGTGGTGCCGACCGATCCCCGGCGGGGCTATGACATGTGGGACCTCTTGCGGGGGATCTTCGACGGGGACAGCTTCCTCGAGATCAAGGAGCTCTACGCCCCGGAGGTGATCACCACCCTGGCCCGGATCGACGGAAGGCCGGTGGGGGTGGTGGCGTCCAACCCCCAGCACCTGGGCGGAGTGCTGTTCGTCGACTCGGCCGACAAGGCGGCCCGCTTCATCTGGCTGTGCGACGCTTTCAACTTGCCGCTGGTCTTCTTCGCCGACGTGCCGGGCTTCATGATCGGCACTGAGGTGGAGCGCCAGGGGATCATCCGGGCCGGGGCCAAGATGCTCACCGCCATCGCCGAGGCCACCGTACCCCGCATCTCGGTGATCGTGCGAAAGGCCTACGGGGCCGGGCTCTACGCATTCTCCGGCCCGGGCTTTCGCCCCGACGCCTCGCTGGCCCTCCCCACCGCCGAGATCGCCGTCATGGGCCCGGAGGCGGCCGTGAACGCGGTCTACTACAACACGATCCAGGAGCTGGCGGAGGAAGACCGGGAGGCCTTCATCGAGGCCAAGCGAGAGGAGTACTCGGAGGACGTCGACCTGTTGCGGCTGGCCGCCGACCTGGTCGTCGACGCCGTCGTCCAGCCCGAGGACCTGCGGGCCGAGCTGATCGCCCGGCTGCGCTACCTGGATCGCAAGGAGCGGCGCTTCTCGGAACGCCGCCACGGGGTGCCGCCGGTATGACCCCGCACCCCCTCGTCTTCCCGTTCTTGCGTGAGAATTTGCCCGCCGGCGGTCCGAAACTCACGCAAAAAGCATGGTGGGGGTTCGTTACATGAGCCGGGAACCGGCCGCCCCGGCCGCCCCCCTCGGCTTCAAGGTGTTCCTGGTAGTAGCCGGGCTCTACCTACTGCTCAGGCTGGTGCAGGGAATCGCCTGGCTGGTGGAGCGGTTGGGCTGACAGCCGATCAGACGCGGTAGAGTGGCGCCTCCGGGCTGTGGCGCAGCTTGGTAGCGCACTTGACTGGGGGTCAAGGGGTCGCCGGTTCAAATCCGGCCAGCCCGACCGGCAATCGCCTCGCTCCTGCCCGTGGTCCCTACTCTTCCTCCAGGGCCCGGCCGACGGCGGGGACCTTCTCCCTGATCTCGTAGACCCTGATGGGCCTGTGCACCCCCTTGAGATGGACCCGGTCGACCTCGACACCATCGACCAGGTCCTGAACCGAAGCCATGGTTCGCTCGGTCACGAGGATCTGGCCGGGACCGGCCGCCTGGCCGGCCAGCCGGGAGGCCAGGTTGGCATGGTTCCCCACCACCGTGTAATCGGTCCTGGTGGGGGAGCCGATGTTACCGACGGTGACGTACCCGGTGCTGATCCCGATCCCCACGTTCAGCTCCTCCTCGTAGCGCAGCAGCCACCCCTCCCTAAGGACGTCGACCTCGGCCCTCATCTCCAAGGCGGTGAGGACGGCCCGGCGAGGATGGTCCTCGTAGACGACCGGATCGCCGAAGAAGACCAACATGCCGTCCCCGACGTACTTGTCGAGCGTGCCGCCGTGCTTGAAGACGATCTCCGTCATGGCGGTGAAGTACTGGTTGAGCGCATCCACCAGCTCTTCGGGTTCCATTCTCTCGGACATCTCAGTGAAGCCCCGGATGTCGCAGAAGAGAATGGTCAGGTTGCGCCGAGTGGAGGCCGAGCTGATCGGCGTTCCTCCGGCCACGATGGCTTCGGCGACCTGCGGGGACACGTACCGCCGCAACTCATCCGTACGGCGGAGCTGCTCGAGCTGCTCCTCGATCGTCTTCTCCAGGTTCTCGTTGAGGGAGGTGAGATCTCGGTAGAGGGTGGCCAGCTGCTCGCTGGTGCGGTTCAGGTTGGTCGTGAGCCTGCCGAACTCGTCTCGGTTGGGGACCTCGACCCGCTGCTCGAACTGGCCGCTGGCCAAGCGTGCCAAGGCCCGGTCGATACTGCGAACCGGCCGGATCAGGGACCAGGACAAGATGGCGCCGAGGATGAGGGCGGCCAGCAGGGCCGCCAGGGAGAACGATGCCACCGCCCCGGTCAGAAAGCGCCGGTCGGAGTTGAATCCGTCCAGTTGGGCCGCCCTGCGCTGCTCGAGGTCGACGATCATGGCGTTGAGCTCGTTTTCCAGTTCGTGAGATATCTCGTGCTCTGCCGAGATGTGGAGAGCCAGGGCGCGCTCGGTCTCACCTGCCTCATAGAGGGCCAGCACCTGATCGCTGGCTACGGCGAAGCGGGCATCGATCTGTCTGAGGCGTTCCACACGGTCACGCTGGGTGGACCCGAGCGCATCGATCTCGTCCAAACGCTCGGTGAAGCTCTGCTTGGCGATCGGGATCCTGTCGTTCCAGCTATCGATGCCGGTGCTCAACGCCATGGCCCGAAAGTGGCTCTGGGCGGTGACCAGGTAGATGGCCTGCCGGGCGGAGTCCGTTTGCCGCTGCAGGGCAAGCAGCTCCTCTACCTGGCTGTTCATCCGGGTGATGACAAGGATGCTGAAGCCTCCCATGCCCAAGAGCAGCATGGCGATGATCAGGAAACCGGTGAGCAACTTGGCGTGGACGGTGGCTCGAATGCGTGCCACCACGTCGACGAAAGGCCTGATCACTCCCGGCAGTGGGCCCAGCTCGCGATCGGAGTCGAGCCAGAAGCCCACTTCCGACTCTGAGGGCATGACCTTCCTCCCACCTGATCGAAAAGGAGCCTCTGCGAATCGAGCAGGGGCAAGCGGGCCAGCGCCAGCAAAGCGCGTTGTGCTCCCGAGCTCTTCGCACGGGCACCTGTGAGGCATGCTACCCAAGGGGTTCGGGCTGCGGAGCCTGGTCCCCAGATAGTTGCGGTTGCCCATAACCGAGAGGTTTCGCTAGGCTCTGTGGTGCGCCTGGCGCGTTCGTCGGCGCGCAGGTGCAGCGCGGGAACCGTTCAGCGAGGAGGAGGTACATCTATCGTGAGATCTACCAACACGGTCTCTGGATGGCGCTGGCTGGCCATCATCGGGGTGTTCGCCCTGGTGGCGGCGGCCTGCCAGCCGGGACCGGAAGCAGAGCCCGGCACCACCGCCGGGACGGCGGCGCCCGGTACCACTGCGGCACCCGGCACCACCGCAGCCCCGGGGGCAGAGCCCACCGGTGAGGCCTTCACCTATGAGATCGGCATCTTCGCCGACACCACCACCGACAACTACTGGGCGTACTTCGACCCGGAGAGCTCGGTGTGGAACGCCTATGTGCTCGGGCCCACGGTACCGTCCTTGTACGCACTGGCCTTCCCGGGCATCAACGTGGTGCCTGACCTGGCGGCGGAGGCCGAGCCTCCGGCTGCCACCCAGGACGGGGAGCAGTGGTCGGTCGAGGTGCCGCTCCGCGACGACGCGGTGTGGAGCGACGGCGAGGCCATCGACGCCGAGGACGTGGTCTTCACCTTCGAGACGGCGCGGGACCTGGCCCTGGGCGGGAACTGGCTGAGCTCCTACCCGCTGGCCGACCCCGAGGACCCGGAGAAGATCGGTATCGAGAGCGTGGAGGCGGTGGACGCCACCACGGTCAAGATCTCCTTCAACTTGGAGCCGGGCCTGTTCATCTGGCCGCACTCCATCGGGGTGGGCCCGATCATGGCCGAGCACTTCTGGGCCGATGTGGTCGAGGAGGCCAGGGGCGCCGACGATCCCGCCACCGAGGACGTCAACGAATCGGCGGAGGCGCTCTACCAGGCCTCCGGCGCCGGCGCCCCCTCGGGTGGTCCGGTGATCTTCGAGAGCCGCGAGGCCGGCGCCTTTGCCCGCAACGTGGCCAACGACCAGTGGTACCAGACCGGCCAGGAGGTCACCTCGGGTGAGAGCACCTACACCCAGGGGCCCTTCCTGAGCGAGGAGATCTTCACGCTCTACGGGTCCCAGGACGCCGCCGTGTTGGCCCTGCGGGATGGCGAGGTGGACTTCCTCCTCAACCCACTGGGCATGCAGCGCGGGCTCCGCTCCCAGGTGGAGGGATCGGAGGACCTGACGGCGATCGTCAATCCCACCTACGGGTTCCGGTACCTGGCCTTCAACCTGCGCCGGCCGCCCATGAGCGATCCCGCCTTTCGGGATGCCCTGTCGATCATCATCGACAAGCAGTTCATGGCGCAGAGCGTGCTGCAGGGCGTGGCCTTCCCCTTGTGGACCCTGATGCCGGAAGGGAACGAGCTCTACTACGACGCGGCGCTGGCGGAGGAGATCGCTGCTCCTTACCAGGGGTTCGAGAGCGAGTTCGCCCGGTTCGAGGCGGCCCTGCAGATCCTGAGGGACGCCGGGTACACGTGGGCCACGGAGCCGGTCGTCAACACCGACGAGGACGGCGACCCGATCTCGGTGACTCCCGGTCAGGGTGTCGTCATGCCCGACGGGACAGCGGTGCCGGACCTGGAGATCCTGGCCCCGGGACCGGCCTACGACCCGTTGCGGGCCACCTACTCGATCTGGATCGAGAAGTGGCTCAACGATTTGGGCTTCCCGGCCTCGGCCAACCCGACCGACTTCAACGCCATCGTCGATGCGGTGTTCCCCACGGGGGTACCCGAGTTCGACATGTACATCCTGGGGTGGAGCCTCGGGAACCCGGCCGCGCCGGACTACTACGAGGCCTTCTTCCACTCCCGCTTCATCATCGAAGACTCGGGTGGCAACAACAACATGGGGTACTCCAACCCCGAGTTCGACGCCCTGGCCGACCAGCTCAAGGCGGCCCAGACCGAGGAGGAGGCCAAGGACATCATCTGGCAGCTCGAGGTGATCCTCGACCAGGACCTGCCGTATATCGTGCTGTTCGACACGGGGATCCTGGAGTTCTACCGCAACACGGCCGTGAACTTCCCGTTCACCGACACGTTGAGCGGCCTGCAGTTCCTCAACGGCCTGCCGGGCGTTGCAACGTCGGCCAGGTAAGAGCCGACCAGACCGAACGAGAAGGGAGGGTGAGGATCCTCACCCTCCCTCTCTTTGTGCCCGTGTTAGGCTGACCGGGGGAGACCGAGGAGAGAACCGCATGGTCAAGTTCATCGGGCGGCGCCTGCTCCAGATGCTCCTCCTCTTCATCGTCTACCTGACCGTCATCTTCTTTCTCCTCAACGCCCAGCCGGGAGACATCTCCCAGCAGCTGGTCGCCAACCCCAACCTCCCCCCCGAGGCGCGGGAGATGGTCAGGGAACGGCTGGGGCTCAACAACCCGCTGTGGCTGCAGTACCTCAACTACATCAAGAACTTCTTCACCGGAAACCTGGGCCTGAGCTTCATCTTCTACCCGCGACCGGTGATCGACATCCTGCTGGAGCGGATCCCGCGCACGCTCGTGCTCTTCTTCACCGCCACGATCCTGGCCTATTACATGGGCTTCACGCTCGGCAAGCTCCTGGCTTGGCGAAGAGGAGCCATCAGCGAGTACGCCGTCACCGTGGGGGGCGTGTTCCTCTACACCGTCTTCTATCCATGGTTCGGCCTCCTCATGCTGTGGCTGTTCGGCTTCATCTTGGGCCTGGTTCCGTTAGGCAAGTTCATCAACCCGGGCTTCTGGCTGGGTTCTCCGTTCTCGGTCAACTCGGTCTTCACCAGAATGATCGTCACCACGGTGCTCGCCTCGCTCGCCCTGGGGGCCTTGATCGCAATCGCCCGGCGCCTGGTCCCCGATCACCGCAGCCGGCGCCGCGTGCTTCAGGTGGGGGCGGCGGCCATCGGCGCCGCCTTCCTCCTTTACTGGTTCTTGTCCCCGATGCGGCCCTACGCCACCGACATCGCCTACCACCTCATCCTTCCGATATTTACGCTCTCTCTGATCGTGTTCGCCGGCATCATGCTCCTCACCCGCAGCTCCATGCTGGAGACGCTCCGCGAGGATTACATCCTCACCGCCCGGGCCAAGGGGCTCCCGAGCGACGTCATCCGTGACCGTCACGCCGCTCGCAACGCCCTGCTACCGGTGGTGACCTCACTGGTGCTGGCGCTGGCCTTCGTGATCGGGGGAGGCATCATCACCGAGAGCGTCTTCTCCTGGCCGGGGATGGGGGAGATACTCCTCGAGGCCGCCACCCAGCAGGACATCCCGCTGGCCATAGGGGCGCTGAGCTTCATCGGGGTCTTGGCGCTGCTGGGCCACTTGCTGGCCGATATCCTCTACATGTTCCTCGACCCCCGCATCCGATACCAGACCTAAGGAGGCAAGGTGGCCGATCGCCTGGACCACCCGGTTGACACAGAGGCTCGGCCGGTCGTCGAAGAGCCCCGCCTGGCGGTGGTCGAGGCACCGCCCGCCCCCATCCTGGTGGAGGAGCCGATCTGGCGGATCCGCCTGCGCCTGCTGGGCCGGTCGCTGGCCGAGAACTGGCGCCTCTTCGTCGACAACAAGATCGGGCTGGTAGGGCTGGCCATCATCGCCATCTTTGGCCTGATGGCGATCTCGCACCCGATTCTGATGGCCACCGTATGGGAAGACCAGCGTCGCGTCTACGACCCGGTCATCGGCTTCGACGCCCCCACGGTGCAAAAGACGGTGGTGGAGGAGGTGACCGACCCGGTCACCGAGGTCGACCTCCAGACCGCTCGGGCCCAAGGCCACGGCCTGGAGCAGGTGGGGGATGAGATCTTCTTCAGCGAGCAGCCGGCCCCACCCTCCAGGAAGCACCTGCTGGGCACCGACCCGCTGGGGCGGGACGTCTTCTCCCAACTCCTCTTCAGCACCCGGGCCGCCTTCTTCCTGGGGGTGATCGCCGCCGTGGTCACCGTCGTCCTGGCCACCACCGTAGGGTCGGTGGCGGCCTACTACGGCGGCTGGGTGGACAGCTACCTGATGCGGCAGTCGGACCTGATCCTGCTGGTCCCGATCATCCCCACCCTGATCGTGGTGAGCGCCCTCTTCAGCATCAACCTTCCCACCCTGGGCCTGATCATCGGGCTGCTGGAGGGCTTTGGGGGGACGGCCATCGTGCTCAAGTCGCAGGCGCTGGCCGTGAAGGTGAAGCCGTTCGTCGACGCCGCCCGGGTAGCCGGCGGGAGCAGCCTTCGCATCATCTTCAAGCACATCGTCCCCAACGTGCTGCCGCTCTCCTTCCTCTACATGATGTTCGCGGTGACGGGGGCCATCTCGCTGGAGGCGATCCTCTCCTTCTTCGGGCTGCTTCCGGTCACGATGAGCTGGGGGATCATGATCAACACCGCCTCGACGAGGGGGTATCTGCTCTCCGGCACCGATTTCTGGTGGCTGCTGCTGCCGGCCGGGCTGGCGGTGACGCTCTTGGCCGGGGCTTTCTTCCTGGTGGGCCGGGCCATGGACGAGGTCGTCAACCCGAGGCTTCGGCAGCGTTGAGCACCGCCGAGGTCATCCGGGAGGAGCGCCGGGGCGGGCACGACGGCCGGGTCCTCCTGGAGGTGGACGACCTGGTCATGCACTACCAGACCCGGGAGGGCGAGGTGTCGGCGGTGGACGGCGTCACCTTCAGCCTCCACCAGGGGGAGGCGCTCGGGCTGGTAGGTGAGTCCGGGTGCGGGAAGACCTCCATCGCCATGGCGCTGCTCCGCCTCCTCCCGGACAACGGCCGCATCAAGGAGGGAGAGATCCGGCTCAACGGTCGGGACCTGGTCCGCCTCAATCAGACCGCCATGCGCCGGCATCGGTGGAAGGACATCGCCATGGTCTTCCAGGGAGCCATGAACGCCTGGAACCCGGTCTACCGGGTGGGGGACCAGATCCGGGAGGCGATGCACACCCACTTCCCAGCGATGAGCACTGCGGCCATGAACCGGCGCATCATCGAGCTGTTCGAGCTGGTGGGGCTGCCGCCGGCCATGATGGACCGATACCCGCACGAGTTCTCCGGAGGCATGCGCCAGCGGGCGGTGATCGCCATGGCGCTCTCCTGCGACCCGCAGATCATCATCGCCGACGAGCCCACCACCGCCCTGGACGTGATCGTCCAGGACCGCATCCTCAAGCAGCTCAAGCAGATCCAGGCCGAGCTGGGGATGTCGATCATCTACATCTCCCACGACATCGCGGTGATCGCCGAGGTGTCCGATCGGATGGCGGTCATGTATGCCGGCAAGATCGTCGAGCTCGGTCCCACCGAGGAGGTGTTCGCCCGGCCCAAGCATCCCTACACCTGGCTGCTGCTCTCCTCCACCCCCAGCATCAAGGGGGTGAGGCGCAAGCTCGCCCCGCTGGAGGGCGAGCCGCCCAACCTGCTCAACCCACCCTCCGGATGCCGCTTCCACCCGCGGTGTCCTTTCGCCACCGAGAAATGCGTCGAGGAGGAGCCACCCCTCGAGCTGGTGACCCAGGGGCACGCCACGGCCTGCTGGCACTACGAGCAGG
>JBOGFC010000187.1:0-4296 GCA_050742155.1 Acidimicrobiia bacterium
CACCAGCACAGTCTGGAAGGGTTTAGCTCAAATCCGATGGATTTACGCGCAGGTACACTAGTGCGGTGTCCCGGAAGTAGGTCGGATGTATCGCCGAGGCCTCGGCGCCATCCGGCAAGGACGCACGACGAAGGCGCAGCCTGGTGCTGCGTCGAGAGGAGGACGCCGCCGGGGGCGTCGAGGGCCGGCGAGATGCCGGTCGTACTTCCGGGTCGCTGCACTAGCCCCCGAACACGGCCCGGCGCAACCGGCTGAGCAGGCCGTCGCTGCGGGGGGCCGGCAGCTCGCCGAGCACCGCCTCCAGGTGATCGGGAGGGAGGTCACCAACCAACAAGTAGGAATGCCCTTCACCCGACCACAGCACCCAGAGCTCGGAGGGCATCACTCGCATCCGGTAGGTGCGGCCGGTCACCGCCAGCTCGGTGGTATCAGGCAGCGACCCGGGATCAACCAGGCCGGAGATCTCGAAAACCGAGAAGCTGAAGAGCCCGTCGGTGTAGTAGGCGTGGACACCGTCGTGGGGCCCCTGGTAGGCATCGGTCAACTCATAACCGGCGGCTTCCTTCGGCAGGGAGGCGGGCTGGGCCGACTCGACTGAGCGCTTGGGGCCGCCGGCCGGTAGCACCAGCTTGGGGCCCCTGGTCGAGAAGCGGGTGAAGCTCGACATCCGGAACGGGCTGCCATCCCCGGCGAACACCGTGGTGACGAGGGGCACGGAAGTCTGCGCGTCGAAGACAAAGCGGACCCGCAGCAGATCTTCCTCCCACACCTCGACGGGTTGGACCGGCCGGCCCAGGTAGGTCTCGGTTCTGCCGACCTCCACGCGGTATCGGGCGCTCAGGGCCGGCATGGACGGGACCCGCAGCTCCACGCGACGCCAGCCTTCGCCGGGTACCCGGTTGATGACTTCCGTCCCCGCCAGCATCGCCTCCGAGCCTCCGTGGCTCAGCAGCAGCATTCCACCTCCCTGCTGCACGCCATAGACGCCCGCCACCTCCCCCACCGGCGTCCAGCAAACCACCAGCTGCTCGGCCGAATACTCGGCCTCGGCCGCCTGGGCCAGGCGTTCCTCGAGTATCCCGTCCTCGGCCCAGGCCGGGGTGATCAACAAGAGGCATGTCGCCACGATCCCGACCGCGGATAGAAGACGCATCACTCGTTGACAGCCGCCGCCAGCCGGACCGGAAGCGGGCCGCGGTCGAGGATCGCCCGGGCGGCATGGCGGTCGGCGATCGCCTCGAGATCCAGGGTGGTGGCAGCAGGCGAGGCCAGCCGGGCGAGCCCGACGGCCACCACGACCGCCGCCGCCGCCAGGGCGGCCGCCCAGCGAAATCTCCGGGACGGGGCGGCCTCGCCCGGGCCCTGCACCACCAGGGAGGGCGGAAGATCGAGGCGCGGCAGGGATCGGACGGCCCCCCGGACGCGGTGCAGGACGGCCAGCTCCACACGGCACGTCTGGCAGTGGTCGAGATGGGCCCGCAGACGAGCCTCCTCCCCAAGATCCAGCTCACCGTCCAGATAGGCCGAGAGGAGATCGTCGGGATGGTTCACGCCAGGCGCTCTCTCAGCAGCCTTCGACCCCGGTGGATCCGGCTCCGCACCGTTCCCAGCGGGACGCGGGTGGCGTCAGCGATCTCCTGGTAGGAAAGCCCCACGACGTCGCACAGCACCACCGCCTCCCGGAACTCCCACGGCATCTCGAGTAGGGCCTGCTGGACGTCCTCTCCCAGGCTCATGCCGGCCAGGACCTCCTCGGGGGGCGGGGCGGTGGCTCGCCCGATACGGTCCACCTCGTCCGGGAGCGGAACGGTACGCCTACGCTGTCGGCGCCGCACCTCGTCGAGGAAGGCGTTGCGGGTGATACGCCAGAGCCATCCCTCGAACGACCCGGGCTGGTAGGCCGAGAGACCCTTGCGGACCCGGAGCAGCACCTCCTGGGTGAGGTCGGCGGCATCGTCGGGATTGCCCGTGAGCCGATAAGCGAAGTTATAGATCTTCCGGCCATGCTGCCTGGCGACTTCCTCCCACGTGGGGGCGTCGGGCATCGGTCAGCTAGTCAACGAAGGCCGGTCGAAAGAAGGTTCCGCTCAGGTCTCGGAGGGTTCCCGTTCTTCTTCCTTGTGCCCTTGGTCCAGTCCCCGGCGGAACTCCTTGGCCGAAGCGCCCAACGACCGGGCCAGGTCGGGCAACTTCCTCGCTCCGAAGAGGAGCAAGAGCACCACCAGGATGATGATGAGCTCTGGTGCGCCGATTTTTCCCATCAACTCTCCTTCCCTACACGCTCCAGTCTATCCGGCCACGCCGCCACCGTGGGCAGGACCTGCTCCGAGAACAGATCAGCACCCGAGTCCTCGTACCACCCGAAGGGCAGGGGGGCGAAGTTGGCCACCAGCTCGTCTACCCCCAGCGCCTGAAGCTCTGCCAGCCTCTCCACCACCTGCTCGGGGGTGCCCACCAATCGGCCGGCGGTCGAGTCCTGCAGGTCGCCCGCTCCCACACCCGGAGGCGCCAGCTCCTGCCAGCGCCGGAGCCTCCCCTCCAGGTCGCGCCGGCTCTCTCCCACCAGGGTGATCAGCCCTACCGAGCGGCGGATATCTGCCGGGTCCCGGCCCACGTGCTCACAAGCCCTCTCCAGGACCTGTAGCCGCTCCTGATAGGAGTCCGGGGTCCATCGCCAGACCACATTCCACCCGTCGGCGTGGCGGGCCACCACCCGGAGCGCCCGGTCCCCTTTGGCTCCGATCCAGATTGGCACCGGTCGCCGCTCCGCGGCGGGGAGGTTGGGAGCGTCGTCGACCCGGAAGGAGTGGCCCGACCAGGTGGCCCGCTCGGCTCCCGTCATGGCCCTCACCAGCTCGGCCGCCTCCCCCAGCTCGGCCAACCGCACCCGGGGGGACGGAAAGGGAAGCCCGGCCGCCCGGTACTCCGGCTCGTTCCAGCCCGCTCCCAGGCCCAGCTCGAACCGGCCGCCCGACAGGCGGTCCAGTGAGGCAACCGTCTTGGCCAGCACCGACGGGGGACGCAAGCCCACTGCCAGCACCAACGTACCGAGCACCAGCGAGCGGGTGGTCGGGACCAGGCCGGCCAGGGCGGCGAGCGGGTCGAAGCCCGCCCGGGGCCCCGGCGGGCCGCCATAGCGGGAGATATCGAAGAAGTAATGGTCGGAGATCCAGGCCGAGTGGAAGCCGGCCCGCTCCGCCCAGACCGCCGTCTCGCGCAGCGCCTCCCAGGCGAGCTCCTTCCCCGGAAAGGAGAAGTCGTAGTGGGGCAGCGCCACCCCCACCCTCATCTCGATGGCCGCCTTCTCTTGCCTACCACCTTTCTCAATGAGGCGGTCTAGCCGAGGGCCAGGGCGTCGACGAAGTGCTGCAGACGCTCCCGGGTGACGAAACGGACCCGCGGCTCGCGCCGCTCCCGGGAGTGGATGACGAACGGACCGTACTTGTCGGAGACGAGTAGGCCCCGGTCCGCGCCGGAGGAGGCGAAGTCGACGAAGAACTCGTCGATGACCCGCTCGTCGACTTCCGGGTGGTCGCCGGCCTCGTGGGGCACGACCCGTAGGTAGGTGCGGATCCCCCCCTTGCTGGCGAAGAACGTGCTCTCTCGCTCAGCGGGCGCCAACGAGTAGCCCACCAGCTCCAGCAGCGCCACCACCAGCTGCCCGGCCGACATCTGGTTCGGCTCGACACCGCGCGAACGCAGGCCGGCCTCCACCGCCCGCGGGATGCGCAGCTCCTGGCCGATCGGAGCGAGCTCGGCCCGCGGGGGGGCTTCCGCCAGCCCGGGAGCCCGGCCCGGCCGCTCGGCGGCGAACTGCTCCTCCAAGGGGTCGTAGCCGAGCTTGCCGAACTGCAACAGAGGCGAGGGCGCCTGGGGGGGAGGAAGCACACCCGGTTCCCGCAGGGAGAGGTGGCCGACCGGAACGTGATCCCCGTCCCGTTGCCCGAAGGCCGCCACCCGGGTGACCCCCTCGATGGGCAGGGTGTGGCGCTTCTCCCGCAGCACTTCCACCGCCTCCTGGAGGAGGACCTCCCGGAGCACCTCGTCGGCGCCCTCGGCGGGAAGGGGGACCTTGAAGAAGACCTGCGCCTCCGCTCCCCGCACGTGGAAGTCCGACACGGCCGGGCGGGGCCGGATCGGTTCGGGGCCCACCCGGGGAGCCGTCTCCTCGGCGATGTCGCGGGTGGCCCTCCCCACCCGGCCGATCAACAGGGCGACGATCGCCAGCACGACCGCGGCGACGATGAGGATCAAGCCGATCTCGGCCACCAGACGATTGTAGGGGCGGCCTGCGGC
>JBOGFC010000188.1:0-10525 GCA_050742155.1 Acidimicrobiia bacterium
TCTCGCCGTCATCTACCTGATCTTCCACGAGGGCTACGGTGGCCGCGACGAACTCGCGGCTGAGGCGATTTGGTTGGGACGCGCGCTCGCCGAACTGCTTCCTGACGACCCAGAGATCCGCGGGCTACTAGCGATGATGCTCTTGCACGACTCCCGTCGCGAGACGCGGTTTGCCGACGGGGAGCTGGTGCTGCTCGCCGATCAGGACCGGTCACGTTGGGACACCACGCAGATCGCCCGTGGACGCGCCGAACTCGACCAGGCGATCGCCTTGGGCGGCCGCGGGCCCTACGTCCTGCAGGCGGCGATCGCCTCGTTGCACGCCGAGATGCCGTGCGACTGGGCGCAGATCGCGGCAATGTACGGGGAGCTCACCCGCCTGACTGCCTCACCCGTCGTTGAACTGAACCGTGCCATCGCTATGGCCGAGACCGAAGGACCGGAGGCCGGCCTGCGTATCGTCGACGGACTCGGTCTAGACCACTTCCGCTACCTGCACTCGACCAGAGCCGAACTCCTGCGACGGCTCGGGCGGACCGATGAGGCGCGGGACGCTTATCGGCGTGCGAGGGAGCTCACCGACGACGGTGCCGAACGGCGCTTCCTCGAACGCCGGCTAACCGAGCTAGCAGCCACCACAGGCTCGGGCTAGCTAGACGACTGACTCGCAATCAAGGTTCCACGACCCACACCGAAAGTGCCGATCCCGGACGGTCTCGAATATGGGCGATGTCGCTCGGGATCTGGTGATCTGGCGCTGGTTCCCGAGGTCACCGCGCTGGCCGATCTGCCATGTCGCTCGGTCTGTCACACCAAGAGAAGTTCGTCGCGGCCAGGCCAGGCCGCCGCGACCACGCCAAGCCTCTCGGCCCTCCGGCGCTCGAGCTGCCGACTCAGGCTTGCGACAGCTTCGTGGAGCGCATCGAAGGCATTTCACCCTTGTAGGCACCGGCGAGGCGAGAAGGGTTACGTGCCTGCCGCTATTGCTTCCGCCGGCTCTCTCGCGGTTCTCGTCGTGGAGAGCGCATACAGCCCGGTGAGGATGATCACCGAGTGAATCACGATCAAGCCACCAAGCCGGCGGTCTCGTAGCCGCGGGTCAGCATGTAGAGGTCGTCGACGATGCCGCGGACCAATTCCAGACCGAGAACGGTCCACACCAGGAGCTTGGCCCGATTGGGAACTCGGGATCCGATGATCAGGGCCACTCCGATGACGCCCAACTCCAGTCCGAACATGACCCAGGTGTCTTCGAGCAGCCGGAACACCTCGTCTCCTGGAGGCACTTGGCCGAGAACGTCTTCACTGATGAAGTCCTGGATGGGAAGCTTCACGAACGTGGCGGCTACGAATATGGCCACGTAGAAGACTCCCACCACGGTCATCCATATCGTGATGGGCCTCATCTCGTTCCTCCTCTGCTATTGGTTGGCGGGTCCGCGATGTCGATTCGACCTTCGGTCCCGTCCACGGTCACGTCCTCGCCGTCCTCGATTCGTTGTGTGGCGGTCCCGGTGGCGAGAACGGCGGGTATCCCATGCTCACGAGCCACGATGGCGGCATGGGAGAGAAGTCCTCCCCTGTCGGTGACCACCGCCCCGATGCGGGGAAAGAGCACCGACCATGCCGGGGTGGTGATGGCGCACACGAGCACGTCTCCGTGCTCGATCCGGGCGAACTCGGCTTCGTCTCTGATGACTCTGGCCTTTCCCCGATAGACACCCGGAGAGGCCCCGACCCCGGAGAGCCCATCCCCGGGTGGGGTGGCGAGGTCATTCGCAATGGACCAGAGCAGCCCTTCCATCAGCTCACGGGCCTCTCGGGGGAGGGCTCGCAGATCGGGAGGCGGCGCCGGCGGGGGGCCGAGCGTCGGTGCAGGGGCGTGCCGTTCCGCCCAGACACGCTCGGCGCGTCGCTGGTCGACCGCAGCTCTCAGATCGAGGCCTTCCCCGATGACGTCTCGGGCCTCGTCGACCGACAGGAAGAAGACATGTGAAGCGTCGGTCAGCAATCCCCGGTCGACGATGCGACGCCCTATCTCGAGCAGAGCCAGCCGCATTAGGCCCAGGGGGATGTTGTCGGTGTAGAGGATGTTGTCCTCCCGGACGGGGAAGGCGGTCTCCAGTTGGCTCAGCAGCTCCGCGAACGATCGTGCGGTCTCGCCCTGCAAAGAGTCGCGTCGATGGCGAAGTACCTCGATACCCGGCTCGGTCGTCTTTGGGGGGCGTTCGACCAGGCTCCGGATGGTTGCCATGAGGAGATCGGGTAGCTCGGCAATTGTTGGCTGGAGCACGTCGTAGCTGGTGGCACGGTCCCCGAACTCGGCCAGGAAGCGGTCGATCAAGCGGGCTGCTTCGGCGCTGACGCGATGCAGATCATCCAATCCCGAGGTGTGCGACTCGACGAGCAACGTGAGCTCGGTTGAGCTCCGGACCACGTCGGCGATCTCGTCGAGCCGTCGCCCGGGAGCGCTGGACATGTCGGAGATTCCGCTCAAATGTTGAACGGTTTCGGTCTCTTCCCAGCCGAGCCGATCCACGCAGAACCGCACGAAGCGATGCACGGCAAGCAGGTAGGGGACGAAGAGCTTGAAGTGGATCTCCTGGCCCCGCTCCAGCAGATCTAGACGCCGGTCGAGCTCGTCGAGGAGCTCCTCGTCGGAGAGCGTGGACAGCGGTGTCTGCGATCTCTCCGTGATCTCCGCCCTTAGGCCGGGACGCCATTCCGCCCACCATCTCTCGATGTAGGACTTGCCCAATCCGCGGGTCTCTGCCTCCCTGGCCTTGGCCACCTTTCTCCGGATCGGAGGCGCCACTCGTGCCAGAGCTCCCAACAGCCACCAGGGTGGGGGTTTCCCCTCCTTCCCGCCCGGAGGTACCACTTTCCCGTAGACCCTCCAACCCACCGCCTCGTTGCGCACGCCGTCGATCAGAGCCCCGAACTCGGCGAATGCAGCGGAAATGCTTCGCTCAATAGAGGGGAGGTAGAAGGAGGCGGCGGAGGGCGAGATGGGCGTCGGATAATGACCGCCGTCGAGCATCCACGACCCTTCGTCCGGTGGTGACAGGTCCGGCTGGACGGGCTCGACGTCGGGGAGGCCGGTGATCGGGCGTGCCTGGAGAAGATAGAGCTGGTCGCCCTCCAGCGCCCATTCGATGTCCTGAGGGCTCCCCATGTGACTCTCCACCCGGCGGGCCAGGTCGGCGACCGCGGCCACTTGTTCATCGGCGAGAGCTTCTTCCGGTGTTCGCCGCGCTCTCACCTCGCTGCCCCGGACCTCCCACTCGTCGGGGTCCCTGGTGCCCGAGACGAGGGTTTCGCCTACACCGCGCACCGCACTGACCACAATCACGTCCCTGTCGGCGGTCACCGGATCGGCCGTGAAGGCCACACCGGCTGCATCGGCGGAGACCATCGGCTGGATCAGCACCGGGATGCCGCCGGCCTCTGCATCTCCATAGCTGCGCACTCTCTCCGACGTCCCCGACGATGCCACCCGGCGGATCGCGGCAATCAACGCCTCGGCACCCTCAACCCAGAGGACTGTGTCATACAGACCGGCATAGGAATGCTCGTCCCCATCCTCGCTGATCGCTGAGGACCGGACCGCGAAGGGACCCTTGCCGAGAACCTCGCGAACACGGTCGACGGCTGCCGCCAGGTCCTTGGGTGCCATCCCGACCGGGACCACCACCCCAGGGGGCACCGGGAAGCCCGCCCCCGCCAGGACACCCAGCGTGTATGCCTTCCCTCCGACCACCTGGCGAGGCGACTGAGATGAGAGCTCGACGATCTCTTTGGCGGTAATCCGGCCAGTGGCGGCCATCATCCGCCTCCCCGAGGGTCGACTTCGGCGCCGCGGATATGGCTCACCAGCACGCCCAGCGCATCGCTCACGGTCTCACCCGCCTCTGCCGAGGTCATGCCAAAACGCTCGGTGAGGGAGACCCAGGTCTCGGACGAGGAGAGAGCGCGTAGAGCCAGCGCCCACCGCTCCTGCTCGATCTCGCTCAGGTGCGGCGCCTCCCTCCGAACCAGCTCGAGGAACGCCTCAGTGCGGGTGCGTCGGACATCAGGCTCGAGGCCTATCGCCATCGCGGTCAGAACCGTCGCCCTCACCAGGTCGCGGTTCTCGTCGAAGAACCGGAATAACCTGGGAACCGCCCCGACCAACTCATCGAAGTCGCGCGGTGCGCCGGGAAGCCCGTAGATGTTCTGGGATTGCTCCAGGTACGCGGCGAGGCCCTCCAGCAGCGTCTCCCGGCTGGGGAAGTAGCGGTAGACGGTGCGATGGGCCACTCCGGCCTCGTCGGCGACGGACTGCACCGAGAACTCGGTGATCCCCTTGGTAGCGATGACTTTGATCAGGGCCAGGAGAATCGTCTCCCGGGTGTCCCCGCCTGGGCTGCGCTCAGACAACTGCTCACCTCCGGGCCTGTCATAAGCTATGACAAGGCGTGGTCATAACTTATGACAAGACCGAAGGATTGTCAAGTTGCTACTCAGTGGCGGCGGCCACATCAGCGGACTCGATTGAACTGGGAGGAGGGGTGGGGCGTTCGTCCGTTCAGCGTCCGGTGGCCCTGACAGCGCATAACGTGCGCCGGTCATCCAGGAAAGCAGCCGAATAACCCGTCCGGGAACCGTCAATATGCGCTACCAGCCTGCTCCGCCGGTGAGGCCGTGACAATGCTTGTACTTCAGACCTGAACCGCATGGGCATCGCTCGTTGCGGCCGACCTTCGGGCTGGGCTGCCTGGGTCTCACGGTCAGCTTCGCCACCAACTCCACCTGCTGTTCCCGGCTCCTCAGTTCATCCTCCCAGTGTCGAAGACGCTCACCCCAGTCCCGCAGTTGCCTCTCATCCGCGTCGAGGCGACGCTCCCGATCCGCGATCGCTGTCTCGCGGGCAGCGAGCTCCTCCTCCGCCTCGGCAGCGAACACCGGGATACCGCCATCGCCGAACTCGCCGAAGACGCTGACCAGTTCCCGGTCGATGAGGGCGAGGATCGCGCGACCCATGGAGACGCCCGCGGCGTCGCAGTAGCGCTTCCATGTCGACCACTTCGCTGCCGTCACTGGGACCCGCACCATCTGGAAGTGTTCGTCCCCGCCGAGCCCCGCCAACAACCTACGGTCCACTCTCGCGAGCGTGCCACGCTCTAGGTCCATCACGACCGCTCCTGTCTACATGTAGACATCGGCAACTCTGTTGCAAGTGCGTGTGTCTTGAAAGGGGGCGGCGGTTGCGGAGGATGAAAGGGAGATCAGAGTCGGCCTGTGTTCGTTGGCAGATCGGGTGGACGACGATCCTGGACCAATGGGAGGTGGTGCTGGCAAGGCTGCGGTCCCATGTTGTTGCCTGGGACTTCGGGTCCGAGACCTGATCGCCTTCTGCTTCCACCCTCGGGTGGATCGCGGATCGGTATGAGATCCTCACGGTCCCCAAGATGCCCGGAGACGGTTTCAAATCGATCGCAGAAACGGATTCAGACCCGGCTGCGACCGAGCTGCGTCCAATTTGAAATCGGGCCACCCCACCATCGAGAGCATGGAACCCAAGGACCAGGCCATCACCGCGAAGGACGGAGCATGTCAAGCGACTCACGACACCGAGCAGACCGCCAGACCCTTTCACCAGAGTCTCACGGACCCTCTCAACGCGCTTTCAAACCGGTCGCAAGACCCCAGAAATGCCTGGTCAGCCGGCTTCGTGGTGATGCGGGAGCTACACGACCGCGCGGCTTGCGGCTTCCCGCCCGCGACCGATTCGAAATCGGTTGTGAAAGGCGTTTTGCGATCGTGGTGAAAGGGTTCTCCCGCAGGATCGGGCCATGGAAGCCCTCGATCGGCTCTTGAGCGTCCAAGAACTGGCGCGTTACCTGGACGTGCCGGTGGCCACCATCTATGCCTGGCGCTACCGGGGCGAGGGCCCACCGGGCTTCCGAGTCGGCCGACACCTCCGGTTCCGGCAGAGCGACGTCGAGCAGTGGATCAAACATCAGCTCAAGAACTCCACGCGTCGATCCGGATAGCCGTGCAGGGTGCGTCAGAACGGAGGTGTAAGGTCGCTCGGCGAAGCCGCGAGCCTCGGCGTGGGACTGGCGACAGGCCACCGCAAGGCCCCCGGCGTCGACGGTGACCGGCACTTCGAGAAGGTAATCACGCATCATGGGATCGGTTCGCAAGCGACGGGGTCGCTCCAGACCCTATGAGGCCCGATATCGAGGTCCTGACGGTCGCCAGCGCAGCAAGTCCTTCGTGAGGAAGTTGGACGCTCAGCGGTGGCTTACCGAACGGGAGAGGGAGCGCCATCGTGGGGAGTGGGTGGATCCCGCACTGGGCCAAACGCCTTTCAGCGAGTGGTGCGCCCGAGTACAGGCGGGCCGGGTGAACCTAGCGCCCTCCACCCGCGCCCGCGATCAGTCGATCATCCGGAGCCTGGTATTGCCGACCTTCGGGGACCTCGAGCTGCGAAGTATCCAGCCCAGCGACATCCGCGAGTGGGTGACCGAACTCGTCGAAGGGGAGTATGCAGCTAACACGGTGCGCAAGGCCTACCAGCTCCTGGCTCAGGCTCTGGCGGTTGCGGTGGAGGACGGCTTCCTAGCTCGAACCCCCTGCCGATCGGTCGCCTTACCCAGGGTCATAGCGGTACCTCAGCGATTCCTGAGTCCCTCAGAGGCGGAGGAGCTCGCGGCGGCCATCGACCCTCGCTACCGAGCCCTGGTCCTGGTTGGCGCCTATGCCGGCCTGCGGTTCGGTGAAGCCGCCGGCCTCAGGCTGGAACGCCTCGACCTCTTGCGACGGACCCTGCGGGTGCAGGAGACCGTCTCGGAGGTTCGAGGCCATGTCCGGATCCGACCTGTGCCCAAGTCCCGCGCCTCGCACCGCACGGTATCTCTGGACCCTCATCTGGCTCAGGATCTAGCCGAGCATCTCACGACGTACCCAGTCGGACCCGACGGCTTCGTCTTCAGCGCACCCGAGGGTGGTCCGCTTCATCGGACGAACTTTTGTCGCCGCTTCTGGCAGCCGGCGGTGCGGGCGTCGGTCAGCGAGCCCTGCCGCTTCCACAACCTCCGCCACACCCACGTCGCCTTCCTCATCGAGGCCGGGGAGGACCCCAAGGTGATCCAGGAGCGGCTCGGACACGCCTCGATCCGGGTCACCTACGACACCTACGGGCACCTCTTTCCGGGACGGGATG
This sequence comes from Acidimicrobiia bacterium, assembly GCA_050742155.1. Taxonomy (GTDB): domain Bacteria; phylum Actinomycetota; class Acidimicrobiia; order Spongiisociales; family JALYHC01; genus JBOGFC01. The sequence continues at coordinate 7,211 of JBOGFC010000188.1, forward strand.
AGCGGGCTGCGGAGCGCCTTGCAGGCCTCAGGTACCGCGCGCGTGTGGGCCAGGTGTGGGCCAAACGTGGGCCAGAGGTGATTCCGCTTCGTCCTGAATAGCCGAAATCCCTTGCAATACACGGGATGTCCTTGGTGGGCGCTAGAGGATTTGAACCTCTGACCTCTTCCGCGTCAAGGAAGCGCTCTCCCCCTGAGCTAAGCGCCCGGCCCAGGCGAGTGTAGCCCCCTCTGGGGCCGCCGAGCTCGCTGCTAGGGTGCGCGCCCGAGAGGAAGACGGGGGAAAGTGGCACCCAGCTGGCGACTTCGGCTGACCACGGCGATCGCCTTCCTACTCGGCGCCTGCTCGGGCGCTCCCTCCATCCTCGACGCCCAGGGCCCCGGCTCCCGCCGGATCGAAGGCCTCTGGTGGCTGATGTTCTGGATCTCCGTGGTCGTTTTCGCCGTGGTGGTGCTCCTCTTGGGGATGGCTCTCATCCGAACTCGCTGGAGGACCGAGGGCGAGCCCGGTTGGGGAGAGCCGTTCATCGTGGTGGCCGGAGTGATCGTTCCCTCCTTGATCTTGGGCGGGGTCTTCGTGATATCCCTCCGAGACCTCAACGCTCTCACGGCGGGCGGGAACGACGCCCGGCTCACCATCGAGGTGGTCGGGCACGACTGGTGGTGGGAGGCTCGCTACCCCGGGGAGGCGGTCACCGCCAACGAGATCCACATCCCGGCGGGCGAGCCCGTCCGGTTCCGGGTCACCACCGCCGACGTGATCCACAGCTTCTGGGTCCCCCAGCTCGGTCCGAAGATCGACATGATCCCCGGGCGGGAGAACGTCACCTGGCTGGAGGCGGACCAACCGGGGCGCTACCGAGGCCAGTGTGCCGAGTTCTGCGGTCTGCAGCACGCCAACATGGCCTTCTTCGTGGTGGCCGAGCCGCCCGGCCGCTTCCAGGCCTGGCTGGAGAATGAAGCCGCCCCGGCCGCCCCCCCGGACGGGAGCGCGGTCGAGGGGCAGGAAGTCTTCCTCACCAGCACCTGCGTGGGATGCCACACCATCCGCGGCACCGAGGCGGCCGCCCGATTGGGCCCCGACCTCACCCACCTGGCCGCCCGGGAGACCATCGCCGCCGGCACCCTCCCCAACACCCGGGCGAACCTGGCCCGCTGGATCGCCGACCCGCAGTCGATCAAGCCGGGAGCGATCATGCCCCCCACCCAGCTTTCCGGGGAGGAGCTGGAGGCCCTGCTCGACTACCTGGAGAGCCTGGAGTGACCGCCCTGGCCGAGCGCCTGGAGTCGGTCTGGCACGAGCGGCCCGGCCTGGCCGCCTGGGCCGGGACGGTCGACCACAAGCGGATCGGGCTCCGCTACCTCTACACCGGGTTCGCCTTCTTCGTGCTGGGCGGGCTGGAGGCGCTGCTGATCCGCGCCCAGCTGGCCCGGGCCGACCTCCGCCTGCTCGACCCGGAGACCTACAACCAGCTCTTCTCCATGCACGGGGTGACCATGATGTTCCTCTTCGCCACCCCGGTGCTGTCGGGCTTCGGGAACTACTTCGTGCCACTGATGGTGGGGGCGCGGGACATGGCCTTCCCCCGCCTCAACGCCTTCGGGTACTGGGTGTTCCTGGCCGCCGGGGTGTTCATGTACTCGGCCTTCCTGATCGGCCAGGCCCCCAACGACGGCTGGTTCAACTACCTGCCGCTGGCCGACGAGCGCTTCTCTCCGGGCCTCAACATCGACTTCTACGCCCTGGGGCTCGTCTTCATCGGCATCTCTACCACCGCCGGGGCCATCAACTTCCTGGTCACCGCCTTCAAGCAGCGCGCCCCGGGCATGTCGCTCAACCGCATCCCCATCTTCGTCTGGGGGGAGGTGGCCTTCGGCCTGACGGTGGTCTTCGCCTTGCCGTCCCTGACCGTGGCCAACGTCTTCTTGGTGCTGGAACGGCGCTTCGGGTTCCACTTCTACGACGCCGCCCGGGGGGGCGACCCGGTGCTGTGGCAGCACCTCTTTTGGATCTTCGGGCACCCCGAGGTCTATCTGGTGGTGCTGCCCGCTCTGGGGATCGTCTCGGCGATCATCCCCACCTTCGCCCGCCGCCGGATGGTGGGCTACACGTACATCGTCCTGGCCGAGCTGTTCATCGCCCTGATCAGCTTCGGGGTCTGGGTTCACCACATGTTCGCCGTCGGCCTTCCCAACATCGCCATGGGATTCATCTCGGCGGCCAGCTTCATGGTGGTGATCCCCTCCGGGGTGCAGATCTTCGCCTGGCTGGCCACCCTGGTGGCCGGGAGGCCGGTGCTCAAGACGCCGCTCTTGTTCGTCTTCGGTTTCATCGTGTTGTTCGTAGCCGGCGGGCTGACCGGGGCCATGTTCAGCGCCGTCTCCTTCGACCAGGCGGTCACCGACTCCTACTTTGTGGTGGCCCACTTCCACTACGTGCTGGCTGGGGGGGCCATGTTCCCCATGTTCGCCGGCCTCTACTACTGGGCGCCCAAGATGATCGGCCGGATGCTCGACGAGGGGTGGGGCAAGGTGAGCTTCTGGCTGATGTTCGCCGGGTTCAACCTGGCTTTCTTCCCGATGCACATCGCCGGCCTGCTGGGCCAGCCTCGCCGCACCTACACCTACCTCAGCGGCCTGGGCTGGGACGTCCACAACCTGCTCTCCACGCTGGGATCGTTCGTACTGGGGGCCGGCATCCTGGTCACCTTCTGGAATTGGTTCTGGAGCCGGCGCTTCGGCGAGCCGGCCGGCAACGACCCCTGGGAAGGCGAGACCCTGGAGTGGGCCACCGCCTCTCCCCCGCCGGCCTACAACTTCGAGACCATCCCCGAGGTGCGCTCCAAGGAGCCGGTCTGGGACCAACCCGAGCTGCGAGCCGGTGCCCAGCCTCCGGAGGAGGGGGGACGCCCCCTGGCCGGCGGGCACCTCACCCTCTCCACCAGCCTCCTCGACGGGCGGCCCCAGGCGCTGGTCCACATGCCCCACGAGTCACCCTGGCCACTCTTCCTCACCCTGGCCATGATGGTGGGCTTCTTCGGCGTCCTGGCCGGGAGCTGGCCGGTGTCGGTGGCCGGGCTGGCCGCCTCGGCGGGGGGCATCGTCGGTTGGTTCTGGCCGAGGGGGGAGACGCAAGAGACGTGACCACTCTGGAGCGCACCGGGCACCTCGACGAAGCTCTGCCCGTCCACGCTTCGGGACCTCGCGCCTTCGCCTGGTGGGGGATGGTGTGGCTGATCTTCACCGAGGCCGCCCTCTTCGCCACCCTGATCTTCAGCTACTTCTTCCTGCGCTTCCGCTCCGGGCCGGTCTGGCC
>JBOGFC010000189.1:0-2282 GCA_050742155.1 Acidimicrobiia bacterium
GCTGGGTTCCCTCGTGCCTGCTCCAAGTAACTTCCGCCTAACCGTCAGTGCCGGCCCCAAGGATTCGCCAGCTCCCCGCTGCCCCGCCCGAACCGCCGCCTCCCATACGTGCAGAGGTTAACCCACCACGCCACGCGGTCGCGAGTGCCGATCAGCCTTGCCTTCGACGACGTTGCTTCGGCATCACAGACAGCGGCCTACTCCATGACCACCAGGAGGAGGACCAGCATGACCAAACCAACCGTCGACCGCCCCTTCATCCCCGAGGGCTAGGGCCTCCCCGAGAGTTGCTCTCAGTAAGAATGACGAAGCCTTCCGCCGACGCTGCCTCCCGAAGCTTCTTATCGAAACAGGCAAAACCGCTGCACTCGGGATCGGCGCCTCGAGCGGCCAAGGCGCTCGCCAGCTGGATGGCGTAGTAAGCGTGAAGATCGCTGGTGGCAACCAGCCGAGCCGTTTCCTCGAGGACCTCTCCGGTCGGAGCCAGCACCGTGAATCTGGACTCGGGCGCCCCGAAGTAATCCGCTTCGAACTGGGCGACCAGCACTCTTGCCAGCCCTACTGCAAGCTCACCGATGCGGCTCTTGCGCCAGATGCCCCGGTCAACCTCTCCCGCTCCTCAGCCAACCACTGCTCACGCAATACCTGCAGCTCACGCCGCTTTCTCCCGAACCTGTGCTCGAACCAGACTCTCAATCGGCGAGCACGGGCTGGGCCGAACGCCAGCCACACGCCCACCCACATGATCAGCAGCGGGCCGCGTCCGGTGACCGGGAACAGCAACAGCCCCACTACCGTCAGCGCAGACACCATGAAGATCGCCACGAACACTGCCCCACCGATGGCCAGGATCGTCAGCCCGAGTACGAACCTGATCGCCCCCAACACGAATCGGAGCACGCCAGTAACCATCATCGCACGACCCACTGTTGCCGGTCGGCGTTGTATTCAAACGTCCCATAGAACCGGCGATCTCGGTGAGGATCGGGTCCGACGAACGTGATCGGTCGGTCCTTTGGTGCATCGATGAGTCTGCCGTCGAACTCGTCCCCGAACAGCCAGATGCCCGCCGGCACCTCCACCCGGGCCAGGCTGGAGATGACCACTACCCCCAGAGTCCGTATCGCATCGCTCCCCTCCTCGTCGGCATAGAGCTTGACGACCGCTGAGGAATCGGCGAAGACGCTCAGCCTCGGCCCTCGGAGAGGAGCTCGGAGAGGGGCCGGCCCCGGCCAGCCTCCACCCGGGCACGGGCCACCGCTTCCGGATCGGGAGGAGAGACCGAGCGGGCAGGAAGGTCAGCCAGCAAGCCAGCACGCCGCAGCCGCTCGCGGGTCCGGGCCGCCTCGTCGCCGGCCAGATCCGGGTTCACCGCCGCCTGCAGCACATCCGTTACCCAGGCATTGACGCTTTGCCCCCTTCGAGCTGCGGCTGCCTTCAGCTCGGCGGCCAGATCATCGGGCACTCGAAGGGTTAGTTGGGCCATGCCTTCATGGTAGCAATCATGGCATCGCGAAAGTCATGCCATAGCTGAGAGTCGGCCAGAACGGTGTTTGGCGTCACTCCCAGCTCACGTCCACCTCCCGGGGGACCAGCTCGACGATGAGCCGTCCGGGGGGTAGCTGGAGCGCTCGGCCCGCCTCGTCGAAGAACAGGGTGCCATCGGCCTGGGCGGCCCGCCGCCACTCCCCCTCCAGCACTTGGCCCTGGTGGAAGATGAGGGCCGGCCCGAAGCCGATCACATCCAAGGTGGGCACCTCGGAGCCGGAGGCGTCGGTGTACCCGGAGGAGCGTTGCGCCACCACCTGCACCACCACCGTGTCCAGGATGAGCGGCTCGGGCTGGGCCTCGAAGGTGGGCAGCGCCGTGAAGGGCTCCCCGTTCTCCAGGCGCAGGTAGCCGCCCTGGTCCTCCTGGTACTGGTACTCCAGGTCGGTGGCCGCCGAGAAGGGGATGGCCACCCGGCTGGCCGGTCGGCCTGAGAACTCCCCCTCCCCGAAGGGATAGGGCTCCCCGGCGGGCGGTACACCGCCGCCCTGCTGGGCCACGATGTCGAAGCTGGCCATCAGGTTGTAGGGCATGGGCCGCTCCAGCCGCTGGAAGGCGCCGGACAGGGTCACCTCGTCGACCACGGTCACCCCGGCCGCCTGCAGCTCCCGCAGCACGAAGTCCACCCCCCCGGAGACGGCCAGCACCGGCTGGAAAGGGGCCAGCAGCTCGGCGTCGGTGGGCCGGGCGGAGCGCACCGGGCCCACCAGCTGAGGAGCCGCCTGGTAGTAGAA
>JBOGFC010000190.1:0-2526 GCA_050742155.1 Acidimicrobiia bacterium
CTCGGACCCAATTGCCCAGCGTGGTGTCGTTGATGCCGAGCTCTCGGGCGATCTCCTTGATCGCTCGCCCCGACGACAGCACCAATGAGACAGCGTCTTGCCGGAACTCCGGGGTGTAGTGCTCCATCGACACATCCTTCCCCAGCTCGCGCTGGTCTTGGGTGTCCGGTCCACGGGGGGACGTTCAAAGCGGGAGATGGCATGGGTTGCGAGCATCCGCCACAGCCCGCTCATGGCCCAGGCGCCGTCGCGCAGGAACCGGTGATAGGCGTCATGGGCGCGCCGGCTCCCTGGGTCGGCCACCGAGATCATCGCGGTCACGGTGCGCCGGCCCGGCGCGAGCACCCACCCTCGCACGAGGTCGGCGAAGATGCCGAAGCTGGGCCGGCCGAAGCGCGGCGCGCACATCTGCACCAGGGCCGCCCACGCGGCCAGCGGGTCCATGCCGGGGCCCGCTACCGGGTGGTGCGGCCCGACAGTCGGGCTCGCAGTGCCTCGATCCCTGCCAGCGCTTCGTCTTCAAGACGTTGGCGGGCAGCCGCGTAGCGCTCCAGCGCCGCCTGCACCACTGCCATTTCCTCGGGCCGCAAGGTGAGCGTGCGGGTGCGGCCCTCCACCGAGTACGACAGTGCCGGTGTCTCATGGGGGGCGCCCTCTGCGCAGTGGCAGTTGGGCTTGCCGCACCGCCGGCGCAGCGTGATCAGCGAGCCGCGAACCAGGCGTGGTGAACGTCTACCTGCCAACGAGTCCATCCTATGACCTCCTATCTGTCCGTGGTACCACAGACAGATAGAGAGTGCCGCCGCGACCTTCTCAAGTGGTGGCAATCACGAACCCGCTTCGCCCGCTACCTCACGGGTCGGTCAGGAACCCCCGAAAGTGCGAAACTCCACTCCTGCAAACCCACCGAAAATTCCGGCTCTCCTGACGAGGATGTGGGTCACGCCACCTTCCTCCTCACCGCCGCTCGTTCGTGAGGGAGCTTGAGGTCAATCGGCCCGGCGGCGAGCATGACCAGGGCAAGGGCGGCGTCGGCGGAGTGGAACCCATAGGCCCGGCGGATGAGGAGTCGCACCTTCGTGTTCATCCCTTCCACCCGGCCATTCGAGATTCCGTGCTCGATGGCGTTGAGGAGAAGGTCTCGACGCTGGCGCATCGTCCGGGCGACCTTGACGAAGGGCGGAAGGCGGGACCGCTGCGCCCGGGCGCACCATCGCTCCAGCGCCTCGTCGGCTTGGGCCCGGTCCAGGTCGCCGGCGAAGATGGCTCGGAAGGACTCCTTCATCTCGTAGGCCCGCCATGTCGCCCCGCCCCTGCGCTTGATGTCCTTCAGCTTCGCCGCCTGGCGCTCGCTCAGGTCCTCGGGGTTCTTGAGCAAAGCCCAGCGAGACCCCTTGTAGGCCTTGGCCCAGCGATCGTCGGGGAGCTTGCGCAGGTGGTTCCACAGCTCCCGGCGAACCTCGTCGAGGGCGTCGCCGACGAGCTTGACGAGGTGGAACGGATCGGCGCACACCACCGCCTGAGGAGCATGGCCCTCGGCGGTCACCGACTTTAGGTAGGCCGGCCCGAGGTCCATGGACACCGCCTCTATGCAGGCGCTTCTCTGCTCGCCGAGCTCGTCGAAGAACTGGTCGAGGGTCTTGGAGTCACGGCCCTTGGCCCCCCAGATGACCTTGCCCCGGTCGTGGTCCACCACGAGGGTGAGGTACTTGTTGTGCTTGCGCCACGAGATCTCGTCGACCCCGAGGCGAAACAGCCCGTCGAGGCGGTTGGGGTCCAACTCGCTGTCGACCACCCGCTCGCAGACCCGTCCCACCGTGCGCCACGACACCCGCACCAGGCGACAGATCGACGTCTTGTCCATCCTGGTGCACAGCCAGGCCACCAAGTCGTCGAAGTCCCGGGTCAGGTTGGCGCCAGGGCGGGCGAAGGGCACGGCTTCGGTGACCACGCCGTGATCGGGGCAGCGCAATCGCCGGAGGTCGGCTCGCAGCTCGACCCGCCACACCCCGAGATCCACGTGCCGCCAGCTCGACGGCTCTGGCCGGGTGTCGTAGCGGTATCGGGTCTTGTGGGCGCAGTGGGGGCAGACCAGCCGGCGACGGCGCAGGGCCACGGTGATCACCACCATCGAGGCGAGGAAGTCCACGGCGGTGACGTTCACCCCCTCGAGGCGCAACAGGCGCTTGAATGCAGTGGTGACGCGCACGGGCTGAAGACCTCCTGGTTCTCGGCGTCGAACACCGTGAACCTTGGTCCAGGCCCGTGCGCGTCACGCGGACCCTCCCGGTCACGCCGAAACTCCCGCCCCCGCTGGCTCCTTGGCCATCACGGACGCAATCCCCGTCCACATCAGGGTCAGGAGAGCCCCACTTGCGGTCGGTTCCTCCTCACCACCAACGGGGGCACGGTCTGTCGCCAAGGCTCTACGGCCTTGAACGCGCGAGTGCTCACCCGCCGGCGGCTCGGGCCCAGCCTGGACCGAGAACGGTCCGCCTGGGAAGACGGAAGAACGAGCTCCCCAGC
>JBOGFC010000191.1:0-9471 GCA_050742155.1 Acidimicrobiia bacterium
CCTCCACCTCTCGTTCTTGCGGGAGTAATGACCCGCCGGCGGTCCGGAACTCACGCAAGAACGGCAGGGGCCTCATGCCACCACCTGGGTCGAGGCCAAGGCGGAGAGGGCGTCCTCCACCGCCCGATCGGTGGCCGGGACGAGCACGTAGTCGAGGCCGGCCCGGCGAGCCACCCGGGAGGCCTCGTCGAGGAACCTTCCCAATGCCTGCCGATAGGCCTCGACGCCCTCGGCCGAGGCCGAGACGGGCAGCTCCCGTCCGGTCTCGGAATCGACCAGGGTGAGGTCACCGGTGAGGTCGGGCTCCAGCTCCTCGGGGGAGAGGACGTGGAGCACAATCCCTCCCCCTTTGATCCCCAGCGCCCGGACCCCGTCCTGCCACCCCTCGGTGAGGAGGTCGCTCACCAGGGCCACCGGGCCCTGGGTGGCGCCACTCCCCAGGAGCAGTCGGGCGGCCGCCGCCAGGTCGGCCCTTCCCCCGGGCCGAAGCTCTTCCAGGCGGCGCTCCACCTGGGGCCATGCCGAGACGTGGCGCGCCCAAGGTCCCAGCCGCGCCGGCCCGGCGGGACCGGGCACCGTCACCAGCCTGATCCGGTCGCCTCCCGACAGCGCCAGGTAGGCCATCACCGCCGCCAGCCTCCCGGCGACGGCCGCCTTGCGCCCGAAGCCCATCGAGGCGGAGGTGTCCAGCACCAGCCGGAGGGGGAGCTCCTCCTCTGCCTCGTAGAGCCTCACCAGCACCACCCCCAGCCGCGCCCAGAGCTGGTGGTCGATGCGCCGGAAGTCGTCGCCGGGCTGGTACTCCCTATAGTCGGCGAAGTCGAGGCTCTCCCCCCGTCGCACCGAGGCGTGACGCCCACTCCACACCCCCCGCACTCGGCGCCGGGCGCGCAAGGAGAGGCGCTCCAGGCGGGCTCGCAGCTCCGCCTCGAGGAGCACCGCTACTCCTCGGCCTTGGGCTCGGGATGGGCCTCCAGGACCTCGGCCACCAGCCGGTCGGGGTCGACCCCGTCGGCGATGGCCTCGTAACCCAGCACCAGGCGGTGGCGCAGTGCGTGGGGAGCGATGGCCTGGACGTCCTCGGTGGCCAGGTTGAGCCGTCCCTCCATCACCGCCCGTGCCTTGCCACCCAGCACCAGCGCCTGAGCCCCGCGCGGGCTGGCCCCGTAGCGCACGTATCGCTTGATGCCGGCCGGAGCGGAGGCGCTCTCAGGATGGGTGGCGGCCACCAGGGTGGAGGCATAGCGGAGCAGGTGGGTGCCGGCCGGGATGTCCCGGACCACCTTGCCCATCTCCAGCAGCGTGGCGGCGTCGAGCACCCTCTCGACCTCGGCCCCCTCGCTGACCGTGGTGCGGCGCAGGATCTCCACCAGGTCGTCGCCGGAGGGGAAGGGGACCAGCACCTTGAAGATGAACCGGTCGAGCTGGGCCTCGGGGAGCGGGTAGGTACCTTCCATCTCGATGGGGTTCTGGGTGGCCATCACGAAGAAGGGCCGCGGAAGGGAGCGGGTCTCGCCACCCAGCGTCACCCGGCGCTCCTGCATGGCTTCCAGCAGGGCGGACTGCGTCTTGGGAGTCGCCCGGTTGACCTCGTCCGCCAGCACCAGGTTGGCGAAGACCGGGCCCGGGTGGAACTCGAAGCGCCCGTCCTGGAGCACCTTGGTCCCCAGGATGTCGGCCGGCATGAGGTCCGGGGTGAACTGAACCCGCCCGAACTCGAGCTCCAGGGCCCGGCCCAGCGTGTAGAGGAGCATGGTCTTGCCGAGGCCCGGGACCCCCTCCAGCAGCACGTGGCCCTCACACAGGACACCCATCAGGACCGCCCGCACCAGCTCCTCCTGGCCGACGATCACCTTGCCGACCTCGGCCTCCACGGTGGCCACCCGCCGGCTGAACTCCTCAGGGGTCACGGCTTGGGCTCCCCCGAGCGTTCCGGCGCGGAGTTTTCGGGCCAGGACCCGACTTTCGCGCGCCAAAAGGAGAGGTAGGGCGCGTCATGGTTCCAAGACCGTGAAGTAGGTCATCACCAGCTCCCGCTGGGCCGGCGGGATGGCCAGCGTGTCCAGCGCCTCCAGGGCCTGCCGGCGATACTCGGCGTAGCGATCGGTATAGGGGGCCAGCGGGAGGTTGCGAAGCCCCTCTCCCTCGAGCCGGCCCTCCACCTCGCCCGGATCCAAGCCCTCCAGGTCGACCCGGACCTCATCCCCCCGCTGGAACTCCGGCGGGTCGAACACGCTCGACCGCCCCACCGGCTCCGGCGCGTCTTGATCACCGGCCCCCGGGGACACCCGCCCCTGGCCCTGGCCGCCGGTCACGGGGCCCAGTGCGTTGCCCCCGCCCCCCGAGGTGTTCCCGCCGGTCACCTGGCCACCCTGGCGCTGACCCTGTCCTTGGCCCTGACCCTGTCCTTGGCCCTGACCCTGTCCTTGGCCCTGGCCCTGTCCCTGGCCCTGGCCCTGGCCCTGGCCCTGTCCCCGGCGGGCGGCATCGAGTCGGGCTTGGGCGTCGCGCACCGCCGCCTGGGCGGCGGCCGTGGCGTCTCCCTGCCGGGCCTGGGCGGAGGCGCGTTCGACCTCCCGGCCGGCGGCCTCGAGAGCCTCCTCGGCTCCCTCACCGGAGCGGACCGCCTCGGCGACGGCCTCCAGGGCCGCCTGGAGGCCGGCGTCCAACCCTTCCAGGTCGGCTGCCCGCTCCTCCAGTTGGGAGGCCGCCTGGGAACGGGCGGCGGGGGCCAGCGCGGACAGGCCGGCGGCCAGCTCCCGGAGCTGCTCGGCGGCGGAGTCTCCGGCGGCCAGCGGGTCCTGTTGCAGATGCAGCTCCAGCCCGGTCAGTCCGGTCTTGAGGGCCAGCGCCTTGGGGTCGGCGGCGGCGGCCAGCTCCTGGCGCCCTTCCCCGAGCCGGGCGATCGCCTCCTCGAGCGATCGGGATCGGCGCAGCTCCTCGGCCAGCTCGCGGAGCCGGTCGGCCACCTCTTCCGAAGGGACCTGCTCGGCGGCCTCCTCGAGGCGAGCCGCCTCCCGGCCGATCGTCTCTATCAGCTCCTGCTGCGCCTCCCGGGCGGCATCCGCCGGTGAGCGGGGAAAAGCCAAGACCGCCGCCCCCACCAGCGCCAGGGCCGCCAAGGCGGTGAGAGAGCCCCGCGTCCACAGTGGCCCCAGGTCGCCCACCGCCCGAGCCTCCGCCCAGGCCGCCGCCCGTTCCACCTGCCGCCGCTCGACCGTGGACAACTCTGGTCGCCGGGAGAGCTCCAAGGCGGTGGACACCTGGTCGAACGCCAGGAGCCGCCGATCGACCTCCAGCGCCGCCCGGGACGGCGAAGGAGCCCGGGCGGCGCTCCACACCGCCGTCCCGGCCGCCGCCGCCACCACGGCGGCCACCGAAAGGGGCTCCGCCCAGGGCAGCACCACCGAGCGGGCCACCCCGAGGAGGGCGGCGGCCAGCCCCCCGGCCACCCCGACGGCGGCCAGCGAGCGCCGCACCAGGTTCATGGCCGCCAAGCGACGGCGCGCCCGGCCGATCAGGTCGCTAAGCGGCTCCGGCAGTGGCATGCCGCCTCCTCAGTCGAACCTGCGGGACCCTGATCTGGCGAGTCGCCAGGGCCAGGGCCAGCGCGCTCGTGACCGCATAGGTGGCCAGCGTATAGGCCCAGATGGGGGGCCGGATCGGCTCGAACCGGAAGTCCTGGCCAAACGCACCCTCGAAGAAGACCTCGCGCCCCAAGAACCCCGGCCCGATCAGGGAGGGGACGATCACCCCCATGCCACCGCCGCCGAATGCGCCGCTCACGAAGGAGGCGAAACCCTGCCGCTTGAGGATCACCGGGCGGAGCGGAGCGAAGGGCGAGGAGATGTACTCGGTGCGGAACTCGAGCGACTCGTCGACCGCCGAGACCATTCCGAGGTAGGGATTGAGCCACGACGCATAGAGCTCCCTCCCCTGGTCGCGAGGGACGGCACCTCGGAAGTCGGTTTGGTAGAAGCCCGGCCCCGGGCGCCCCAGGATGACCTCTGCCACCAGTAACAAGAAGGTCCCGAAGGCCAGCGCCAGCGCCCAGGTGTAGGCGCCGGCCACCGCCCCCCGGGAGCTGCGAGCCCGGGATGACACCCAGATGGAGAGCGAGCCGACGGTGAGGGCGGTGGCCAGGATCATCCCCAGGCCGGCCAGCACCTCCCCCACCGTGGTCCCGCCGAAGAGGGCCGGCAGCACCAGCAGCGGGGCGGCCGCCACCAAGAGGAGCAGCAGGTAGGCCAGCGAGGAGCCCAGCTTGCCGAGCACGATCTGGTGGGCGCCCAGCTGGCTGACCTGGAGCAGGTGAAGGGTCTGGCGCTCCCGCTCCCCGACGATGGCCAGCGCCGCCTGGCCCGGCACCACGAAGATGACCGCCGTCATCAGGAGGAGGAGCAGGGCGTGCAGCATAAAGCGGCCCATGGAGGCCGACACCAGCAGCGGGGCGAGCCCGCCCCCGAAGATGCCCACCGAGCCCCCCATTCCCCGGGCCATGGCATAGACGAGGTAGCCCACGCCCCCCACCACCAGCAGCCAGACCACCAGGAAGGCGGCCGAGCGCGCCCCGCGAAACCTCTCCCGCAGCTCCCGGAGGGTGACCGGGTTCATGGACCACCTCCGGCCGGCTCAGGGGTGGTTCTTCGCCGTCGTCTCACCATCAACTGTCGCCGCCTCGGCGCCCGCACCGCCCGGGCGGCCCGGGCGAGCCCCAGGGCGCTCAGCAGCGCGGCCGCGGCCAGGGAGCGGACCCAAAGCGGTCCCCGCCGCACCGGCTGGTCCTCCACCAGAGGCCCCAGTGCCTCCGGGTTGCCCTGCCGGGCCTGGAGGAGGAACTGGATGGGGAGGAAGGGACCGGGTGTGCCCACCGTCTGACCACCGGGCGGATCCTCCACCGCCGACACCATCGCCATGTAGGGGTTCAGCCAGGCGGAGTAGAGCTCCCGCCCCCTCGAATCGAAGGGGCCGGCCCGCCCCTGCCCAAGCAGGAGCAGCTCGGCGGTGAGGAGCAGGAAGGTCCCCAGCCCGAGGGAGAAGGCCCACACGTAGGAGGAAGCCACCGCCCCCCGGCTGCTGCGCGCCGCCGAGGACATCCACAGTCCCAGGGCCCCGATGGTGGTCGCCGTCACCAGCACCGCCCCCAGGCCGCCCAGCACATCTCCGACCGTAACCCCCCCGAAGAGGGCCGGGAGCACCAGCAACGGGGCGGCCGCCACCAAGAGCAGCAGCAGGTAGGCCAGCGAGGACCCCAGCTTGCCGAGCACGATCTGGTAGGCGCCCAGCTGGCTGACCTGCACCAGGGGAAAGGTCTGCCGCTCCCGCTCCCCGACGATCGAGAGAGCCGACAGCCCCGGCGCTACGAAGATCACCGCCGTCAACAGCAGCAGCAGGAAGAGCTGCAGCATGAACCGCCCCATCGACGCCGAGGCCAGCAGCGGGGCGAACCCGCCGATCATCCCGGTGGCCCCCACCGCCACCCGGGCCAGCAGATAGGCGAAATAGCCGAACAGGCCGATGATCAGCAGCCAGAGAGTGACGAACACCAAGGAGCCGGTTCGCCGGAACCGCTCCCGCAGCTCCCGAGCGGTGATGGGGTTCATCCGGCTTCCTCGTTCCGACCGGTGATCTGCAGGAAGAGCTCCTCCAGGCCGGCCGACTCCACCCGCCACTCCGAGATGGGGATCTCCCTGTCCACCAGACCGGCCAGCAGGGCGGCCGAGGATTGGTCGTCTCCGTCCATCATGAACTGGAGACGGCCCCGCTCCACAGTCATCTCTCCCACGTCGGCCTGTTCCCGGAGGACCTCTTCGGCCTCCTCGAGGCGCTCGGCCGGCACCCGCACCGTCACCCGGCGGCGGCCCACGAGGGCGGCCCGGATCTCCTCGATGGCGCCCTGGGCGAGCATCTTGCCCTGGTCGATGACGGCCAGGTGGGAGCAGATCCCTTCCAGCTCCGAGAGGATGTGCGAGGAGATCACGACGGTCTTTCCCATCCGGCCCAGCTCGGCGATCAGCTCCCGAAGGTGCACCCGGGCACGGGGATCGAGGCCGGAAGCCGGCTCGTCGAGCACCAGCAAGTCGGGATCGTGCACCAGAGCCCGCGCCAGCGAAAGGCGCTGTTTCATGCCCCGGGAAAGGGTGTTGACGTCGGCGTCGGCCTGCTCCTCCAGGTCGACCAGCGCCAGGAGGTCGGCCACCACCGCCGGGCGGGCCGCCGGCCGGATCCCATGGGCGGCCCCGAAGAAGTCCAGGTACTCATGGGTACGCAGCCCGTCGTAGACGCCGAAGAAGTCCGGCATGTAGCCGAGCATGCGACGCACGCCGCGGGGATCGAGCTCCGGGTCCAGGCCCCCGACCCGCACGGACCCCCCGTCCCGGGCCAGCAGCGAGGACACGATCAGCATCGCCGTGGTCTTGCCGGCCCCGTTCGGCCCGATCAGGCCCATCACCGCCCCCACCGGGACCGCCAGGTCGGCTCCCTCCAGCGCCCGGACCTTGCCGTAGCGCTTGTCCACCGAGGCCATCTCGACGATCACGTGTCCCACTCCAGGACGTAGCTGGTGGGAAAGATCTCCGGCGCCTCCTGCTCCGAGCCGGCCAGGCGCACCACCAGCTCCCCGTCGGCGGAGAAGAGCCCCTCGCCCGGGAAGGTGGCCGGCCAGCCGACCTCACGGAACTGCCCGGCTCCCCAATCGAAGGCTTGCGCCGACTCGACCCGGAACCCGAAGCCCGGGCCGCCGCGGGAGATGGACAGCTGTCCGGGCGGGACGGCGGGAAGCTGGTAGCGGAGCAGCACCGCCTCCACTCCGGGAGCGAAGATCTGCATGGCCGCCCCCTCCACGCGAGAGGCGCCCTCCAGGGCCAGCACCTGCGGGGTGGCCCGCCCCATCTCGAGGACCTCCTCGTCCGAGAGGTCGAGGGGCACTACCACCAGAGAGGGCCCGGTGGCGGCCTCGGGCCGCCCGTCGATGCCCACCTGGTAGGCGAGGTCGTCGGTGTAGCCGAAGAAGAAGGGGCCCGCGGACATAAGCTCCGGCGCCATCTCGGTCAGGGTGAAGGCGAGCGGCCCCAGCCGCCGCCAGGGATCAGGGCCGGCGACGCCTCCGGGCTCGTGGCCGATCTTCTCCATGACGGCCATCATCAAGGGGGGCTCGAATGGCTCCCGCACCGCATCGAGGCGTAGGGAGAGGGTGCCTTCCCGGCCGGGCTCGAGCAGGGCGGCGGAGGCCGAGGCCGACGAGCCGTGGGCCATCCCCCAGGCCCAGAACCGCCAGGGCGTGCCGTTCGCCACTCGCAGCTCCAGGTTCTCGCCGGTGCGCGACAGCCGGGCCGACAGCTCGTCCATTTCCGGGCTCCAGAGTGCTTCGGCGGTCCCGGCCCCCAGCCGGGGCAGCTCGAAGGCGATGGTGGTGCCCTCTTCCCCGGGGAGCACCCGCGCCTCGACCCGAGCGCCGATCCCGAACCAACCCGAGGCGTCGAGCGGATAGCCGGTCCAGCCGGCGGGGAGCTCGAGGGTGTGGGTCCCCTCGTCGCCGGCCACCATGATGAGGGCCGAGCGCGCCCGGGCCGCCGATCCCTCGTCCACCACCACCGTGGCGTGGGCCGCCACTCGCTCATCGAGCTGACGGCGCCCGGCCAGCCAGAACCCTCCCACGAACAGCAGGCTGAGTGCCGGAACCGTCAGCCAGGCCCAGTCGGGCCGCCCCAGCCGCCGCAAGACGATGAAGTTGACGGGCCCGGTCAGGGCCACGTAGGCGAGGATGCCGCCCAACAGCCAGGGCAGCCCGGGCACCGGAGCGCTCCGTCCCCCGCTGGCCGCCTCCAGCAGCTGGAAGCCGGGCTCGGGCCCGTGGAAGTTGGTGTGAATCAGCGGCGGAGGGACGTCGCGGATCACCCGCGCCCACTCCTCGGCCGCCACCGGGCGCCCCGTCTCGAAGACCACCACCTCTCCCCGGCCCACCCGGGCCACCGCGGCCCCGGTCCCCTCCAGAGGCGCCAGCTCTTCTCCTCCTAGAAAGGATGCCACCTCGGCCATCGGGCCCACCAGCCGGCCCCCCTGCTCCACCCAGGCGGCGATCCGGTCGTCCACCTCCTGGCCGGCGGCGCTCGCCGAGCCGGGACCGGCCACCAGGTAGGCGAGGGCCGAGAAGTCGCCCTCGAGGTCCTCCGATCCCAGGGCCAGGGCGGTGACCGGTCGGCCGACCGGCACGCTCCGCACCGTCCCCAGCACCCGTTCGGCGGCCGGGGCCCCAAAGAGGCCCACCAGCAGCTCGGAACCGGCCACCTTCAGGTTGACGGGCAGCCGGGCGATCTCGTCCTCGTCGACCCACAGGGAGACCATCACCCGGCGGGAGGCCCGCGAGGGCGGGAGCTCGACCGTGTAGAGCTTTTCGCCCCCGGCCGGGACCTCCACCGCCACGGCCACCACCTGAGCGCCCAGCGAGACCCGCAGCTCCCCCACCACCAGGAAGGGCGAGGCCAGGCCGACCCGCAGGGTCGAGGGGTGGAACGGATGCACGTACCCCTGCAGGCCCACCTGGGCCTGGATGGACACCTGGCCTGGTTGGGCGGCGGGAGGCGGGAAGACGGTCCCCACGAGGCTGGCGGTGAGGAGCAGCGCCGGGAGCAGGCCACCCATACCCATATTGACGTACACCTGTACCCCCAGGTTCCGGGTGCTCAGGCTACCGTCGCCCCGGCCGCCTCACCTGCCTTCGAACCCGACGTCTCGCTTCTCGAGGAAGGCGGCCACGCCGCTCCGGGCGTCCTCGGTGTCGAACGAGACCTGGAAGGCCTCGGCTTCGATCCGCAGGCCCTCCTCGATCGGGCGCCCCCATCCTTCGTTCACGGCCCGCCGGGCCGCCCCGAGGGCCACGGTCGGCCCATCGGCGTAGGCGCGGGCGTCCTCCAGAACCCCCTCGAGGAGCCGGTCGGCCGGCAGGACCTTGTCGGCCAGCCCGATCTCGAGGGCCTCCCGGGCCGGGACGTGGCGGCCACCGTAGATCAACTCCTTGGCCCGGGCCAGGCCCACCAGCCTCGGCAGGCGCTGGGTCCCGCCCGCCCCGGGGATGATCCCCAGCTTGATCTCCGGCTGGCCCACCCGGGCATCGTCCGCCAGGTAGCGAAAGTCGGCTCCCATCGCCAGCTCCAACCCGCCCCCCAGGGCGAATCCGAACACGGCGGCGATGGTCGGGAAGGGCAGCTCCTCGAGGTCCCGGATCACCTCGGAGAGGCGCCCGGCCAGGCGGTCGGGCCGCCCCGACTCGAAGGCGGCCTGGAACCCGGTGATGTCCGCCCCGGCCGCGAAGTGAGGCCGTCCGGTGATGACCAGCGCCCGGGCCTCGTGGCGGGCCGCTCGGAAGGCCTCCTCCAACAGGTCGGCCATCTCCAGCGAGAGCGCGTTGACGGGCGGCCGGCTCATGGTGATGACGGCCACCGATCCGTCCCGGGAGTACTCGACGTCGGCCAC
>JBOGFC010000192.1:0-21740 GCA_050742155.1 Acidimicrobiia bacterium
TCACACCAGAGTGTGAAGTTTGCGCGCCAAAACGAGGTGGGGGCCCGATCTAGCCCTCCTCGGCCGGTACCCTCTCTGAGATGGACACCCTGCTCCGGCCTCCCCGGGTGAGCGAGGCGCCCGCCACCGCCCGGGCGGCGCCGTGGTGGCGGCCCCGGGTCGTCATGCTGGTGGGCCTCGGCCTGGTGTCGGCAGCGGTGTTGATCGTGATGAACCCGCTCCTCCTCGTGGCCGCCAACACCCCGTCGGGCGGCGACATGGGCGCCCACGTCTACGCCCCGGCCTACCTGCGGGACGTGCTGCTCCCCAGCGGCCGGCTGATGGGCTGGAGCATGGGCTGGTTCGCCGGCTTCCCCATCTTCTACTTCTACTTCCCGCTGCCGGCGCTCACCACGGTGGCCCTCGACCTGCTGCTGCCCTACGGGGTGGCCTTCAAGATCGTCACCGTGCTGGGCCTGCTGGCATTGCCCTTCGCCACCTACGTGTTCGCCCGGGGAATGGGCTTCGACCGGTGGGCCTCCACCGTGGCCGGGGCGGCCGGCGGCTCGTTCGTCTTCATGGAGAGCTACACGATCTACGGAGGGAACATCCCCTCCACCCTGGCCGGGGAGTTCTCCTTCTCCTGGTCCTTCGCCCTGATGATGGTCTACCTGGGCCTCCTGGCCCGGGCCACCCGGGAAGGACGGGGCTTCGGGCTGGCCGCCGGTGTGGCGCTGGCCCTGACCGCCCTGGCCCACGTGATCACCACCCTGGCGGCGGTGCTGGCCTCGCTCCCGCTCCTATTCGTGAGGCGCGGACGCCTGCGGGTGATCGAGTCGTGGGCGATCGGGTTTGCGCTGGCCGGCTTCTGGGCCCTCCCGTTGGTGGCCCGCATCGGCCTCACCGCCGACATGCACTGGGTACCCCTGGCGGGCTGGGAGGAGATCTTCCCCACCGAGATCTGGCCGGTGGCCATGCTGGGGATCCCGGCGATCGGTTGGACGATCTGGCGGGCCGGACGTGACCGGACCGAGACCCTCCCCCTCCTCTGGCTCAGCCTGGTACCGGTGGCGGCCTATTTCCTGCTGCCGGTGGCGGCCGAGGCCTTGCCTCGGGTGGGCAAGCTCTGGAACGGCCGCCTGCTGCCCTTCTGGTTCTACGGCTTGCACGTCTTCGCCGGCCTGGGGGTCGGCCTGGCCATCGGGGCGGTGGCCCGCCATCTGCCGCCCCGCCGCTGGATCCTGGGGGCGGCGACGCTGGGGGCGGCGATCGTGTTCCTCGGCACCGCCCTGGCCGGGATGTCCTTCATCCCCGGCTGGGCGGCCTGGAACTACTCCGGTTACGAGGGCAAGGAGGGATGGCCGGAGTACCAGGCACTCATGCAGGAGATGGACCGACTGCCGCCCGGCCGGGTGCAGTGGGAGGCCAGCAACGAGCTCAACCAGTTCGGGACGCCGATGTCGCCGATGCTGTTCCCCTACTGGACCGAAGGCACCCACCCCTCCATGGAAGGCCTCTTCTTCGAGTCGGCCCTCACCACCCCCTTCCACTTCCTCAACCATGCCGAGATGAGCCTCAAGCCCTCCAACCCGATCCCGGGCCTGCGGTACCACACCTTCGACTTCGACCGGGGCCTCCGCCACCTCGACCTGTTCGGCGTGCGCTACTACGTCAGCTTCACCGAGGAGGCCGCCGAGGCGGCCCGTTCCCGGCCCCAGTTCACCGAGGTGGCCGCCCCCGACCCCTTCGTGATCTTCGAGCTTCCCCCGAGCCCCCTGGTGGAGCCCGCCCGCTTCGTGCCGGCGGTCCACCTGGGGTCTGGCTTTCACCAGGCGGCCCTGGACTGGTACGACGACGTGGGGGGCCTCGACCATTGGCTGGTGGCGGACGGGCCCGCAGACTGGCCCCGCGGAGCCGAGGCACAGCCGGCCATCGACCCCCGCCCGGCGGTGTCGGACATCGTGGTGGAGGACCACCGTATCGCCTTCACCACCTCCGGGGTGGGCGTGCCGCACCTGGTGAAGGTGTCCTACTTCCCCAACTGGCAGGCGGTCGGGGCCGAGGGACCCTACCGGGCGGCCCCCTCGCTGATGGTGGTGGTCCCCACCCAGGAGCGAGTGGAGCTCAAGTTCGGCGCCACATGGGCCGAGCAATGGGGCATGACCCTCACGGTGCTCGGGCTGGCCCTGGTGGCAGTGACGGTGGTCCGGCGCCGCCGACCGGGAGCTGGGGCCTGAGCAGCTATCTCCAGTCTTTCCTGACCCGCCAGACGCTGGGTCAGTTCCTCCGCTTGGGCGTGATCGGCGGAGTGAACACCTTCGTCGACTTCGCCTTGTTGAACGTGCTGTTCGTCGGCCTGGGCTGGTCGTCGTTCTGGTCGGTGACCTGGGCGCTGGCCGCCGCCACCGCCTCCTCGTACGCCATGAACCGCCGTTGGACCTTCGGGCTCGGTTCCTTCGTGGGCTCGGGTCGGGAGTCGGCCGCCTTCTTCATGGTCAGCCTGGCCGCCTGGGCGTCGAGCGTGGGGGTGGTCTCGCTGGCCGAGCGATGGTGGGGGCCGCTCGGGGCTCTGGAGCTCAACTTCGCCAAGGTGGTGGCCACCGGCATCATCCTGCTCCCCAAGTTCGCCACTTACCGGGACGTGGTGTTCCGGCGCTCCCTCCAGAGCCTGACGCGCAGCTGAAGGAGCCCCACCAGCGTGCGGGGCACTCGCTTCAGGAAGCGGGACCGGGCCCCCCGCAGCTCCTCCACCGTGGCGGGCACCTCGACGATCCGGTAGCCGACCCGCTCGGCTCGAATGACCAGCTCGGTGTCGAAGAGATCCTTGTCGGCCTGCACCGCCGGCACCAGCGCCTCCACCACCTCCCGACGGATCGCCTTCATCCCGTGTGTATCGGAGACGCCCGATCGGAACAGGCCGTGCAGCAGGAGGTTGAACACCCGGGTGCCCGCCCGGCGCAGCCGCGAGCGCTGGTCGCGGGCCCCGGGAGCCAGCTTGGAAGCCAGCACCAGGTCGGCCCGGTCCTCGAGCTCCAGCACCCGCCACAGGAAGTCGGCCGCGAAATAGTCGATGTCGAAGTTCACCCGCCACTCTCCCTCGGCGGCCAGGAAGCCGGCCCGCATAGCCGCCCCGTAGTTGGCGATGGGCAGCTGGAGCACCTTCACCTGGGGGTGGCGTGCGGCCAGCGCCTTCGCAATGGCCGCCGTGGCATCGGTGGAGCCGTTCTCGACCACCAGCACCTCCACGGGGGCCGGCAGCGGGACCAGGTCGGTCAGCAGCCGCTCGGCCGCCTCCTTGAGGAAGTCCGCCTCGTTGTGGACCGGGATCACCACCGAGAAGTGGGGCATGGCGGCCGGGAGTGTATCCGTACAATGCCGGCGTGAACCTGGACCGCATCTTCATGGCCTACGACATCCGCGGCCGGGTCCCCGAAGAGCTGGACGAGGACGCCGCCCGACGGATCGGGGCGGCCTTCGCCTCCTTCACGGGCTCGTCCCGGGTGGCGTTGGGACACGATTGCCGGCTCTCCTCGCCGGCGCTGGCGAAAGCGTTCAGCGAGGGGGTGACCGGCCGGGGCGCCGACGTCCTCGATCTGGGCATGGTGACCACCGACATGGTCTACTTCGTGGCCGGCAAGGAGGGGGTCCCGGGAGCCGTCGTCACCGCTTCCCACAATCCCCCCGAGTGGAACGGGATCAAGCTCTGCCGGGCGGGGGCCGCCCCGGTGGGTCTCGAGACCGGGCTGCGGGAGATCAAGGAGCTGGCGGCCCGGCCGCGCGAACCGCTCGAGGGAGCCGGCTCGGTGCGGCCCACCGACGTACGGATCGCCTTCGTGGACCATCTTCTCGGGGTGGTGGATCCCACCCGGATCGGGCGGCTGCGGGTGGCGGCCGACGCCGGTAACGGAATGGCCGGGCTGGTGCTCCCGGCCGTCTTCGAGCGCATCCCCGCCGAGCTGCTGGGCCTCTACCTGGAGCCGGACGGCCGTTTCCCCAACCATCCGGCCGACCCGCTCCGGCCGGAGAACCTGCGAGACCTCCTCGACCTGATGGGGCGGGAGGGCCCGGAACTGGGGGTGGCCTTCGACGGGGATGCCGATCGGGCGTTCTTCGTCGACGACCAGCGCCGGCCGCTCTCGGGCAGCACCACCACCGCCATCATCGCCCGCTGGTTCCTCCAGCGCGAGCCGGGGGCGGTGATCGTGCACAACCTGATCACCAGCCGGTCCGTCCCCGAGACGGTGGAGCGCTACGGAGGAAAGGCGGTGCGCACCCGGGTGGGCCACTCGTTCATCAAGGAGGTGATGGCCGAGACCGGGGCCATCTTCGGCGGAGAGCACTCCGGCCATTACTACTTCCGGGCCAACTACCGGGCCGATTCGGGCCTCTTGGCCATGCTGGTGCTGCTGCAGGCCCTCTCCGAGGACGGGCGGCCTCTCTCCGAGATCCGAGCGGAGTTGGAGCCCTACGCCCAGTCGGGGGAGATCAACCTGGAGGCTGCCGACCAGGGGGCGGTCTTGCGGGCGGTGGGCGATGCCTTCTCAGGGGAGTCGCTCGACTGGACCGACGGGCTGACGGTGGAGTGGGAGGACCGTTGGTTCAACCTCCGGCCCTCCAACACCGAGCCGGTGCTGCGCCTCAACGCCGAGGCTCAGGACGAAGATGGAGTAGAGCAACTGGTCGAGCGGGTGACGGAGATCGTGGAGAGGTCGGGCGGCGCCGGGGCGTCTGGTGAAAGGTCTCCAGCAAACGACGCGGAGTGAGATTGGTGAAAGGAGCTTCCGATGGCCCTCCCTGAGGAGCTGATGAGCATCCTCGTGTGTCCCGATTGCCACGGAGACCTGGAGGAGCGGCCTGCCTCCGGGGAGGAGTCCGGAAGGGGGGACACCATGCTGGTCTGCCTGCAATGCGGGCTCCACTACCCGGTCCGGGACGGCATCCCGGTGATGCTGATCGAGGAGGCCTTCCGTCCGGAGCCAGGCTCGGGCTCGAGGTGAGCGAGGTGTGGAAGGCGACCCTCGGGCTGCCCGAGCAGCTCCGATGGGCGGTGGCCCTGAAGGTGGGCGAGGTTCCCCGAGCCGGCTCGGCGCTCGTCATCGGCATGGGGGGGTCCGGGATCTCCGGCGACTTCGCGGCTCAGGCGGCCGACCGGGAAGGACGCCTGGTCGATGTGCACAAGGGGTACGGCCTCCCGGGGAGGGCCGCCGTTCAGCGGCCGCTGGTGGTGGCGGTGTCGTACTCCGGTGATACGGAAGAGACCCTCTCAGGAGTCGAGGAGGCAAGGGAGCTGGGACTGCCGGTGACGGCTATCTCCACGGGAGGGGAGCTGTCCCGGCTGGCCGAGCGGCACGGATGGCCATGGGTCTCGGCGCCGGGAGGCCTGCAGCCCCGGGCGGCGGTCGGCTACCTCACCGGGGCCGTGCTGCGGGTCCTGGCGGCCGGCGGCGTGCTGCCCGACCAGCGGCCCGTCCTGGCCGAGGCGGCCGCCCTACTCGACGAGTTGCTCGGACCGGACGAAGACGGAGCGGCCGTTGAGCTGGCCGGGGACCTGGCCGAGGGGCTGGCGGGAAAGGTGCCGGTGATCTACGGCGGGCGGGGGGTCGCCGAGGTGGCCGCCCAGCGGTGGAAGACACAGTTCAACGAGAACGCCAAAATACCGGCCTTCTGGGCGGTGCTCCCGGAGCTGGACCACAACGAGATCGAGGGCTGGGCCTGGTCCCCGGCTCGTTTCGGGCTGGTGTTCCTGCGAGACTGGGACGATGATCCGCGACTGGGGCGCCGCTTCGAGCTCACCGCCGAGGCGCTGGGCGGGCAGCCTCCCCTGGTGGGGGAGGTGTGGGCGCAGGGAGAGGGAATCGTCGCCCGGATGCTCAGCCTGGCGGTGGTGGGCGACCTGACCTCGGTCCTGATGGCCGAGCGGGCCGGGGTGGACCCCGATCGTGTCGACGTCCTGGAGGGCATCAAGCGACGAATGGGAGGAGAGACCTCCCTACCCCTGAGGGGGAGGGGTGGGGAGGGGGTGAGTCCGCCGCCCTAGGAGGAGAGAGATGGAGTTCGACATCAGCGACCCGACCCTGGAAGACGCGGGCGCCGGACGCGTGGAGTGGGCCGGGCGGCACATGCCGGTGCTCGCCTCGGTGCGGGAGCGATTCCGCAAGGAGTCGCCTCTCGAGGGCCGCACCGTGGCCTCCTGCCTGCACGTCACCGCCGAGACGGCCAACCTGATGCTGGCCCTGCGCGAGGGCGGGGCGCAGGTGGTGCTGTGCGCCTCCAACCCGCTCTCCACCCAGGACGACGTGGCCGCCGCCCTGGTGGCGGAGGGCATCCCGGTCTTCGCCCGCCGGGGGGAGGACGTGGACACCTACTACAAGCACATCCACGCCGTCTTGGACCACAACCCCCTCCTGGTGATGGACGACGGGGCGGATCTCACCACCGTCCTCCACACGGAGCGGAGGGACCTCGAGGTGCTGGGGGGGACCGAGGAGACCACCACCGGAGTCATCCGCCTCCGGGCCATGGCCGAGCAGGGGGAACTTCGCTTCCCGGTGGTGGCGGTGAACGACTCGGACACCAAGCACCTGTTCGACAACCGGCACGGCACCGGCCAGTCGTCACTGGACGGCATCCTGAGAGCCACCAACGTCCTGCTGGCTGGCTCCACAGTGGTGGTGGTCGGGTACGGGGACTGCGGCCAGGGGGTGGCGGCGCGGGCCGACGGCCTGGGGGCCAGGGTGGTGGTGGTGGAGGTCGATCCGGTGCGGGCTCTCTCGGCCGCCATGGAGGGATACCAGGTGATGACGGCCGACGAGGCGGCCCGAGTGGGTGACATCTTCATCACCGTGACCGGCAACTTGCATGTCCTGCGGGAGGACCAGTTCGGACGGATGAAGGACGGGGCCATCCTGGCCAACGCCGGCCATTTCGACGTGGAGATCGACATTTCCGCCCTCGACCGGATGGCGGTCGGCCGCAGGTCCATCCGCGACCACCTGGAGGAGTTCGTCCTCCCCGACGGGCGACGGATCCTGCTGGTGGCCGAGGGGCGGCTGGTCAACCTGGCCGCCGCCGAGGGCCACCCGGCCGACGTCATGGACATGTCGTTCGCCAACCAGGCGCTGGCCGCCGAGTGGCTTGTGCAGCAGGGCGCCGGGCTCGAGCCGGCCGTCTACCGGCTGCCGAAGGAGCTCGACGCCGAGGTGGCCCGTCTCAAGCTCGGGCACCTGGGGGCGGGTCTGGAAGAGCTCACCGAGGAGCAGGCCCGCTACCTGGCCGGCTGGCGCCAGGGTACGTAGAGACCCCCCTCGCCCTCCTCAGCCGACAGTCGGGGAGGGTCGGTAGACGGCCGGCTCCTCCTGGCGGAGGTCCACCACCACGCCCCCGCCGGCCTCTGCCTTCCGCAGCACCTCGATGATCTCGTCGTCGACCAGCTCCTCCCGCTCCAAGAGCGACCTTCGGAGCGCCTCCACCAGGTGATGGTGGGCGGAGAGCAGGCGAGTGACCTCCCCCTTCTGGCGTTCGAGGATGGCGGCCACCTCCTTGCGGCCCTCCCGGTCGCCCAGCACCTTGGCCACCAGGTTCCCGCCCAGCCGGCCGGTGTCGAAGGCACGAAAGGAAACCAGCGAGCTTCCCAGGCCCAGGGAGCCCACCATCTCCGAGGCGATCTCGGTGGCCGCCTGGAGGTCGGCGGCCGGCCCGGTGCCCGACTCACCGAAGAAGAGCTCTTCAGCCACCATCCCCCCGAGGGCGATCTGCAGCAGCGCCACCAGCTCGCTGCGGCGGCGCGTGAAGCGCTCCTCGGTATCCCGATGCGCCAGCAGGCCCAGCGCCTCCCGGCGCTTGATGATGGAGAGCACCTCGAGGCGCCGCCCTTTGCCGACCAGGTAGGCGACGGTGGCGTGGCCGGCCTCGTGCACGGCGATGGTGTCTCGTTCCTCGGCCGGGTACTCGACCGGCTGGGGCAGGCCGATCTCCACCTCCATGCGGGCTCTCCGCAGATCCCTCACCGTCAGCCGGTCACGGCCCTCTCGCAGCGCCACCAGGAGGGCCTCGTCGAAGAGCCGCTCCAGCGAGGCCGGGCTGTAGCCGAGGGTGGAGGCGGCCAGGTCGTCGCGGGCCCGATCCTGGTCCAGCTCGGCGCCATGGGCCTTGCCGGTCAGGAAGTAGTCGACCAGGTCCCGGCGCGCTGAGCGGCCGGGGAGGTCGAAATGAAGGATGCGGTCGAAGCGGCCGGGCCGCAGGAGGGCCGGATCGAGCATGCCGGCCCGGTTGGTGGCCCCGATGAGGAGGATGTTGGCGTAAGACGCTCCGGGCTTGCGCAGGTGCAGGTGGGCTGGGAAGAAGCGGTTGGCGAGATCGGCGAACCAGCCGAGGAGGCGGGCCGGCCTGGTCGGCTCGTCGAAGCTCTGCATCTGGATGAGCAGCTCGTTGACCACCCCGCCCACCCCGTCGACGACCGTCGGTGAGATCGAGCGCTCCAGCCCCACATGAGAAAAACCGTGTCCTCCCCGGGTTCCGCCAATGGCGTCGATCTCCTCGATGAATCCGATCGCCCCGCCCTCGCGTCGGGCCGTCTTGCGGAGCGCACGGAAATAGGAGCGGATGCGCCGGGCCGTCATCCCGTACCACATGCTCTGGAAGGCGGTCGAGGAGACGAACAGGAAGGGCACCCCGGCCTCCTTGGCCATCGCCTGGGCCACGTGGGTCTTGCCGGTTCCCGGCGGGCCCTCGAAGAGCACTCCCCTTCGGGGCCGCCCTCCCATCTGGTCGCGGAAGATCCGGTAATCGAGCAGCACCTGCAGGGTGTGGCGCACCTCGTCGAGGACCGGTCCGAGGCCCTTCACGTCGTCGAAGCCCACCTCGATCTGCTCGGGCAGGTAGACCACGTGGGGGGAGCGGGCGTTGCCGAGCATCGGGCCCACCAGCACCACCGCCAGCAACCCGATGATGAGGAGGGCCGGCAGCCAGATGACCGCGTCGCCGCTGATCTGGGGGAGCCCCGGCTCGACCGGGCGGCCCTGCAGGAGCCGCCACGACATCCAGGCCGCCACGAGAAGGAGAGGGACGAGCAGGCGACGCAGCCTCCGCTGCCGCTGCCGTTCCCGCTCGACGGCTACATCGACCGCCACCCCGTCCCCTCGTGTCGCCCGTTCCCCAGAGTCTAACTCACGGAAAGTGGTCACGTCCACACGGCCCCCGACGAACCTAAGGTTTGGCTGGACCGTCGCGGTACACTATTGCCTTCAGAATGCACGGGGGAGGTCTCCGAGCCCCCGGGCAAGCACTCTGCGTAACCTTGTCACACCCGCCTCCTACCTTCTCCTCATGGTCTGTCTCGCCTGTGGACGATGGGGACGATCCACCCTCTGCCCGGCCTGTGGACGGTCACTGAGCCCCGCCCCTGACCTTCGCCTGCCCGGCGGCCTGCTGGTTCGTTCGGCTTACCTCCACTCGGGGGCGGCCCGCGTCCTGGTGCATCGCCTCAAGTACCAGGGCCTGCTGGCCGCCGCCCTGCCCCTCGCCCGAGCGATGGCCGAGCGGGTCCCTGAGGAGGTCCGGCTGCTGGTGCCGGTGCCTCGGGCGCGCCTGCGGGCCTGGCGGTACGGCGTCGATCAGGCCTCCGCGCTGGCGGCGGCGCTGGCCGCCGAGCTCGGCTTACCCGTGCGCCGGCCACTCCACCCGCCCTGGTGGGCCCACCCGCATGCCGGACGGCCCCGTCAAGAACGCCCACCTTCCCATTTCACCAGGTCCGAGGGGACCGAGCGAGGCATCGCGCTGGTGGACGACGTGGTCACCACCGGAACGACCCTGCGCGGGGCAGAAGGGGCTCTCCGGGGCTCGGTCATCGTGGCCGTGACGGCGACGGCCGCCCGGGTCCCCGGCACTAGAGTGTCCGCCGGTGCGGGGACGGATGCAAGTCCAAGTTCACGGCAGGAACGTCCAGTTGAGCGAAGCCCTCCGTGAGGCCGCCCAGCGCAAGGTCCGGCACGCCGCCCGCTTCTTCGACAACGACCACACCGTGGTGGACGTCGAGGTCAGCGAAGAGCACAACCCGCGGCTGGCCGGGGAGCGGTTCCGCATCCAGATCACCGCCCCCGTGGCGGGGCAGGTGGTACGGGTGGAAGCGGCCGCCCCGGACGACGAGTCGGCCGTCGATCTGGCGGTCGACAAGTTGGGGGAGCAGCTCCGCAGGCTGAAGGACCGCCTCATCACCCGCTCCCGTACCGACGAGCACAAACGGCTCAACCTGGCCGAGCCGCCAGTCGATGAAGAAGAGCAAGGAACTGAGCCGCAGATCGTGCGCGTCAAGCAGTTCGTCATGAAGCCGATGACCCCTGAGGAGGCGAGCCTCCAAATGGAGATGCTGGGCCACAACTTCTTCTTCTTCCTCAACGCGGAGACCGGCCTGCAAAGCGTCCTCTACCGCCGGCGGGATGGGTCACTGGGGCTGATCGAGCCGGCATGACCCGGGTCCTGGTCGTCGACGACGCCCAGCTCTTTCGGGCCGGCATCTCGGCGGCCCTCAGTGAGGCCGGCTTCGAGGTGGTGGGCCAGGCCGCCGATGCGGCGGACGCGGTGGCGCTGGCGGAGGAGCTCCAGCCCGACGTGGTGCTGCTCGATGTCCTCATGCCGGGCCTGTCGGGCCTGGACGTGGTCGACAAGATCATGGCGGCCGCCCCGGACTGCTCGGTGATGCTCCTCACCGGCAGCGAGTCCGAGGAGGACCTGCTGGCCGGAATCAAGGCCGGGGCGCGTGGCTACGTGGTCAAGGACACCGCCCTCCCCATGCTCACCCAGGCCATCCGGGACGTGGAGGGCGGCGGGGCGGTGGTCTCCCCCCGTATGGGTGGCAAGCTCTTCGAGACGGTCCGGCAGTTCCTGCGCCACCGGGAAGTGGTGGCGGCCCGTAAACCCACCCTGACCGGCCGAGAGATCGAGGTGTTGCAGCTGGTGGCAGAAGGGCGCACTTCCAAGGAGATCGGCGACCGCCTGTACATCTCCGAGAACACGGTCAAGAACCACGTCCGCAACATCCTCGACAAGCTGGGACTGCACTCCCGCAGCGAGGCGGTCCTCTACGCGCTGCGTGAGGACCTGATCGACCTGGGCTGATGGAAGAGCAGGCAGTCGCATCGCAGATCCTCGATGCCCTGGGGACCGCCTGGACCATCCACGGCCTCTATCCGGAGCCCCAGTCGCAGCCGGCCTTCCAGCGGGCCCTGGCCACCCTGCGCGAGGCCGCCTCCGAAGCGGTGCTCTTCGACGTGCGACCGGGCGGCTTTGCCGTGGAGGGCGTGGTGCTGGAGGTGACGCGGGAGGGGACCGAACGCCTTTCGCGGCGACTGTTCCTGCACGGAGTGGAGTCGCTCAAGGTGGTGGCCCCTCCCGGCTACGAGGAGATGGTCCACTTCTTCGAGGTGCTGGCCCGAGACGACCGTCAGGTCCAAGAGGGAGGCGGGGTCGAGGCGGCCATGCTGCGGGCCGGCATCGAGTCACTGGGGGTGAGCGAACGTCCTCCCCTCACCGAAGCCGAGCAGGAGGACTCGATCGACCGGGACGAGGAAGTGGTGCGAGCCCTCGAGCAAGGCGCCGACCCTGAGCAGTTCGCCAAGGCCCTGGTGGCCGAGGCCGGAGAGGACCCGCAGGCGCTGGCCGAGCTGTTCCGAGCTCGCTACGACGACGTCTATGCCAAGGTGGCGGCCGACGACGTGACCGGCCGGGAGGAGCTGGTCCGGGTGTTCGTCGAGGCCTTCTTCTATCTGGGCGACCCGTATCAAGTTGCGGTCCTGGAAGGCTTTCTGGAGAGCAAAGATAAGGCGCCCAACCGGGTGTTCCTTGATCAGTTCGCCGGCCATGAGCTGGCCCGTTTGGCGCCCCGGCTCGACCCGCACGGGTTCTCGCTGCTCTTGGACTACGCCCGCATCTCCACCGACCAGGCAGATCAGCGTCCCGACGAGCTGCTCGGGCTGCTCGAGTCGGCCGAGGACGTCGACGAGGCGCGCAAGGTGGTGGCGGCCAGCGTGCAGCGCCGGATTGGAGACGTGCAGGAGGCCCACGGTGCGGTGACGGACGAGTCCTTCGAGGCTCTGCGCGCCCAGTTCCCCAGCTCCAGCCGCTACCTCTACGACGCCCTGATGGTGCTGCGCGGGCTTCTCAACGTGGAGGACCGGGCCGACCGCTTCGAGCGGCTGCTGCGGATCTGGACCGGCAAGATCGCCGCGGCGGTCCGCCGCCGTGAATACCGCCGAGCCGAGCTGTGGCTGCGGGCGGTCACCGACCGCCCCACCTATCCGGAGGAGAAGAGGCCGGAGATCCACCAGGCGTTGAGCCAGCTGGGTACTCCCGACGTCCTGGAGATGCTGGTGGCCGAGACCAGCGACGCGAAGGAGGGCGAGGCGCAGGCCAACGTGCTGCGGGGGCTGGGCCCCCGGGCGGTGGAAGGCCTGGTCGAGCTGCTGGGAGGGGCCTCCGACGCCGCCCGGCGCCGCAACCTGATGGAAGTGCTGGTGGTGGCCGGGCAGGAGGATCCCACCCCGCTGCTGGGCCACCTGCACGACGCCCGGTGGTACGTGGTGCGCAACCTGGTGGTGGTGCTGGGGCGGATCGGTTCTCCGCAGGTCCGCATCGCGCTGGCTGGGCAGCTCCGCCACGAGGACCACCGGGTACGCCTGGAGGTGCTGCGGGCCCTGGCTCCGATGGGCGCGCTGGCGGTGGAGAACCTGGAGGTGGCCCTGGGCGACTCTCACCCGCGGGTCCGCCAGACGGCCATCGGCATCCTGGGTGGTATGGGGACCGAACAGGCGACCGCCTGCCTCATCCAGGCGCTGGGGCGGCCCCACCTGGACGCCGTCGAGACGCGCCGCATCGTCAGCCTGCTGGCCGAGCGCCCTTCGGCTTCCGCCGAGGAGGCCTTGGGCCGGCTGGCCGGCCAACGCTTCGTGGTGAGCTCCGCCCGGCGCCTGGTGCGAGCTGCCGCCCGGGAAGCCCTCCGGGGGGGTTTGGGGGGTCATGGCAGCCCCCCAGCTTCCGGTGGCGGGTCGGCCGGGAAGGGAGCCGTGGGATGAGCGAGTCGGCGGCCCGCGAGTTCCTGGGCGGACTTCGTCGGGCCGTGCGCAACGTGGGTCTCTACCCGCGCCACCACCCGATCTCCGATGAGGCGCTCGCCGGGGCCACCGAGGCCGCCGACGGGCTCAGCCGGATCGGCGGCGGGGAGTCGGCCCTCTCCATCTACGAAGACGCCTTCTACCTGGCCAGCCTGGTGTTGCCGCACTCCTCGCTCGAGTTCAACGGGCTGCTCCGGGAGATGCAGAAGCGGGGGATCGAGTCGCTCACATTGATGTCCCCCGTCTCGGTGGCCGACCTGGCCGACCTGGCCGCTTTCGTGGCCGGAGCTTCCGGGGATATCCCGGCCGGTGGGACGATCCGCCTCAACGAACGGCCCTTCACCCCGATGGACCTCGAGTCGGCCGCGGCCATGTCCGGCCTGCGCCGCTCCTACGCCCGTTCCCTGGACGTGCTGCGGGCCATCTCCACCGCCGTGCGCACCGGCCAGGACTTCGATCTGACCGGGGTGAGCTGGGCGGTGGAGAACCTCGTGGAGCAGACGCTGGCCCAGCCGGCCGCCTCCCTCCTCCTGGCCACCGTGAAGAGCCACGACGAGTACACCTTCTACCACTCGGTCAACGTGTCGATCCTGGCCCTCACCGTCGGGCGGATGGTGGGGATGTCCGAGGAGCAGCTCAAGCTGCTCGGCCTCGGGTCGCTCTTGCACGATATCGGCAAGGTGCGGGTGGCGACGGCCATCCTCCAGCACCCCGGACGCCTGGAGCAGGATCAGTGGGCAGAGATCAAGCTCCACCCCCAGGAGGGAGCCGAGACCATCCTGGCGGCGGCCGGCCCCGGCCAGGAGGTGGCGGCGGTGGTGGCCTTCGAGCACCACGCCCGCTTCGACGGCAGCGGCTATCCGGCCGTGGACGAGCGGCCCTCCCCGCACTTCTTCAGCCGCCTCACCACGGTGGCCGATACCTACGACGCCATCACCACCCGCCGCGCCTACCGGAGGGCCGAGACCCCTCACCGGGCCCTCAATGTGCTCCTCAAGGGGACCGGGGCGCAGTACGACCCGGACTTCGTGCGGGCCTTCATCCGGATGGTGGGCGTCTATCCGCCCGGCTCCCTGCTGCGCCTGGAAACAGGGGAGGTGGTGATGGTGACCCGCCAGGGTCATGATCCCGAGCGACCGATGGCCGTGCTCATCAAGACCGCCCCGCCCGGCGAGGTGCTCGTCGACCCCGAGCCCATCATCGTGGACCCGGAGGAGGTGGTGGAGCAGCTGCTCCCCAGCCTGGTGGGGGTTGACCCGGCCGCCCTGCTCGAGATGGTGGGCGTCGAGGACGACTCCTGGGACCCCCACGCCTCGTGATCCTCGGCGCCTTCCCGTAGGGCTCGCCGGCAACCGCCAACCGAGCCCGAGCTGCCGCAGGCGGCTCCTGCCTGTAGCACTCCGCGCCGTACAATGACCCGGTAATGTCGCTCCTCACCAAAGTTCTGCGCGCCGGCGAGGGGCGCGTCCTCAAGGAGCTGGGGGCCCTCAAGGATCGGGTCAACGCCCTCGAGCCGTCGGTGGAGAAGCTCACCGACGTCGAGTTGCGCCACAAGACGGAGGAGTTCCTCCGCCGCCTCGCCGACGGCGAGATGCTCGACGACCTGGAGGCCGAGGCCTACGCGGTGGTGAGGGAGGCAGCCCGCCGAGTGCTCCGCCAGCGCCACTTCGACGTGCAGGTGGTGGGAGCCGGGGCCCTCCACCGCGGGATGGTGGCCGAGATGAAGACCGGCGAGGGCAAGACGCTGGTCTCCACGATGCCGGTCTACCTGAATGCCCTGGCCGGCCGGGGCGTGCACCTGGTGACGGTCAACGACTACCTGGCCCGCCGGGACGCCGAGTGGATGGGCGGCATCTACCGGCTGCTGGGCCTGGAGGTGGGCCTCATCCAGGGGGCCATGCCCCCCGAGGCGCGCCGTCCGGCCTACGCCGCGCACGTCACCTACGGAACCAACAACGAGTTCGGCTTCGACTACCTGCGGGACAACATGGCCATGCAGCCCGCCGATGTGGTGCAGCGGGGACACCACTACGCCATCGTCGACGAGGTGGACTCGATCCTCATCGACGAGGCCCGCACCCCACTCATCATCAGCGGCCGGGTGATGGACACCGCCAAGTGGTACCGGGACTTCGCCCGCATCGCCGAGCGGCTGCGGCGGGACGTGCACTACGAGGTGGACGAGGCCAAGCGCCAGGTCATCACCACCGAGGACGGGGTGGCCAAGGTGGAGGAGATGCTGGGCGTGGAGAACATGTACGACCACGCCGCCGTCGACTTCGTGCACCACCTCGACGCCGCCCTGAAGGCCAAGGAGCTCTACCAGCGGGACGTCGAGTACCTGATCCGGGAGGGCGAGGTGAAGATCGTCGACGAGTTCACCGGTCGCATCCTGGAGGGGCGCCGCTACTCGGAGGGCCTCCACCAGGCCATCGAGGCCAAGGAGGGGGTGCGCATCAAGGAGGAGAACCAGACCCTGGCCACCATCACCCTCCAGAACTACTTTCGCATGTACGAGAAGCTGGCCGGGATGACCGGCACCGCCAAGACCGAGGCCGCCGAGCTGGCTCAGATCTATCGCCTGGAAGTGGTGGAGGTTCCCTCCAACCGCCCGGTGATCCGGGCCGACCACCCCGACGTGGTCTACAAGACCGAGGCGACCAAGTTCGAGTCGGTGGCCGAGGACATCGCCGCCCGCTCCGCCTCGGGCCAGCCCGTGCTGGTGGGGACGGTGTCAATCGAGAAGTCGGAGCGGCTCTCCGACCTGCTGCGCCGCCGGGGGATCCCCCACGAGGTGCTCAATGCCAAACACCACGAGCGGGAGGCGCACATCATCGCCCAGGCCGGTCGGCTGGGGGCCATCACCGTGGCCACCAACATGGCCGGCCGCGGGGTGGACATCATGCTGGGCGGCAACCCGGAAGGCCTGGCCCGCACCGAGATGCAACGCCGCGGAGTAGCTCAGGACGATCCTGAGTACGAGGCGATCTTTACCGATGCCCTGGAGCGTCTGGAGGCCGAGGTCGGGGCCGAACAGCAGAAGGTGCTGGCCCTGGGAGGTCTCTACGTGCTGGGCACCGAGCGCCACGAGTCGCGCCGGATCGACAACCAGCTGCGGGGCCGCTCCGGCCGCCAGGGGGACCCGGGGGAGTCCCGTTTCTACCTCTCCCTGCACGACGACCTCATGCGCCGCTTCGCCTCCGACCGGGTGGCCTCCATCATGGAGCGCCTCCGCATCCCCGACGACGTGCCGATCGAGCACGGCATGGTGACCCGCTCCATCGAGCGGGCCCAGGGCCAGGTGGAGGCCCAGAACTTCGAGATCCGCAAGAACGTCCTCAAGTACGACGAGGTGATGAATCACCAGCGGGAGGTGATCTACCGCTGGCGAGGCCGGATCCTCCGGCAGGAGACCGAGGCCGAGCTGGTCTCGGAGTGGGTGGACGACGTGGCCGAGTCGATCGTCGACGAGGTCCTCCATCGGGAGCTGGCCCCCGGTGAGTGGGACTGGGACGAGCTGGTCACCCAACTCTCGGTGGTCTACCCGACCTCGCTGAGCCGTGATTGGTTCGACTTCTCCAGGGGCCTCGACCGGTCCGAAGTGGTCGAGCGGGTGCTGGAGGAGGCCCGGGCCGCCTACCGGGGGCGGGAGGAGGAGATCGGCCCGGAGACCATGCGCCGCTTGGAGCAGGGGGTGGTGGTCACCGTGATCGACAACAAGTGGCGGGAGCAGCTGGCGGAGATGGACTACCTGCGAGCCGGGATCGGCCTGCGAGCCATGGGCCAGCGGGACCCGCTGGTGGAGTACCAGCGGGAGGCCTACGACATGTTCGAGGAGCTGGTCGAGTCGGTCAAGCGGGATGCGGTCCGCTATCTGTTCCACGTGGAGGTTGCCCCGACCAAGGCCCCCCGCCCGGCGCCGGTCCCGGTGGGAGCCACCGGCCGGCTGAGCCCCGGCAAGGCGAAGGAGAAGGTGGGCCGCAACGCCCCCTGTCCTTGTGGGTCGGGCAAGAAGTACAAGAAGTGCCACGGGACGGCGGCGTAGGGGTCGCCCCCTCCCCTTCCCTCCCCCCGAGGGGGAGGGTTAGGGAAGGGGGTATGCTGGCCCGCATGACCGATCCCCGCGCCCGTCTGCACGACCTTCGCGACCGCCTCGAGGACGCCCGGAGGTTCCTTTGACGTCCCCGGCAAGGAGGGCCGGCTCGAGGCGCTGAGAGAGCGGGCCTCCTCGCCCGACCTCTGGAAGGACCACGACCAGGCCCGGGCGGTCAACCGGGAGCTCTCTCGCGTCGAGCGGCTGGTGGAGCAGTCGCGCCGCCTCGGGCAGGCGCTGGAGGATGCCGAGGTGCTCCTCGAGCTGGCCCACCAGGAGCGAGATCCGGCCGCCCGGGAGGAGGCCGCCCGGGAGCTGGCCGGAGTGGAGCGGGAGCTCTCGGAGCTGGAGCGAGAATCGCTCTTCTTCGACGAATACGACGACCACCCGGCCATCGCCAGCGTCCACGCCGGGGCCGGGGGGGTCGACGCCCAGGACTGGGCGGAGATGCTGCTCCGCATGTACTTGCGCTACTTGGAGGAGGCCGGCTTCCAGGTGGAGGTGGACGAGGTGCTGCCGGGTGAGGAGGCCGGCATCAAGTCGGCCACGTTCACCGTTCGGGGGGACCACGCCTACGGGACGCTGGAGGGAGAGCGGGGAGTGCACCGCCTGGTGCGGATCAGTCCGTTCGACGCCGCCTCCCGCCGCCACACCTCCTTCGCCGCCGTCGACGTCATCCCGGAGGTGGAGGCCGAGGAGGTGGAGATAGACCCCGACGACCTCCGCATCGAGACCTTCCGCTCCCAGGGTGCGGGCGGCCAGCATGTCAACGTCACGGACTCGGCGGTGCGCATCACCCATCTACCCACCGGAGTGGTGGTGGCTTGCCAGGCGGAGCGGTCTCAGATCCAGAACCGGGCTCGCGCCATGGCCCTGTTGGCCGCCCGGCTGGCCGAGCTGGCCCGCCAGGAGCATCGTGAGCACCTCGACCAGATCAGGGGGGAGCAGGATGAGGCCGCCTGGGGCCGCCAGATCCGCTCCTACGTGCTGCAGCCCTACCAGCAGGTGAAGGACCTGCGCAGCGGCTTGGAGATGGGAAACGTGCAGGGGGTTTTGGATGGGGAGCTGGAGCCGTTCGTCGACTCCTACTTGCAATGGCGGCGGGCCGGCCGCGAAAAAATTGATTGATTGTGGCGGCTCGGACGCGGCTGGTAGTGTTCAGCCGGGCGCTGCGGGCAGGCTGGGGCTTGGAAAGGGAAGAGCCGCTTTCCGAGAGGCAGCACAGATGATTCGACTGCAAGGTGTCACGAAGGTCTTCGACGGTGGCGTGGTCGCCGTCAGAGACATCAGCCTCGATATCCAGCGGGGCGAGTTCGTCTTCCTGGTGGGCCCTTCTGGATCGGGCAAGTCGACCGTCATCCGGCTGCTGCTTCGCGAGGAGAAGCCCAGCCGGGGGGATATCTGGGTGGCCGGGAAGAACATCGTCCGGCTGCCCGACTGGAAGGTCCCCTACCTGCGTCGCTCGATCGGCACCGTCTTCCAGGATTTCAAGCTGCTCCCGCAAAAGACCGTCGGCGAGAACGTGGCCTTCGCCCTGGAGGTGATCGGTCGTCCCGGAACCGTCATCCGGCGCCAGGTTCCACAGGTGCTCGACCTGGTCGGCCTGGCCACCAAGGGCGAGCGCTATCCCCGGCAGCTCTCCGGCGGGGAGCAGCAGAGGGTCTCCATCGCCCGGGCCTTCGTCAACCGCCCGCCCATCCTGCTGGCCGACGAACCCACCGGCAACCTGGACCCGGCCACCTCGGTGGGGATCATGCGCCTTCTCGATCGGATCAACCGCACCGGCACCACCGTGCTGATGGCCACCCACGACCACGCCATCGTCGACGCCATGCGGCGGCGGGTGGTGCAGCTCGACCACGGCAAGGTGGTGCGGGACCAGAGCCGGGGGGTCTACGAGAGCCGCCGGCGGGAGGAGCTGGAGGACAAGGTGGCGCAGGCCTGATGCGGGCCACCTACCTGGTCGGGGAGGCGTTCACCGGGCTGCGGCGCAACGTGCTGGTGGTGTTCGCCGCCATCATCGCCGTCTTCGTCTCCCTCTTCCTGGCCTTCGGGGCGGTGGTGCTCAACGAGATCGTGCGAACCTCCACCATCCAGTGGCAGGAAGGTGTGGAGATCTTGGTCTTCCTGCGTGACGACATCGGGGTGCAGGCCCAGGCCGACCTCCAGAACGAGGTCCAGGGCTGGGAGGAGGTGGAGGCGGTGCGCTACGTGTCCAAGGCGGAGGCGTACCAGGAGTTCCAAGAGATGTTCGCGGCCCAGCCGGCGCTGGTGGACGAGGTCGACCCATCGGTGCTGCCGGCCTCCTTCCGGATCACGCTGGAAGACCCGGAGCAGTACGCGACCGTCTCCGACCGCCTGGTGGGGGTACCCGGGGTCTACAAGGTGAAGACGGCTGCCGAGAGCATCGACCGCCTGCTCGGCCTGACCCGCATCCTCAACACCTTCACACTCGGTTTGGGCGGCCTCCTGGGGGTGGCGGCGATCGTGCTGATCGCCAACACCATCCGCATGGCCATCTACGCCCGCCGGGAAGAGGTGGGCATCATGAAGCTGGTGGGCGCCTCCAACTGGTTCATCCGTATCCCCTTCCTGCTGGAGGGGATGATCGAGGGCCTGGTGGGGGCCCTGCTGGCGGTCGGGCTGGTGTGGCTGGGGCACGAGACCCTGCTGCGGCAGCTCTCCGACACCCAGGCCATCGTCAACTTCGTGGTCCCGTTGGAATTTCTCCTGCGCTGGGGGGTCTTGGTTCTGGCGTTCGGGGCGCTCGCCGGCGTTCTGGGGAGCGCCATCGCCCTGCGCCGGTTTCTCAAGGTCTGAGGTGAGGCGGGCCCTCGGCCTCCTGCTGGCGTTCGCTCTGGCGCTCTCCGCCGCCCTGCCGGTCTCGGCGCACGACCCGGCCGAGACCCGGCTGGACGAGATCGGCCGCCAGATCCACGACCTCACCCACCGTATCCAGGACGCCCGTGGGCAAGAGACGGCCCTGGCCAAAGAGCTGGCCGCCACCGAGGCCCGCATGGCCGAGCTGCAGGCTCAGGTGGAGGCCGCCCGGGCGGCGGTGGCGGAGGTGCAGCACGTCATCGAGACCACCGAGGCCGAGCTGGCCGAGGTGCGCCTCGAGCTGGCCGCCCAGAAGGAGCAGCTGGCCGGCACCCGCGAGCAGATCCGCATGAGCCGCGACCTCGTGCGGCGCCGGGCCGTGGAGCTCTACACCCAGGGAGCGGAGACCTTCAGCGGGGTGATTCTGGGTTTCCAGGACATCTCCCAGCTGGCGGTGGGGCTGGAATACGCCTCCCAGGTGCTGGCCTCCACCGAGCAGCTGGTCACCTCGCTGGAGGTGCTGGAGCGCCAGGAGGAGCGCCACAAGGCCCTCATGCAGCGCCAGGAGGCGGAGCTGGTGGCGGTGGCGGCCACCCTGGAGCAGAAGCGGGCGGATCTGGCCGCCCAGCAGGCCGAGCTGGAGGGGGCCGAGGCGGCGGTGGCCGCCCAGCGAGCCGATCAGGTGGCGCTCCTGGCCGACATCCAGTACCAGATCGATCACTTCGAGGGGGAGATCAATGCCCTCGAGGAGGACGCCGAGCGGATCAAGGCTGAGATCCGGGCCCGCCAGTCGGCCGGCACCGAGCGCCCGGGAGGGGCGCTCCTCTGGCCCACCGACGGCCCGGTCACCTCCGGCTTCGGGTATCGGATCCACCCGATCAGCGGGGTGAGCAAGCTGCATACCGGGATCGACATCGACGGGGCCTACGGCCAGGCGATCGTGGCCGCCGCCTCCGGGACGGTGATCCTGGCCTCCTGGTACGGGGGCTACGGCCAGGCGGTGGTGATCGACCACGGGGGCGGCCTGGCCACCCTCTACGCCCACATGAGCTCCATGGCCGTCTCGTCGG
The DNA here is from genome assembly GCA_050742155.1 of Acidimicrobiia bacterium. Lineage (GTDB taxonomy): Bacteria > Actinomycetota > Acidimicrobiia > Spongiisociales > JALYHC01 > JBOGFC01. Next base: position 21,066 of record JBOGFC010000192.1, read on the forward strand.
GAGCGAGCGTCGCGGCCGGGGACGTGATCGGCTACGTGGGGAGCACCGGTTACTCGACGGGCTCTCACCTCCACTTCGAGGTCCGCGAGAACGGCAACCCGGTCGACCCGATGGCCTACCTGTAGGGGTGCCCGAACGGGAGGAGAGGTGAAGCCGAAGCCGGTTACCACCAACCGACGGGCCCGCTACGACTACGAGATCCAGGAGACCTTGGAGGCCGGGCTGGCGCTGGTCGGCTCCGAGGTGAAGAGCCTGCGAGAGGGGCGGGCCCACCTCACCGACGCCTACGCGCTGGTCAAGGACGGGGAGGCCTGGTTGGTGGGGGCCTACATCGGTCCCTATTCGTTTGCCCGGGGGGGTGGGCACGAGCCGGAGCGGAGCCGCAAGCTGCTCCTCCACCGCCGGGAGATCGATCGCCTGGCCAGCAAGCTGGCCGAGAGCGGCCTCACCCTGGTGCCGATCCGGATCTACTTCAAGGAGGGCAAGGCCAAGCTGGAGCTGGGCCTCGGCCGGGGCAAGCGCACGTACGACAAGCGGGAGAAGATCAAGGCCCGGGAGATGGAGCGGGAGATGGAGCGGGCCCGCAAGCTGCGGGGAAGGCGCTGAGCGCATTGCTCTCTCCCTCCCCCTTTGGGGGGGGTTGGGGAGGGGGAAGTCCGATCCGCTCCCTAGTGT
>JBOGFC010000193.1:0-20774 GCA_050742155.1 Acidimicrobiia bacterium
TGTGAAATGGCCCGCCGGCGGTCCGTAACTCACGCAAGAACGGGACGGGGAGGGGGCGGCGGAGGGGGCTCACGCCGGCCCCCAGAGCCGTCCCCGCATGGCGACCAGCACCGACAGCGCCAGTGCCACCAGCACAAGCGAGAGGAGGATCGCCCCCTCGGGGTCGGTCTGCTGCACCTCGTAGACCGCCAGGGGGAGGGTCTGGGTACGCCCGCGCAGGTTGCCGGCGAACATCAGGGTGGCCCCGAACTCTCCCAATGCCCGGGCCCAGGCCAGCACCAGACCGGCCCCGAGGTGGGGACGCAGAAGCGGAAGGGTGACTCGCCGCAGCACGTACCAGCGGGAGGCTCCCAAGGTGGCGCCCGCCTGCTCCAAACGCGGGTCCAGCGAGCGCAGGCCGGCTTCGACGGTCAACACCAGCAGCGGGAAGGACACGAAGGCGGCCGCCACCACCGCTCCGGCGGTGGTGAACGGAAGCCGCAGGCCGAGGCCCTCCAGCAGGCCCCCCAGCAGGCCTCGCCTTCCCAGGGCGGCCAGCAGGCCCACCCCTCCCACCACCGGGGGCAGCACCAGTGGGAGCACCACCAGCGCTCGTACCAGCCGCCTCCCGGGCAAGCGGGCTCGGGCCAGCACCCAGGCCACCGGCGCCCCCAGCACCAGGACGAGCACCACCGCCCACACCGAGACCACCGCCGAGACTCGCAGGGCCTCGAGCGTCGTCTCCGAGCCGAGCTGCCCCACCAGGGACCAGGGCGCCCGGCCCAGCAGGCCGGCCAGCGGGATGGTGGCGAAGGCCACCCCCAGCGCGGCGAGGATGCCCACCAGAGGCGGGGTGCGGACGATCACGGCGGGGGAAGGAACCCGAAGGAGCGGAGAACCCCCTGGCCTTCCTCCAGTACGTAGGCGACGAAGCGGGCGGCCAGCTCGCGGTCGCTGGTTACGGCCACCACCGCGATCGAATATCTCACGGTGACGTTGAGAGCGGCCGGGATCTCCACCACCCCAAGCCGGGGGACGACCTGCTCGGTGAGGTCGGTCCGGTAGACGATGCCGGCGTCGGCCTCCCCCAGCAAGACCTTCTGGACCACCCCCTTCACGTCCTGTTCGTTGGAGACCACATTGGCCTGGGCCGCTCCCGAGATGCCCGCCTCGCTCAGTGCCCGGCGGGCGTAGTCGCCGGCCGGGACGCCCGGCGCCGCCAGCACCACATCGATCCCGGGTGCCGCCAGGTCCTGGAGGCTGGAGACGCCGCCCGAGCGGGGCGTTATGACCACCAGCCGGTTGCCGGCGAAGACGGTCCGGTTCAGTATCCCCGGCTGCTCCTCGACCCGGTCGATCCACCGCTCATCGGCCGACGCGAAGACATCGGCCGGCGCCCCCTCCCCGATCTGGGTGGCCAGGCCGCTGGAGGGGCCGAGGCTCAGCGTCACGGTCACCTCTGGGTGGGTCTCCTCGAACCGATCGGCGATCTCGGTGAAGGCCTCGGCCAGCGAGGCGGCGGCGAACACGGTTAGCTGCTCCTCGGATCCACGGGCACACGAGGCGAGCAGCAGGATGGCCGCCAGCCCCACCCAGGTCCTCATTGCGGCACTTCGACGATGACGTTGGTCGCCTTGACAGCGGCGATCACCTCCATGCCGGGCCGCAGGCCGAGCTCATCAACCGCCTCCCGGGTGGTGAGGGCCACCACCCGGTGCGGGCCGGAGAGGATCTCCACGGTGGCCACCAGCCGATCTCTCTTGACGGCGGTGACCACCCCGGGAAAGTGGTTGCGGGTGCTGCGGGCGGCCACCGGAGCCTGCTGGGGACGTCGCTCGGCGAGGAGGCGGGTCACCTCGCTGATGGGAATGAGCCGCTGTCCCCCCACGCTCCTCACCGCCCGGAGCCGTCCCTGCCGCTCCCAGCGGCGCAGGGTCTCCACCCGCACCCCGAGGATGGCAGCCGCCTCACCGATGCGGTAGCGCTCCTCCATCACCAAGCATCATAGGGTAGAGGACCCCTAACGCCAGAGAAAACCTTACTGTTTGCTCTGAAAACCTCCCTTTTCCCGGACGAGCTGCGAGACCAGCCGGGGGTCCGCCTTGCCGCCGGTGGCCTTCATCACCTCTCCGACGAAGAAGCCGATCAGCTGCTGCTCGCCGGCCTGCAGCCGAACCAGCTCCTTCGGGTGGGCGCCCAGCACGGCCTCCACCTGGGGAGCGAGGGCGGCGCGATCGGAGACCTGGAGGAGGTCCCGGCCTTCGGCGACCTGGCGGGGCGATCCCTCGCCGGCCATCACCCGTCCCAGCACCTCTTTGGCGGCAGTGGAGGAGAGCTCTGCCTGCTCGGCCATGGCCGCCAACTCGGCCAGGTGTGCTCCGGTCAGCGACATCTCGGCGAGGGCCAACCCCTCCCGCCGCAGCTGAGCGACCACCTCCCCGGTGAGCCAGTTGGCCACCAACGTCCGATCTCCTCCCGCCTCCACGGCCTGCTCGAACAGATCCCCCAGCCCGGCCGTCTCCGCCAGCAGGGCGGCGGTGGGGAAATCGAGCCCCAACTCCCGGTAACGGGCCCGCCGCCGGGCCGGCAGAGACGGGAGCGAGGCGGCGATCCGTTTCTCCCAGCTCGCCCCCAGCCCGACCGGGAGGAGATCCGGCTCGGAAAAGTACCGGTAGTCGAACGCCTCCTCCTTGACCCGGCCGCGGCGGGTCACTCCGGTCCCCTCGTCCCAGTGGCGGGTCTCTTGGACTACCGGCTCTCCGGCCTCCAGGAGCGCCCGCTGGCGCTCTGCCTCGAAGGCCAACGCCCGCTGCAACGAACGGGTGGAGTTCATGTTCTTGATCTCCACCTTGGTGCCGTATCGCTTGCGACCTTTCGGGCGCAGCGAGATGTTGGCGTCGAAACGGACACTGCCCTCCTCGAGCCGGGCATCGGAGACCCCGATCGCCAGGAGGATGGCCCGCAGCTCGTGGGCATAGGTGCGCGCCTCCTCCGGGGAGCGGAGGTCCGGCTCGCTGACCACCTCCACCAGCGGAACTCCCGAGCGGTTGAAGTCGAGCAGCGTCTCGCCGCCCGCCGAGATCCGTCCCCCCGCTCCGAGGTGGAGGATCTTGCCGGTGTCCTCCTCCAGGTGCACTCGAGTGATGCCCACCCGCCGTGACCCTCCGTCCAGCTCCACCTCCAGGCGGCCGCCCACGCACAGCGGAAGGTCGTATTGGGAAATCTGGTAGTTCTTGGGAAGGTCCGGGTAGAAGTAGTTCTTGCGGTGGAAGACCGAGTGTCGGGCGATCCGGCACTCGAGCGCCAGCCCCAGCGCCACGGTCATCTCGATGGCCCGCCGGTTGGGGACCGGCAGGGCACCGGGCAGGCCCAAGCAGATCGGGCAGACGTTGGTGTTGGGCTCTGCCCCGAAAACCGCTGGACAGGAGCAGAACATCTTCGAGGCGGTGAGCAGTTCGACGTGGGTCTCCACCCCGATGGTCGCCTCGTAGGCCATCAACCGAGCTCCGAGGTTGCCAGGGCCGGGCGCTGCGTGAAGCCGGCCAGGCGCTCGACGGCCCGGGCGGCTTGGAAGAGGACCTCCTCGCCCAGGGCGGGGGCCATCAGTTGGAGGCCGACCGGAAGGCCCGAAGAGTCGAGGGCCACCGGCACCGAGATGGCCGGGTGGCCGGCCAGATTGGAAGGGATGGTGCACACGTCCGACAGGTACATGGCCAGCGGATCCTGCGTCCTGGTCCCCAGGGGGAAAGCGGTGGTGGGGCTGGTCGGCGAGGCGAGCACATCGGCTTCCTCGTAGGCGCGAGCGAAGTCCCGCGTCACCATCGTCCGCACTCGCTGTGCCTGGCCGTAGAAGGCCTCGTAGTAGCCCGCCGACAGCGCGTAGGTCCCGAGGAGGATGCGCCGCTTCACCTCCGGGCCGAAGCCGGCCGCCCGGGTGCGGGCCATCATCTCCTCGGCGGTGGCCCCCTCCACGCGCAGCCCGTAGCGGACCCCGTCGTAGCGGGCCAGGTTGGCCGAGGCCTCGGCCGGGGCGATCAGGTAATACGCGCTAAGGGCGTACTCCAGGGAGGGCAAGGACACCTCGACCAGCTTGGCACCGGCCTCTTCCAGCGCTTCCAGGGCGCTCCGGCAGGCCGCCGCCACCTCCGCATCGATCCCCTGCCCGCTCAACTCCTTCACCACCCCCACCCGCAGCCCGTCGATGCCCCGGTCCAGGCCAACCGACAGGTGGGGTACCTCACCCGGATACGAGGTGGCATCCAGTGGATCGTGCCCGGCCACCGCCTCGAGCAACAGGGCGGCATCCTCCACCGTGCGGGCGATCGGCCCGATCTGATCCAGGGAAGAGGCGAAGGCCACCAGGCCGTAGCGACTGACCAGCCCGTAGGTGGGCTTCATCCCCACCACCCCGCAAAGGGAAGCGGGCTGGCGAATGGAACCGCCGGTGTCGGACCCGAGCGCGGCCAGGGCCGAGCCGGCCGCCACCGCCGCTGCCGACCCGCCCGATGAGCCGCCGGGAACCAGCTCGGGATCCCATGGGTTGCGGGTGGGGCCGTAGGCGGAGTTCTCGGTGGAAGAGCCCATGGCGAACTCGTCCAGGTTGGTCTTACCCACCACGACCGCCCGGCCGGCCCGCAACCGACTCACCACGGTGGCGTCGTAGGGCGGCCGGTAGCCGGCCAGGATCCGCGAGGAACAGGTGGTCTGCACACCCCTGGTGACCATGTTGTCCTTGAGCGCCACCGGGATGCCCTGGAGCGCCCCGGCGTCCTCGCCACGGGCGAAGGCCCGGTCGGCCTCCTCGGCCGCCCGTCCGGCCCCCTGGTGGTCGATGGTCAGGTAGGCATGCAGGTGCGCCTCGGTGGCCCCCGCCCGGGCCAGCACCGCCTCGAGGAGCTCCACGGCGCTCAGCTCGCCGGAACGCAGCCGCCGGGCCGCCTCGACCAGCGTGTGGCCGGCCGGGTCGCCGCCGCTCACCCTTGCCCCCAGCGCTTCTTGCGTGAGAAATGACCCGCCGGCGGTCCGGAACTCATACGAGTTCGGGAAAGGCCGGCCCAGCGGGCCGGCCGAGGGGCCGACGCGCGGCCTCCGCTCACCCTTGCTCCTCCTCCAAGATGCGAGGGACGCGGAAGAAGCCCTCGAACCGATCGGGGGCCTCGGCCAGGACCTCCTCCCGGTCGAGGCAGCCTGCGACCTGGTCGGCACGGAAGGCGCTCTCGATCGACAGCGGGTGCGAGGTGGGCGGCACGTCCTCGGCGGGCAAGGCCTGCACCCGGGTGGCATGCTCGAGGATCACCTCCAGCTGTCCCCGGTAGAGCTGCAGCTCTTCCTCGGCGAGGTCCAGTCGGGCCAGCCGGGCCACGTGGGCGATATCGATCTCGACGGGCATCCCGGCACAATCGTAGGGGCGATCTGCCCTGGGTCGGCCGGGTCAGCCGGCCGGCGGCACCTCCACCGGCGTCATCACGACGTGCTCACTTTTCACGATCAGGCGGGCCGGGTCGGGCTCCAGGCTCTTGCGGGCCGGGGACTCGTAGTAGGCACGATCCTTGGACTCGAAGCTCTCCGGCCCCTCGTAGCTGATGATCCAGATGAAGCGGCTGTCCTGCTCCACCGTCCAGGCTCCGTCCACCCGGAACCCCTGCGCCCGCCGCAGCGGCGCGACCTCGTTCCGCCACTCCTCCACGAACTCTGCCAGTTTTCCGTCCTCGACCTGATACATCCTCAACTGGGCCAACTCGGCCATCCGGCTCCTTCCCCCGGCGTGGTAGACAGGCTGCATGCACCTGATCCTGGGCGTGCACTGCCACCAGCCGCTCGGCAACTTCGACTTCGTCATCGACGAGGCCTGCCGGCGAGGCTACCTGCCCTTCATCGAGACGCTGGCCCGCCATCCCGAGATCCCCATCAACCTCCACTACTCCGGATGCTTGTTGGAGTGGCTGGAGGACCACCGGCCGGACATCGTCGAGGAACTGGCCGGCCTGGGCGACCAGGTGGAGTGGATGACCGGAGGGTTCTACGAGCCGATCTTCCCGATCATCCCTCATGAGGACCGCCTGGCCCAGATCGAGCTGCTCACCGGCTACATACGGGAGCGCTTCGACCAGGAGCCGCAGGGGATGTGGCTCCCGGAGCGGGTCTGGGACCCGACCCTCCCCGTCTCCCTGATGGCCGCCGGGGTCCGCTATCTCCCGCTCGACGACCAGCACTTCCTGGCGGGCGGTTACCCGCCCGAGGAGCTGACCGGCCACTTCGCCACCGACCATCTGGGGGACACCGTGGCGGTCTTCCCCATCGACCAGCGCCTGCGCTACACGATCCCCTTCGAGGAGCCGAAGGTGACCATCGAGCACCTGCGCCGGCTGCACGACCGCCAGCCGGACGCCCTGGCCGTGATGGCCGACGACGGCGAGAAGTTCGGGGTCTGGCCGGGGACTCACCAATGGGTGTACGGCCCCAAGGGGTGGTTGGAGCGCTTCTTCCGGGCGCTGGCCGAGGAGGGCGAGTGGCTCCGGCTCACCACCTTCGAGCGGTACCTGGCCGACCATCCGCCTCGGGGCACGGTGGCCCTGCCCCCCTCGTCGTACTTCGAGATGACCGAGTGGGCCCTCCCCGCCGCCACCGGAGCCCGCTTCGCCGAGGTCCTCGAGCACCTCGAAGCCAAGCGCCTGTGGGAGGAGGCGCGGCCCTTCCTGCGAGGCGGCTACTGGCCCAACTTCCAGGTCAAGTACCCCGAGTCGAACGCCATGTACCGCAAGATGCTGCGGCTCTCCGGCAAGCTGCGGGAGAGCAAGAAGGCGCCGGCCGAGGCTCGCCGCCAGGTGCTGGCCGCCCAATGCAACTGCTCCTACTGGCATGGGATGTTCGGCGGCCTCTACCTGGCCCACATCCGGGCCGACGTCCACCAGCGCCTCATCGCCGCCCGCACCCTCCTCGACCAGGCCACCCACCGGTCCGACCGATGGTCGGAGCTGGAGGTGCTGGACTGGGACGGGGACGCCCAGGAGGAGGTGGCGGTAGAGCTCCCCGAGCAGTCCTGGGTGCTCGACCCCGGCGAGGGGGGGTCGCTCCACTTCTTCGACGACAAGCCGGCCCGGTGGTCGGTGAGCGACGTGGTGGCCCGGCGCTTCGAGGCCTACCACCCGAGCCTCGCCGAGACCGCCGGGATCGTGGTGGGCGAGCACGCCGCCCTCCCCCGCCGCCAGGCCCCCGCCCCGGAGCTCGTCTACGACCCGCACCCACGCCGCTGGCTCACCGATCACCTGCTCCCACCAGAGATCTCGCCCCAGCAATTCGCCGACGCGGCGTACGAGGAGCTGCTCCCCCTCGCTCAGGCCCGCTACGGACTGGAACAGGCCAAGGCGGGACGGGGCGGGGCGGCCGTCTCGCTGGCTATGCAGCTGGGGACGGCCTCAGCCCGCAAGTCGGTCCGCGCCAAGGGCCGGCTGCTCCGCGTCGAGTACCGGCTGGCCGGCTTCCCGGAAGGGCGGTTCGGTCCGGAGCTCCCGATCTCCGTGTGGGAGGAGGCCGGCCGTCTCCAGGCCGACCAAGCGGACTGGCTGGAGACGGAGGAACCCCTGCAGGTGCGAGGCAAACGGTTCACCTTTCGCCACGAGGGCCGAAAGACCGTGGTGTTGATCGAGCTGGATCGGATCGGAGCCCTCTATGCGGTACCTCTGCGCACCATCAGCCAGTCGGAGGCGGGCTACGACCGGATCATGCAGGGGGTGATCCTGTGGCCCCACTGGGACGTGAAAGGGGACGGCAGGCACCGGCTGACGGTCGAGGTGAGCCATGAATGAGGCCCACCGGACGGGCCGCCTGGTCATCATCCTGCACTGCCACCTCCCCTACGTGTTGGGAGAGGGGATCTGGCCGCACGGGGAGTCGTGGCTGTTCGAGGCGGCCGCCGAGACCTACCTGCCGCTCCTCATGGCCTGTGACCGGCTGGCCGAGGAGGGCATTCGGCCCGGATTCACCATCGAGATCTCGCCGGTGCTGGGCGAGCAGCTCGACGACCCCCGGTTCCGGGACGGCTTCCCCGGTTTTCTCGATACGCTGCGCGACGCCGCCTCGCTCGACGCCCGCACCTTCGGCGGAGAGGGCCGGCAGGAGATGGTGGGCCTGGCCCGGGCGTGGGAGGAGCACTTCGGCTGGCTGGCCCAAGGCTTCGCCGACCGGGACGGGGACCTCTTGGGCGGCTTTGCCCGGCTGGCTGAAGCGGGTGAGATCGAGCTGGCCACCTGCGCCCGCACCCACGGGCTCCTTCCCATGCTGGGCTCACCGGAGCGCGTCTGGCGCCAGGTGGCGGGTGGGGCGGCCTGGTTCGAGGCGCGCTTCGGCCGCCGGCCGCGGGGGATCTGGATGCCGGAGTGCGCCTATCGGCCGGGGGGCTCCTGGGATCCGGTGGCGTCCGGACCGGAGCCCGAGCAGCATCGCCCCGGCAACGAGGAGTTCCTGGAGGAGGCCGGGTTCGGCTGGACGGTGGTGGACACCCACCTGGTAGCGGGCGGCGACCCGCTCGGCTCCTACCCGGCTCGGGAGGCCCGCCTCGGCGAGCAGCGCTCCCCCTACCGGCTCTATGCCATCGGCCGTTCCTCGGTGGTGGCCTTTCCCCGCGATCCGGCCACCACCCTCCAGGTCTGGTCGGGCGAGTGGGGGTATCCGGGCAACCCGTGGTACCTCGAGTTCCACAAGAAGCATTCCCAGGGGGGGTTGCGCTACTGGCGGGTCTCCGATCCCGAGACGCCCCTGGAAGAAAAGCGGGTCTACGAGCCGGATCGGGTCTCGGGGGTGATCAGCGAGCAAGCCGATCACTTCGCCGAGCTGGTGGCCGGGGTGATGGCCGGTGCCCGAAAGGCCGGCATCGACTCCCCGGTGGTCACCGCTCCTTACGACGCCGAGCTGTTCGGGCACTGGTGGGCCGAGGGGGTCCGATGGCTGGAGGAGGCCCGGCGGGCCTTGCACAGCCGGGGAGTGAACGTGCGCACGGCCGACGAGGCGGCCCTCGAGGTGGGGCCCGCCGACCAGCTGGCCCTCCCGGCGGGCTCCTGGGGCGACGGCGGTGACTTCCGGGTGTGGGACAACGAGCAGACCGGCTGGATCTGGCAGGAGATCTACCGGGCGGAGAGGCTCTTGGAGCGGACCTGGGACGAGCTCCCGGAGGATCCTCCGGCCGAGCTCGAGGCGGTGGTGCGTCAGCTGGAGCGCAGCGTGCTCCTCATCGAGTCGTCGGACTGGCCCTTCTTGATCACCACCCAGGGAGCCCCCGACTACGCCGCCGAGCGGGTGCGCCGTCACAGCGAGGCGGCCACCCGCCTATCGCTCATCGCCCGCCAATTGAGCGCCGGAGGGAGGGTGCCGGAGGAGCTGGCCGGGCTGGTCGAGGACCTGGAGAGCCGCGAGCCGCTGTGGGTCGCTACGGAACGTCGACCCGGCCCTCCGGCCCCCACACACCGCTGAGCCTGATCCAGCCGAACTCCTCGGGGATCCACGGATTGCACACCAGCCGGCCCTCGACGGCATCGAGGCCGAGCAAGGTCCGCAGGCCGAGCAGCGGGGCGCCGGTCGCCCACGCCTGCGGGCGCGAGGCGCGCGGGTACTCCACCGGTACCAGGGTCTCGCGGCGAGGGAAGCCGGCTAAGAGCTCCGGCAATCGATAAGCGAAGGTCTCGGCGGCCTCGAGCACCGAGAGCACCAGCGTGGCGGCGGCGTCCGTGTGCCCGTAGCGGCGCATTCCCTCCGCCACCAAGGAGGTGTCGTGCGGCCACACCGAGCCGTTGTGGTAGGCCATCGGGTTGTAGCCGGCATCCGCTTCTGACATGGTGCGGATCCCCCAGCCGTTGAACATGTCCGGGGCCATCAGCCGATCGACGGTGATCCCCGCCCGCGCCTCGTCGAGGATGCCGCTCCACAGCAGATGGCCCACGTTGGAGGTCATCGAATCGACCGGCCGCTTGTCGCCGTCCAGGGCCAGCGCGTAGTGGCCCCGCTCGGCCACCCAGAAGTCGTCGTTGAACCGCTGCCGGAGCAGCCGGGCGTCTTCCTCCAGCCGGATGGCCTGCTCCTCGTCGCCCCAGGCGACCCGAGCCAGCCGGGCCGTCCTGACCCGGGCGTCGAAGGCGTAGCCCTGCACCTCGCAGGCGGCGATGGGGCCTTCGGCCAGGCGGCCGTCGGCGAAGCGCATCGAGTCGCCCGAGTCCTTCCACGACTGGTGGCGGAGCCCTCCGGGCGAGCGGGTCCGGTACTCGAGGTAGCCGTCCCCGTCGAGGTCCCCGTGCTCCTCGATCCAGGTCAACGCGGCCCGGGCCGGCCCCTCCATGTGCCGGGCGAACTCCAGGTCCCCGCTCCACTGCACGTACTCGTCGAGCAGGATCAGGAACAGAGGGGTGGCGTCGTGGCTCCCGTAGTAGGGGCTGTGCGGTACCGACCCGGTGACGGCCAGCTCGCCCCGGCGAAGCTCGTGGAGGATCTTGCCAGGCTCGGCGTCCCGGAAGTCGTCCCGGTCGGTCGCCTGGAGGGCGGCCAGCGCTTCCAGCGTGGAGAGGGCCAGGCGGGGCTGGAAGGGGAGAGCCTGGTAGGCGGCGATCAGGCTGTCTCTCCCGAAGAGCGCCATGAACCACGGCAGCCCGGCGGCCGGCAGCGACCAGTTGAGCTGCTCCAGGGGACGGAAGCGGAGCGCCGCCAGGTCGGTGAGGCTCTGGCGGTAGGTGTGCTGGAGGATGTCGTGCCCGGTCTCCAGCAGGGGGGCCTCCTCCAGCCATTCGACGTCGGTGAGAGGGAGGCTGGTCGCCTTCAGGGTGGCATGGCTGGGGCAGGGTGAGTTAGGGCGCTCCCCCTGGTGGTCGGCGTGGCAGGAGACCTCGAGGCAGGTTTGCCAACGCTCGCCCGGCGCCAGCCGCACCGTGAACCGGGCCCGGTTCGCCTCCAGGAGGTCGGGCGCTTGCAGCCACACGGCGGTCACCCGCCGGAACCCGTCCCGCTCGTAGATCAGCATCACCCGGTCGCTCCCCACCTCGATGTCCACATTGCGCCTGCGCCGCCTGTGGTGGCCCTTGATCTCGAAGATGTCGGCGAAGTCGCTGGCGAAGCGAAGCTCCAGGGTGAGGGCGAGCTTCTGATCGGACAGGTTCTCCACCACCAGGTCCTCGTGGACGGCCGACCCGACCACCCGGTCCCGACGCACCGAGAGCCGGGGGCTCTCTCCGAAAGCGGCCTCGCCCAGTGTGCCGAACACCCTGGCCCAGCGGGCTCCCACCGTGGTCGAGGTGAGTGCCTTGACCGGCTCGCCGGCCACCAGCAGTTCCCAGGTCGAGAGGTGGCGGGTATCGGCGTGGAAGAAGCCGGTGGCCCCGTTCGGGCGGACGTCTCCGTTCGGCTTGGAGACGAAGAAGGTGTTCCCGTCGAGGATGATCAGGTCATCGGGCACACTGTGCTCCTGAAACAGGGATGTGATCGGGGCGCCCACGGTCATCCTATCGGCCTCCACCCGAGAGTTCGGCCCGACGAGGTGCTCTCTTGAGGAAACCAGGAGCGGAGTGGTCACGAGCGATGACCATACCGCCCACTTCCGCTCCGACCTGGCATTGGGCAAGCCCACTAGCTGGGGTTTTGTGTATTGCCGCCCGGGGAACAACACTGCGTTATGCGCGTCGCCCAGATCGCCCCGATGTACGAGGCGGTGCCGCCCTCCTACTACGGCGGCACCGAGCGGGTGGTGTGGAGCCTGTGCGAGGAACTGGCGGCTGGCGGTCACGAGGTGACGCTGTTCGCCAGCGGGGACTCGACGACCAGGGCCCGCTTGGTGGCCACCGCCCCCCAGGCCCTCCGCCGGCGCATGGGCCCCCAGGAGATGATCGAGGTGGCGCCCTACCTACACCTCCGGATGCTCTCTGACGTGTACCTGAACGCCGGGTACTTCGACGTGATCCATTCCCACGTCGACCACTTCACCTTCCCTTTCGCCCGCCTGGTCTCCACGCCCACGCTCAGCACCATGCACGGGCGGCTCGACGTCCCGGCCCTCCAGACGATCCTCTCCCAGTACCCCGACGTCCCGCTGGTGTCGATCAGCCTCTCGCAGCGTCGACCGGTTTCGCACCTGCAGCTGCGCTGGGTGGGGAACGTCTACAACGGGATCCCGCTCGATCACTTCCGCTTCGAGGAGAAGCCCGGCTCTTACCTGCTGTTCATCGGACGGATCAGCCCCGAGAAGCGCCCGGACTGGGCGGTGGAGGTGGCGGTCCGGAGCGGCCTTCCGCTCGTGGTGGGGGCGAAGGTGGACCCGATGGACCAGCAGTACTGGCGGGAGGAGATCGAGCCACTCTTCCGGAGGAACCGGGTGGAGTTCCTGGGCGAGGTGGACGAGCAGCAGAAAGCCGACCTGATGGCCGGCGCCTATGCCACCCTCTTCCCCATCGACTGGCCGGAGCCGTTCGGGCTGGTGATGGCCGAGTCGCTGGCCTGCGGGACCCCGGTGGTGGCCATGAAGCGGGGCTCCGTACCGGAGGTGCTGCGCGACGGGAGGGGTGGCTTCTTGTGCGACAGCGTGGACGAGATGGTCCGGGCGGTCGAGAAGGTGGCCGGCCTCGACCGAGGGGTCTGTCGGGAGGAGGGCGAACGGTTCGGCTCCGCCCGCATGGCCGATGGCTACGAGCGCCTGTACCGCCGGCTGGTGAGGCAACCCGTGGTCGTCGACGCAGAGGCGGCCGGCTAACCCTTCAAACCGGAGGCGGCCACCCCCTGGATGAAATAGCGCTGGAAGGTGAAGAAGATCACCGCCATGGGGATGGTGGTGATCAGCGAGGCGGCCATCATGGCGTGCTGCGGCTGGGCCTGCCCGAACTGGCCGCCCAGCAGCGCCAGGCCCACGGGCAGGGTGCGTAGGTCGGGCTCGGCCGGGGCGGCGATCAGCATGTGGAGGAACTCGTTCCACGACCCCTGGAAGGAGAGGATGGTGAGGGCGATCAACCCGGGGGCCGCCAGGGGCAGCATCACCCGCCAGAAGGTCTGAAACGTGCTGGCCCCGTCGATGGAAGCCGACTCCTCCATCTCGCGAGGCAACCCCTCGAAGAACTGCTTCATGAGGAAGAGGCCGAAGGCGTAGTCGAAGGTGATCGGCAGGGTGAGCCCGAACCAGGTGTTGAGGATGTGGAGCTCCTTCATGATGATGAACTTGGGGACCAGCAGCACCACTCCGGGGATCATCAGCACCGCCAGCACCATGGCGAAGATCAGCCGCCGCCCCGGGAAGCGAAGCCTTGCCAGGGCGTAGCCGCCCAGGCTGGCCAGGAACACCCGTCCCAGCGTGACCGAGACCGAGGTCACCACCGACACGAACCCCCAGCGCGGGATGCGGATGCTGGGGCTGTTGAGCAGCTCGATGCCGGCCAGGGTGGGGCTCCCCAGCGAACCGTCCCACCAGGGCTGGGCGGCGTTCCGGGTGAAGTCGGGAGGGCTCTTGAACGAGGTCACCAAGGCCAGCAAGAACGGCATGATGAACAACAGCGCGAAGCCGATGAGCACCGCATAGGCCAGGGACTTCTTGATCGGACGCCACCGGTCCCGCCGGTAGCCGGGCGCCTCGGCTGCCACGTAGGTGCCGGCGGTGGCCTCGGTCATGGGCTACGCCTCCCCAACATCCGAGACGATGCGCCGCTGCACGAAGGTGAAGGTGGCGATGATCAGGAAGAGGAGCACCGACACCGCCGCCGCCAGGCCCGCCTTCGAGTTCACGAACGTGTGCAGATAGGTCAGGAAGGCCGGGGTGACGGTCGTCTTCTGCGGACCGCCGAAGCTGATCACGAACACCTGGTCGAACACCTGCCAGGTGCCGATCAGCCCCAGAGTGACCACGAAGAAGATGGTGGGCCGCATGAGCGGGATGGTGATATGCCGGAAGCGCTGCAGTCCGCTGGCCCCGTCCACGGCCGAGGCCTCCTCCACGTCCGGGGAGATGTTCTGCAGCCCGGCCAGGAAGATCAGCATGAAGGTACCAACCGTGGTCCAGATGTTGAGCAGCATGATGGCCGACATGGTCACGCTGGGCCCCGACATCCACTCCCACAGCGAGAGGCCGAGAACGTCCGTCTCGGCCAGGAATCCAGGTGGCCGGTGCACCCCCACCACCCCGAGGAGGTTGTGGATCAAGCCGTTGGCGTTGTTGAGCCAGTTGACCGTCTCGAAGGGAAGGATGAAGTTGACGGCTCCCTGGACCTGGAAGAGGAAGATGAAAATGAGCGCGACGGCCACCGAGCTGGTGATGGAGGGGAAGTAGTAGGCGGTCCGGAAGAATCCTTTGTTCTTCAGGTACTTCTGGTTGACGATCACCGCCAGCACGAAGGCGACGGCCGTCTGGATGGGCACCACTCCCAGCACGTAGTAGAGGTTGTTGCGGATGGCGATGAAGAAGTCCTTGCGGCGGATGCCGGGCTCGGTGAGCAGCTCCCGGTAGTTGTCGAGCCCGATGAACGTCGAGTCGAAGGGCGAGGTGATGCCGTTCCAGTTGCGGAAGCTCACCCAGAGGGCGAAGAGGATCGGGAGGAACAGGAAGATGACCAGGCCGACGAAGGCCGGCCAGATGAAGGCCCAGCCCACCAGACCTTCGCGTGACTGAAGCCGGGCGCGCTCCCGCCCCCGCGGGCGCCCGAAGCGCCAGAGCTTCCTCGGCTCAACCCGGGCCGTCACCTCTTCCTGCCTCGAGTGACGGCTGGAGGGCCCGTAATCGGCCCCCCAGCCTGATGTCTTTGGCGATCAGTTGCCGAGCACGTCCTGGCCGGCCGAGGTGGTCTCGGCCACCACGTCGTCGATCGACGTCGAACCGTCCACCACACCCTGGATGCCGCTGTTGAACACGCCCAGCACGTCACCGAACCCCGGCTTGAACTGCCAGGGGTGGGAGTACTCGGCGCCGTTCACGAAGCCTTCCAACTCCGGATGGGCCTCTATCCATTGATCCCGCACCGAAGGGCGGGAAGGCATGACCGGGAAGTTCTGAGTGAACTCGATCATCTGCTCCGGCGCGGTCAGGTAGTTGGCCAGTGCGAACGAAGCGTCCGGGTTGGCCGCCCCCTGGGGGACGCCGTAGCAGACCGTGAAGGCGAAGGTGCCCTGGCCGGCCGGCCCTTGGGGCAGCTCGGCCACCGCCCAGTTCTTGTCCGGGAAAGTCTCGTTCAGGTAACCGACGATCCAGTTGCCCTCGATCGTCATAGCCGCCTTGCCCTGCCCGAACGCCTCTCCCGCCCAACCGGCATCCACGTTGGCCGGCACCACGGCATGGCCCTGCTCGTACAGCCCGGCCACGTATTCGAGCGCCTCCCGGGCCTCCGGGGTGTCAATGGTCATCTCGGTGACCTCGGGGTTGGTGAGCGCCGACCCGTTCTGGAAGAGGAACACTCCCCAGCGGGGATACTCCACCCCGATCGACAGGCCGGCCTGGTCCCCCGTGGTGAGAGCCTCGGCGGCCGCCGCCAGCTCGTCCCAGGTGGTGGGGACCGCCACGCCGGCCGCGTCGAGGGCGTCCTGGTCGTAGACCAGTCCCAAGGTAGAGAAGTCCTTGGGCGGGCAGAAGAAGGTCCCGTCGAAGGTAAAGGCCTCCTGGAGCGATGGGTAGAAGTCGTCCGGGTTGGCGATCCGTCCTTCGGCCGGAGCCAGCGTCCCGGCATCGACCAGGTCGGGCAGCTTGAAGCTGTCCACGTAGAAGACGTCGGGAGGTTCGCCGCCCGCCAGCGCTGCCCCCAGCGTGGCGTCGTACTCGGGCACCGGGTTGAACGAGGCGCTGGCCCCGGTCTCGGCGTTGAATCCTTCCACGATGCTGCGCAGCGCCGCGTCCTCGGCCTCCGAAGAGGCCCAGCCCATGAGCTGCAGCTCCATGCCGGCCAGGTCGACCTCTTCAGCCGGCGGCGCGCCTTCTGGTGCTCGCGCACAGGCCGCCGCTACCAGGGCCCACACGGCCAGGAGCAAGGTCCATCGGATGTGTCTCATGTCCCCTCCTCAGCTTGGCGAGCTCGCCATGAGCCGCGCCGCGATGCTATCAAGCCATCTGGGGGCGTGTGAGAGGAGGGAGCATGATCGACCGTTCGGTGCCTCGGCCATTCGAGTATTCGTGGGGAAGCGGCCAGATCGAAGAAGCCTCATATACCGGCCGCCACCACCGGCCGACCATTGGCTTAGGCCTTGCGGATCCCGGCCAGCAGGGCGGCCTCCCGATGCTCGTCGAGCTCTGCCACCCCGTGCTCGCTCCGGGCGTGCTCGCGGGTCTTGGCGACTATCTCTTCCTCGGTGTCCCCCTCGATGCGCTCCTCGCAGCCGTCGAAGAGCAATTCGCATCTGAGGATGTTGCCCATAGTGCTCCTTTCGCTCGACACTGTTCCCTCGCAGAGGCGGGGCGCAAACCCCCTCCCCCCAAGGATCAGCCCAGCGCCTGCTCCAGGTCGGCGCACAGGTCGTCCGGTTCTTCCAGGCCGATCGAGACCCGGAAGATCCCGTCACCGGCCAACTCCCGATAGCGGCGCAGGTGCTCCTCGTCGAGGCGGAACGACGAGGTCTGCATGCGTCCGGTGTCGAGGTAGAAGATGAGGCTGCGATGGTGGCCCAGCGACACCGCGTAGTGGAACACCTCGAGGCGCTCCACGAATCGCCGGGCCATCGCCCACCCGTCCTCCACCTGGAAGGTGAGCATCCCCGAGAAGTTCTCCATCTGTCGCTTGGCCAGGTCGTGCTGGGGATGGGACGGGAGGCCCGGATACGTCACCTTGGTCACCCGGGGATGCTCCTCGAGGAAGCGAGCCACCTTCAGGGCGCCCTCCTCGTGGGCGGCCATCCGAAGAGGGAGGGTGACCAGGCCTCGCATCACCAGCCAGGCGTTGAAGGGGCTGAGCACCCCGCCCAGGTGGATGAGGCCCTCCTGGCGGAGCCCGCTCAGCGCCTCGGCCCGGCCCAGCACCGCCCCGCCTAGGGCGTCGCCGTGGCCCCCCAGGTACTTGGTGAGCGAGTGGACCACGTAGTCGGCGCCCAGCTCGAGTGGCCGGGTGGACACCGGGGTGGCGAAGGTGGAGTCCACCGCCAGCTCGGCCCCGGACTGGTGGGCCAGCTCGGCCACCGCCGGCAGGTCGGTGAGGCGCAGGATCGGGTTGGCCGGCGTCTCCGCCCACACCAGCCGGGTGCCGTCCCGGAGGGCTCCCTCCAGCTCGCCGAGGTCGGAGAGGTCCACCGGAGTCACCTCGATCCCCATCCGGGGCAGCGTGTCCCGCACCAGCTCGGCGGTACCCGCATAGCCGACCTCGCTCACCACCAGGTGGTCGCCCTTCCCCAGGAGGTGGAGGAAGAGCGAGCTGACCGCCGCCATCCCGCTGGCGAAGGCCAGCGCCGCCTCGGCCCCTTCCAAGTCGGCCAGCTTGGCCTCGAGGCGGTCCACGGTGGGGCTCGACCAGCGAGAGTAGATGTAAGGAAGATCCTCGGTCAGGCCCAGCGCCGAGAAGGTGGTGTCCGCCTCGTCCAGGGCGTAGGTGGTGGACATGACCAGGTTGGGAGTGGTCGCCCCGGTGACGGGATCAGGCCCTTCCCCCGCATGCACCGCACGGGTCCGTAGGCCGCGTGGTCGCTTCGCCATAGTGTGTTGAGGGTAGATGGAACGCGGGGAGCGGGCTCGTACGTCTACTGCACAGCATCTGGTGAAGGTGAAGCGTGGTGGGAGCTGAAGCTCGCCGACAACCAACCGTGGAGCTGTCGGTTAGGCGTTTCGACGACTATTACCACCTGCACCATGACCGCGTCTTTCGGGCCCTAGCCCTCACCGTCAACGATGCGGACCTGGCCGCCGAGGCGACCGATGAGGCAATGGCCCGCACCTACCAGCATTGGCGCTCGGTGAGCGGCTATGCCAACCCAGCCGGCTGGATATACCGAGTGGGCCTCAATTGGGCGCGCTCGAGATTCCGGCGGCGGCGGCGAGAGGTGGGCGGTCTCGCCATCGATGCGCCGGTCTGGGATCCGGAACCGCTTGATCCTGCGGTCGCCAGGGCAATTGATTCCCTCCCCCTGCCCTCCCGGTCGGTGATCGTGCTGCGGTTCTTCGTCGACTGGTCGTTGGAAGCGATCGCGGAGGGACTGGGTGTGCCGGTCGGCACGGTCAAGAGCCGATTGCACCGGGCCCTGCGCCGTTTGGAGGAGTCGCTGGGGGGTCATCCATGACCCTGGAGCGCCGCCTACGCGAGGAGTTGGCTGGAAAGGCCGCCCGTCTCCCCGGGCCGCGGGCAGACCTCCCCCGCGTGAAGGGCGAGCCGGGCGGCGCCGGACGGCATCCGTGCTGGCTGCCGCGCTGGTTCTCGTGCTGGTGACCGGAGGGCTGGCCGCCGCAGTTCGCTTGGGTGGTACGGAGCCTTCCCCGGTGGTCGAGCTCCCTGCCACGGCCACCACCGCGCCGACCACCACGGTGATACCCGCCACCACCGAGGCATCGATTACCACCTCAACATCGACGACTACCACATCGTCCACCACCGTCGAAACCGGCCCGGACACCTTGCGGTCTGGACCGGCGGGGAGATGCTGGTCTGGGGAGGAGACGGCGCAAGCTTTGCCCCCCTTCTCGACGGGGCAGCCTATGAACCGGCCGGCGACGCCTGGCGGCCGATGAGTGTGTCACCATTTGCGAGCAGCCAAGGCAAGCGGGCGGTCTGGACGGGGGAGGAGTTGATCATCTGGGGTGGCTGCCCCGAACCGGAAGGCGCCGCCTACGACCCGGTGACCGACGACTGGAGGGGACTCTCCAGATCGCCATTCAACGGCCGGCTCAACCCTTTCGCCTTCTGGTCCGGTCGGGAGATGGTCGTATGGGGCGGCTTCGGGGACCCGACGGGCATAACCGGTTGCGGAGACGGGGGTAGCTACCTCTTCGATGGGGCTGCTTACGATCCTGCTGCCGAAACGTGGAGGGAGCTGGCGGGCCCTCCGGTGCAGGGGAAGGGGGCCGTCTGGACGGGGGAGGAGATGTTCGTATGGGGCTTCTGTGGCGAAGCGGTAGCGGCCTCTTACGATCCAGACGCCGACGCGTGGCGAGTACTGACCGCCGATCCGGTCCTCGGGAACACCTTCCACGAAACCGTCTGGACCGGGGGAGAGGCACTGGTGTGGGGCGGGACCATCTTCGAGGGATGCGGCAACGAGAGCCCTGTGGCGGGGGAAGCCGAGGGAGCTCGCTACACACCCTGACCACGTGGCCGTGTGGTCGCTTCGCCATAGTCTGTTGAGGGTGGATGGAACCGTGCGGGTGCGTGGTGCGTGTGCTATGAGATCGGCCTCGGAGGAGGAGAGGTGGCGCAGGTGGCACGAGCGAGTGCCCGTTCAGAGGAGAGGACGGTCCTCTCTCCCAAACGGTTCGAGGACTACTACCGGCTGCACCGCGATTCCGTGCTGCGCGCCCTGGCTCTCACCCTGCGCGATCCCGACCTGGCCGCCGAAGCGGCCGACGAGGCCATGGCCCGCACCTACCAGCACTGGCGCTCGGTGAGCGGCTACGCCAACCCGGCCGGCTGGACCTACCGGGTGGGCCTCAACTGGGCCCGCTCCCGCTTCCGCAAGCGGCGGCGGGAGGTGCTCAAGTCCTCCTTCGAGCCGCCCACCTGGGACCCGGAGCCTTTCGATCCGGGGCTGGCCAGGGCGATCGGTGCCCTGCCGGTCCACGCCCGCTCGGTGGTGGTCCTGCGGTATTTCCTCGACTGGTCCCTGGAAGAGATCGGCCAGGCCCTCGACATCCCGGTGGGAACGGCCAAGAGCCGCCTCCACCGGGCCTTACAGCAGCTGCGGAGCACCTTGGAGGTGCAGCCATGAGCTTCGAGACCCGACTGAAAGATGAGCTGAACCGGGAAGGGGCCCGGCTGGCCCCCCGCCTCGGTGACCTGCACGCCGTGATGCGCCGCGGGCGCCGCCGCCAGCTCACTTCGGTGGCCGGCGCCGCTCTGGTGGTGGTGCTGCTCGCCATCGGCTTCGGGGTGCTCCTCCAGTTCGTGGAGCCCTCGCCGGGCCCGGTGGTGACCGGCCCGACGACGCCGCCGGCCACGACCGGGCCGACTCCCACCACTACTCCGGTGCCTCCCGCCGCAATAGTGGTGCCCGAGCTGGTGCTGGCCGGGCTAGAGGGGATCACGTTGGTCCGGGAGGACGGGTCGACGTCGGTGTGGGGAGAAGGCCCGGTGATGCTCGCCGTCGACGACCTGCTGGGAGGCTTCGTGTTCCAGGTGGGCACATCGGCCAGCAGCATCATGCGGCTCTCGGCGGGCTCCGCAGAAGCCACCGAACTGATTCCGCAGGAGCCGGACGAGGCGCTCGAGCTGCATGAGGTGGCGATGATCGGCGGCTCGCCACAGGTGGTCTACACGCGCCGGTCGGGCCTCCCCGGCACCGAGCAGGCCCGGGAGGAGCTCCACCTGTACGACCTCACCACGGGTGCCGATGAGGTGGTCGGCACGGTGGGCGGCTCCCCGAGCGGTCCCACGCGGGTCTCGTATGGGGCCGGGCGGTTCCTGCTTTCGATGAACGCCGAAGGAGTCACCTGGTTCGAGTTCTTGGCCGACGACGGCTCGCCGGTCGAGGTGCCCGGGAACCCGCGCACCGAAGAACAGGGCCAGCAGGACTTCCTGGTCTTCGTGGGCCACGGTGTGCAGTCGCCCGACGGGTCGGCCATGGCGTACCTGCGCGGGCACCCCAGGAGTGAGGCGCCCTTCGAGCTGGTGATGGTGGATCTGGTCGCCGGGCAGGAGTTGATCGTCACGCCGGTCGAGGGAGCCCACGAGACC
>JBOGFC010000194.1:0-8394 GCA_050742155.1 Acidimicrobiia bacterium
CCCGAGGTGACCGCCGGCCGCGAAGCGCAGGGGCGATTCTTGTTCAGTGCGACCGTCGAACTCTTCGACCAGTACGGCTTCACCCGCGGCCGCCAAGTCGGCAAGCATGCATGGATCGTCAGCAAAACGGTCGACCCGGCGTTGACATCGACCGCTCAGGGATCTGACGCATAACGCGCGAGCGCGATCCGCGGACCGAGCCCAGCCGCCGTCCGGGAACCGGCACTATGGGCTAGCTGCGGAGCCAAGAGCTCGCGAAGCGCTCCAGGCAACGTCGAGCTCCGCGGCGAAAGGCAGTCCGGTTACCTGTTCGACGCGGCGCTTCCCCTCGTCATCTGACCCGGCTGAACGACTGGCCCGAGACACCTTGGGCAGAACCGAGCACCGAGGTGCTGCCATGAAGAGCGGGAGCCTCCCCGCTCTTTGACCCGAGACGAGACTCGGGCCTTGTCATCTATCGAGAGTGAGGAGGCCCCGGATGACACGTTACGTTGGTGTAGATCTGCACCGTCGTCGGTCGGTGATCGTGGTGTTGGATGCTGATGGCACCGAACTGTGGTCGAGGCGCATCGACAACGACCCGTTGACTCTCGGTCTCGAGATCGAGGAGGCGGGCCCTGAACCCGAAGTGGTGTTGGAGGCGACCTGGGGTTGGTATTGGGCGGCGGATGTGATCACGGAAGCCGGCGGGAGGGTGCATCTGGCTCATCCGTTGGGGATCGCTGGGTTTGAGAATCGGCGGGTGAAGAACGACCGGGTCGACGCCAGGTTGTTGGCTGATCTGCTTCGTATGGGCAGGCTGCTGGAGAGCTGGATTCCCCCGGAGGGTGTGCGTCATCAGAGGGAGCCGGAACCTGTCAAGCGTTTTGAGACACTTCTTCACGGGTTCTTCTGCGCGGCCTCCTCCCTCTTGGGCTTGTTGATCCATGCCGCTCCGGGAAGTGGTGGCGGGGTGGGGGTCTTGTTGACGAACCGTTCGGGGTGGGCGGCGTAGGCGGCGTCGAGGATGGCGGCCCGGTGGGCGCGGACCTGGGCGGCGGTGCCGAAGTGGACCGAGGCGGGGGTGTGGTATCCGATCCCCGAGTGGCGGTGGTGATGGTTGTAGTGCTCGAAGAAGGTGTCGCAGAAGACCCGGGCGTCTTCCAGGGACCCGAAGCGGTCGGGGAAGGCCGGGCAATATTTGAGGGTTTTGAAGTTGGCCTCGGAGTAGGGGTTGTCATTGCTGACGTGGGGGCGGGAGTGGGTGCGGCCGATCTTGAGGTCGGCGAGGAGCACGGCCACCGGCCTCGAGGTCATCGCCGATCCACGGTCGGCGTGGATGGTGAGGCTTCCCGGTTGGACGCCTCCGTGGGCGGCGACCACCTGGCCGATCCAGGCCTTGACCACTTCGGCGCATTCTTGGTCTACTACCAGCCAGCCAGGGGCGTAGCGGCTGAAGATGTCGAGCATGACGAACAGTTGGTAGTGAACGCCCCGGACCGGACCCCGCAGGGTGGTGGCGTCGTAGGACCACACCTGGGCGGGCCGGGTGGCGACCAGCTCGGGCACCACCCGGGGTGGATGGGTGGCTTGGCGGCGCCGTTCGGAGACCTCGCCACGGCGGCGCAGCTCCCGGTACATGGTTGCCTCCGAGCCCAGATAAGTACCCTCGTCCAACAGGGTGGCCCAGACCTGGGCGGGGGCCTGGTCGCAGAAGCGGGGCTCGTGCAACGCCTCCACCACCGCCTGGCGCTCCTTCTCGGAGAGGGCGTTGGGCGGGCTCCGACGAGGCCGGGGCGGACCGGCCAGCGGAGGCTTCAAACGCCGGTAGTGGGTGGCCCTGGCCCGGCCCACCGCGGCGCAGGCCGCCCTGGTCCCCACCACAGGGGAGAGCTCGGAGAAGGCGGCGTCGATCACCGCGGCTGCCTCGGGTCCTCGGCGCTCTCGGCCAGCAGCCTCCCCAAGAGCTCGGATGCTTTTCCCTGGATCTCGATCACCAGCCGCGCCTTGGCCAGCTCCGCCTCGGCACGTTCGGCCCGCCGCCTCAGCAGGGTCAGCTCGGCCCTTTCGGGGGTGAACCTCTTCGGCCGGGGCTTGGGGGCCAGGCCGGCCAGGACGCCAGCGTCACGGGCCCGCCGCCACTCGACGATGTGGGAGCTGTACAGGCCCTCCCGCCGCAGCACAGCCCCCTTGGCCCCAGGGTCGGTGCACCCCTCGTACTCCTCCAAGACGGCCAGCTTGTAAGAGACGGTGAAGCTCCTCCGTCGGGGACGCTCGGGCAGAGATGGCTCACCACCCATGGCCTCATCATGGGCGCGCTCCATCGTCGGGGTCGTCAAAGTCATAATCATCAGGCTGGTTCCCTTCTCGCCCTGCACAGATCCGAAGCTACTGCAGGTGTCTCACCTCAGCCTGACAGACAGGGGATCGCCACGAGCATACGGGCTCATTCAGGAACGACCCAACACCCCCGTCCCTCTGATGGCCGGAAGAAGACTATGGGCAACAGGACGCCGTCTGATTCGGTAGCTCTCTCAACCTTGATCCTTCCCATGCTGTCAGTACGGGATGGGAAGCAGGCAGTCGAGTTCTACAAGGAGGCCTTCGGAGCAACCGAGCTCTGGCGCATCGAGAACGACGGTGGTGAGATTGTGGCGGGACTTTCCGTTGACGGGGCCCACTTCTATCTCGCTGACGAGTCCCCGGAGCACTCCAATTTCAGTCCCCAGACGCTCGGGGGGAGTTCCGTCCGGATTGAGCTGATAGTCGAGGATCCGGACGCCATGTTCCAGCGAGCCATATCGGCAGGGGCAGAGGAAGTCTGGCCGGTGGCCGACCAGCCCTATGGTTGGCGGCAAGGTCGGGTTGTGGATCCGTACGGACACCATTGGCTGATCGGCAAGCCCTTACCTGGTGATGGTGCCGTATAAGTGAGCAGGCGCATGCAACACACGCCGGAGCTTCGCTAGTGGCCGACAGTGCCGCCTAGTCCTCACAGGGCGTTCAAAGCAAGATCCTGGTGACTGTGCGGGAAGTCCCGATCGGTGCGGTTTCGCTGGGCTCTCGTTACTGGCCCAGATCATGTGCTCTGCGCTTTCCGGGATCGGAGTTCACTCGTTAAGGGGGTCTACGCGTTTGAGTGGGGAGAGCGGCCTCGGAGGGGTGGGGGGGATGGGGTGTTCCAGTCGATCCCTCCGGTATGGAGGAGGACTCTCAGCCGGTAGTGCTCGAACCGCTGGAAGCCGTGGCCGGACCGCTTCACCTTCTTGACCAAAAGGTTGAGGGCCTCGGTGGGCCCGTTGGAGGCGCCGGTCTCGTGGTGGGCCAAGATCTCGGTTCTCCACCTGCTCAGGGTGCGCCCCAGCGCCTGGATCTCGGAGACGTGGTCTTCGGAGCAGCCGGTGATGGCTTTGTCCAAGAGGGTGGCGGCATCGGTGGGCTCCTCGGTCAGGTAGACGTCCCGCACCGACTCCTTGGCCAGCCAGGCACCCAGGACTTCGTCGGCCGGGTCGCCGTAGCGGAGCCCCAGGAGCATCCGATCGCTGCCCATCTGGTCGAGGCGCTCGGAGCCCTTGAGCAGCAGCTTGCGGATCCGATAGAGCGGGTCGTCGGCTCTGCCCCGATGCCCCTTAGTCTCTTGCTGCACGCGCCGTCGGACCGAGTCGAGGCAGCGGTTGGCCACCCGGACCACATGGAAGGGATCGGCCACCCTCTGGGCATGATCCAGGTGGGGTGAGAGGCCGGCCCGGTAGGACTCGGCCAGGTCCAAGGCCACCGTCTGGACCGCCTGGCGCCAGGCCGGATGGCGCCCCTCGAGCCATTCCCGCACGTCAGAGGCCTCGTTTCCCTCCACCAGGTCCACCATCACCCTTCGGTCCAGATCCACGAAGGCGGTCACGTAGGAGGTGGGGTGGCGGCGGTTGGCCCGCAGGAAGGAGGTCTCGTCCAGCCCCAAGGAGGCCACCTGGCCCACCCGAGCGGGGTCCTCCACCAAGGGCGTCCCATGCTCTGCGACGGCTCGCATGATCGTCCACCACTCCACCCCGAACTCTCGGGCCAGCTGGGCAACCGGACGGGCATGAGCTCCCACCTGTCGGGTGACCTCCCAGCCCGCCCGCTGGGTCAGCAGGGTCCGAGCCGAGATGTGCACCGAGGTCTCGGTCCAGGTCTTGGCCGGGCAGTCCTCGGAGCGGCACCGCCAGCGACGCACCCACCACACCAGCCGGGCCGGCCGCCCGAAGCAGGGCAGATCCCGGATCTGGCGCTCCATCCGATCTTGGGACTCGGCCCGGCGGCCGCACTCCGGACAGGCCATCAGCTCGGCGGTGGTCTCCACGCGGACCATGACCTCGCCGTCCGCCTCGGCCACGTCGAGGACCCGGAACCCGTCCAGTCCCACCAGTGCCTCGGCCAAGCCGATACCGTTGTCTCCCATCAGGGGCCTCCCTCCTCGGGGTCTGGAACGACCCAAGGATGGTGAGGCCCCTGGTCTCAGCGGGGGATTGTCAACCCATCCCCGACGGGTTCACTCCCCACTTCATCGCGCAGAGATTCCCTAACGCTTGTCAAGTTCCTCTCGGCTCACCCTTCGTGGCGCGCCCACGAGGTCCCGAAGGACCGTTGGCGCTGAGCTGGGTTTGGGATCAGCGGGTGAGGCGCCCCCTTCGGGTCGCCACCGAGCGAGCGCGGGCCCGGCGACGGACCTCCTCGGGCACGGCCAAGGATCGGGCAAGGTCCTTGGCCTGCCGGCGGGTGATGGGGTTGCCTTCGAGGTCCCGGAGCTCATAGGGCGTCCCCGAGACGAGGGTCGCCCAGGTGCGGGCCACCAGCTTTCTGGCCACCCCGCAGTTGGCCTCGGTGTGGCAGTGGCCCCGCTCGCACATGAGCCGACGGTAGAAGTCGGCCAGCTGGGGATCCAGGGTGCGGGCCACGTTGGCGGCCTGGTAGAAGGCCAGCCGCAGCTCCTCGGGGCCCTCCTTGGTGATGGCCCGGGAGGGCTGGATGACTTGCCCGCTCGACCAGTTGGAGGGGTTGAGGCCCACGAATGCCTGGGCCTGCTTGGCGGTTCCGAACTGGCGGCCCTCGGCCAAGAAGGCCCGCACGGTCGGGGCGGTGCGGGGTCCCATCCCCGGCACCGAGCGGAGCATGATGTCGTCTCCCCAGAGGTCCTCCCAGCGATGGGTGGCCTCTTCCTCGGCCCGGGCCACCCGGTCCTCAGCCGACTCCAGGTCCCCGAGCAGCTCGGTCGTCTCCCAGGCCAGAGCGTCGAGGTCGAGCCTTCCCTCCCAGAAGGCCGCCCACCCCCGAGCTGCCTCTTGGATCCGCCCGGCCCGACGTCCGGCATTCCGCACTCCTCGGGTATGGGCCGCTACCACGTCGGTGATGGTGGCGAGCCGAGCCCGGCCTAAGGACCCCAGGTGCGGCCAGCGAGAGAGCACCGCCAGGGCTGTGGCCCGGGACCCCCCGCAGGCCAGCCACACATCAGGGAAGGCCCAGCGGGCCAAGGAGAGGAGACGGCGGTACCAGCGGTTGGCGTCGACCACCGCCTTGTGGCGGCGTTGGGCGGCCCTTCGGAGAGCCAGCTCTCGGGGGTCGGGGATCCGGGCGGGTGCAAGGGCGAAGATCTCCCCGGCTCGGGAGAGGACCTCAGCGTCGATCACGTCCGACTTATCCTTCCCCGCCAGGGCGGCCCGCAGCCGCCCGGCATGGCGGTTGCCCAGAAGGGCCAGGGAGATCGTGGCGTCTTGCAGGGCGACCGACAGAGGCAGCCAGGTCATCGAGGTCGGTTCGGCCACCGCCAGCGCTCCGGGATAGGCCGCCAGCCGCTTGGCCAGCTGCTCCAGACCCGAGAGGGTGGGGGCGGCCCCGAAGTCATCGAGGATCTCACCACGTCCGCCTGCCGCCGGACGGCGGACCACCACCCGGTGGTCCGCCACCACCGCTGCGTCGATGCCGATGGCCACTTCGGTAGCCTGAGGCTGCACGAGGGCTCCTCCTTTCGTCGGGCGGTCGGCGGAGGAACCATGCCCACGATCTCACCGTCGACCGCGACCTTCTCTTTCGGGAGAGCCCTCGGGCGCGCTCCGCCTGGGCTGTCTCCCGACGCCACCCACCACAGCAGGCCGGCACGCAGGCCACCCAAGCTTGTGAGTCATCCGATGCCCGGCCCGCCAGGGGAAGAGTCGGGGAAGAGCGGGCGCTCCATCAATTCCCTCAACCGGGTCTGCTCGGGAGACGGACCCCGGCGACGATCTCTTTCACGGGCCCGAGGCCCAGCCGAATTGCGTCACTGCCGGGGTCCCTCCCGAGGTCACCCTACGTGATCACCATCCCATGAGGGTGGGTGCCCCTATTGATACAAGCCGAGAAACTGCAGGAGCGTGCCGTCGCGGCTGACCTCGCACCAGGTCGGATCCACTTCCGGATGCCTACCGGTCACCGAAAAGCCCACCGCCCGATACCAGTCGACGGTGGACGGGATGCTCGAGGACTTCAGGATGAGTGAAGGGCCGACGATCGTCTAATCCTACGAGCAAGGACCGACGAGTATCTCTATCACGGGCATGGCGTCAGGGTCTTCTGATGTCATCGCCAGACGGATCCCGTCCGCAGTTGGAGTGGTGACGATGTCGAGAAAGGCGCAACAGGCCGCCTCGCGCCGCGCCAGGTCTGAAACAACATCTGCCACCTCGGCGTCGAAAGTTACCGCGTAGCCACCTTGGATTCGCTCGGCCGCCACCCGATGCTGTCCGAGTGCCTGCCACTCCCCGATCTGGTCTCTCGACTCCCGCGCCGGCAACGAGCAGGCGATGGGACGGCTTGCCTCGGCCACGGAGTCATCCTATCGACGAGCTGCCTCCTGAGGCCGCTCCTACCCAGGCAGGGGGATTCGGGCTTTTCAGTTGCGGTTACACGCTATTGGTCGACCAACCATATCCGAGTGGAGGGCAAGGGCACGTCGCCGTACCCGTATCAGCGGGCCTCGCTCACCTGGAACTCGAAGAGGACGTAGCGGTCGATCGGGGCGTAGCTGGCAGCGTCGACCACCCGGGACCACATGTCCGGATCGTCCCATTACGCCGAATCAACGCTGTCTGGCGACGGCGTTACCACAGGCGGAATCGGTGCTCGTACCCGGAGGTCACCTCATCGATCCTGCTACTCCCAGGTCATCGATTTCGTGGCGCGAGTGTTGGCCACGGCCGAATGATCCTTACGCCCGTCAGCGGCGGAGTCGGTAGCGCAGGTGTAGCACCCGGTCGCCCTGAATCACCGTGTGCGGGTCCTCGAGCAGATGCTGGGAATCGACCGACCCGAAGTACCGCTTCCCGGAGCCGAAGACCACGGGCACGACGTCCATTGCCACTTCGTCCACCAAGCCGAGGGCGAGTGCCTGCCCACCGACGTCGCCAGCCGCCACCGCCACCGTGCCCTCCCCCGCGAGCTCCTTGGCCTTCGCGATCGCCTGTGCCACATCGTCGACAAAGTGATACGACGCCTCGGGGTGCCAACCGTCGGGCTTGGGTCGGTGCGACACGACGACCACGTGCTCACCTGCCGGCGGCTTGCCTTCCCAGCCGTTGGTCATGTCGAACAAGTGACGCCCGATCACCATCGACCCGATGCTCGCCCAGATCGGCCCGACGTATTCTGCCGAGGCCTGCGAGACCACCAAGCCACTTTCGCCCAGCTCGGCGTCGCCGTTGGAATACCAGTCGAACAGGGGGCCGACCTGATCGGCCGTGTCGGCAATGAACCCGTCCACCGAAACGACGTTGTGCATCACCACGGTGCTCATCACATCTCCTCAGTTCTCCGAGGGCTTGAAGAAGTCCAGGGTAAAGGTACCCCGGGGGTTTGCTGTGAGCCGACCGGTTGGCTGGTCACGTGTTCGGCAAAACAGTAATGCCCCCTCCACGCTTGAGGAACGGAAGGGCCCCCATCATCGTCTCGATTATCGTGTTGCAACCGATCGCGGATGGCAAGCAGATCGCCGAGAAGGAGGTGCCATGCGCAAGCTCGTATTGTCGATGGCGGTGTCGCTCGACGGACTGGTCGCCCGGCCGGGACGCTTCGGGGCGGGTGGCTGGTTCCCGCCCGACGATCCCGCGCTCAAGGAGCGCAAGCTCGGGTGGATGCACGATGTTGGCCTGCACCTCATGGGGCGTAACACATACGAGGAGATGGCCGAGTTCTGGCCCGTCTCGGATGACGCCTATGCGGCACCCATGAACGAGATCCCCAAAGTCGTGTTTTCCCGGACGCTCGAGCGTGCCGAGTGGGCGGACTCGCGGATCGCACGCGGCGACCTGGCCGAGGAGATCGCGGAGCTGAAACGCGAGCCAGGCAAGGATATGCTCGCCTGGGGCGGCGCCGCGTTCGCCCAATCGCTCAGCAGACTCGGGCTCGTCGACG
>JBOGFC010000195.1:0-2929 GCA_050742155.1 Acidimicrobiia bacterium
CCACACCACCGATCCCGACCTCACTCTCCGGGCCCTGCTCGACCGCGTGCCACACGTGGAGGGCCTGGAGGTCACGCGGGCGGGGATGGAGGAGGCGTTCCTGTCGATCATCGAAGAAGGGGGCGCATGATGACGGCCCAGCCTGCCTATCTCTGGCTCGAGGCGAAGCGCCAGTGGCGCAACCGTGAGGCGCTAATCCTCAGGTTGGGACTGCCCACCGCGGCGTATCTGAGAGGATGTCCCTCTGACCGTGGAACTTCGTGACGGCCTCCACTGCTGATACTACGCCGCGGGTGTGACAGGAATGGTGGAATTGTCGTCCGCTGAGACTGCCTTCTTGATCGCCGCAGCCAGCTCGGGGAGCTGTCGGTAGCCCTTCACCCGCCGGAACTGGCCGGCGGCCTCCAGCATCCCCGCCGCGGCCCATCGCAGGCGCATGTCTCCGGGCTGCCAGCGCTTCACGTTGCGGGCGTGGTCGCGCACGATCTCGATCATCGACTCGACGGGGTTGGTCGACATCAGCGTGGACAGCAGCGTGCCCCGCACCTCGAGACGGGTGACGGTGAACATCTCGGCCAGCCCTTCCCGCAGGCTGCCCGCCGCGTCGGGGTTGATGCGCTCCAGGCTGCTGGCCAGCTCCCGCAGGTCCCGCTCGGCCTCGGTGGCGTTGGGGTTCTTCCAGGCCTGGCGCATCTTGCGGGCCACCCACAGCCGCTCTGCCTCGGGCAGATGGTCGGTGACGTTGCGCTCCTTGTGCAGGCGACATCTCTGGATCAGGGCCTTGTCCCCGAACACGTCCCGCACCGCCCGGGCCAGGGCCTTGCCGCCGTCGAGGACGAACAGGATGCCGTCGTCAGCGTCCACGCCTCGGTCCCGCAGGTCCGCGATCAGCCCCCGCACCACGCTGGCGTTCTCCGTCGAGCCCTCGACCACCCCCAGGGGAACCTTGGTCCCGTCCGTCGTCACCCCCAGGGCACCGACCATGGTGTGGCCGGCGAAGTCGAACCCGTCAACGAAGATGACCAGCCACTTCGCGTCGTCGAGGGGCCGGGATCGGAACTCGGCGAGGCGCTCGGCGGTAGCGGCCACGAAGCGGCGGCTCACCGCCGAGCGGGAGGTGGAGCTGGCCTTGTCCTCCACCGCGGGCCCCACCGGCTCCAGGGAGCGCTCGTAGCGGCGGGTGGAGAGCCCACCCAGCATGGCGGCCACGGTGTGGGCGGTGAGCAGGTCCGCGGAGGCGAAGGTGTCGTAGGACTCGAGGTGGACCTCGCTGCCCTCGACACTGCGCACCCGGGGACGGCGGACCGGAACCCGACGCCCACCGAGGGCGACGGTGGCGTCCTCGCCGCCGTGGCGGTAGGCAGCGCGCTGGGCGTCGTGGCGGCCCTTCGGACCCGCCACCTCGGTGACCTCGGTCTCCATGAGCTCTGCCATCACCTCCAGACCGATGGAGACCGAGGCCGCCAG
This sequence comes from Acidimicrobiia bacterium, assembly GCA_050742155.1. Classification (GTDB taxonomy): domain Bacteria; phylum Actinomycetota; class Acidimicrobiia; order Spongiisociales; family JALYHC01; genus JBOGFC01. The sequence goes on from JBOGFC010000195.1 coordinate 1,468, forward strand.
CAGGCCGTCCTGCATCTGCTGCGCGAAGTGAACCAGCTGGTCACCGACCTTGCCGGCCAGGCGCTCGGCCAGGCGCCCGGCGATGCCGGGGTCGTTGAGGTCGACGAGACCGACGCCGGGCAGGATCGTGAGCCGCTGCTCCCCGCCGCCATCAACCTTCGTTGACGAGCTTGCCTTCCCGGCTCGCGGCTTCGAAGACGCCGAGCCCTTCGTGGTGTGAGACACTGACATGGTTGGTGGTCCTCCTTCTCTCTCGGTTGGTCTGAGATCCCCGAGCCTGCCTCACGGCAGGGCCGAGGGGGAGGACCGCCACTGAAGTTCTACGACGCCCGGGACGACCTCTCAAGCTCCGCGGTCACGGCCTCGTCGCCAAGGTTCCACGCGCCCGGCTCTACCGCGTCACTCCCTACGGCCAACGCGTGCTCACCGCCGCCATCGCCGTTCACGACGAGCGTTACCCCGACCGCTATCTCGCCGCCGCGTAGCAACTCACCGCACCTGTCTCTCGCGAGACGCAAATCCTGGGCCCTTATCTGATAACGACGGCTACGTGCTCGGCTCCCAGGGCGCCAAGCCGATCCCGAACGACAAACCAGTTGCCCGGCTCTGGCGAACGACCGATCGATTCCAGCGCGATCAGTGGTCGCTCGCTTCCCACACCGGGTTACGCGCCGCGTGTTGACGGCTGGGTGCCGGCCGGGGGCGCATCGGTGCCCGCGTTCGGTTGGAGTCCGCCGAGTTGAACCATCATGCCGAGGTCGTCTCGTACAGCCCACCGCTCGGCGATGCGCCCGTCGACGAGCCGGTACATGGCGGCGAAGTCGCGGGTGTAGTCACCGGCAGGCAGGTCAAAGCCCCGGAACGGGCCGCCTGGCCAGGTGCCTTCGCGGACCCCGTACTGGACGACGAAATCGCCCTCGGCGACGACCACCTTCTCGCGCCACCGGTCTGTCTGCCAGGCCCGCCCGGCGGTGCTCAGGAACTCGCGGGTGCCCGCCAGCCCCGATGGCCGGCCCGGGGCCAGGGTGTGGTTGATCATGTCGGGCATGCACAGCTCGTCGAGCTGGCCCAGGTCCCGGGTGTTGAGGACCGCGTCGAAGTGGTCCACGAGCTGCTTGTTTCGTTCGGTGCTCATACCGTGCCTCCTTGGCCCGATCCGATATTCGTGATAGTTCTACTCTCATCTGAGAGTGTTACTCTCACGAATATGGTCGAGCCTGTCAAGACCGGGCGCTACGACAGCTCCCGCCGCCAGGCGCGGGTTCGCGCCACCCGCCAGCGGGCGGTCGAGGCGGCCAAGGAGCTGTTCATCGAGAACGGCTATCCGGCTACCACCATCGAGGCCATCGCTGATGCAGCTGACACGCCGCTGCCCACGCTGTACCGCTTGTTCGGCTCCAAACGGGCGCTGCTGTCCGCCGTCCTGGACATCTCCTTCGGCGGCGACGACGAACCCATTGCC
>JBOGFC010000196.1:0-39201 GCA_050742155.1 Acidimicrobiia bacterium
CATCTAGTGCCCCGTCACGCAACGTTTGCCGCGTCCAGGGCGGCCAGGACCGCCGTCGGCTGCGTCCTCGTCCTCAACGCACCACCGGTGCGCCTTCGTCCTGCGTCCTTGCCGACGACGCTCCTGACTCGCCCTGAACATCAGCAACGTCACGAGACGGGGCACTAGGTGGACATCTCCACGCTGGTCATCGTCATCGTCGCCCTGGGCTCGCTGGCCTGGCTGGGTTTCCTGTTCAGCTCCAGCATGGGGCGGGGTGCCGGAGAGGAGATACCTCCCAATTTCCGCCCCTACTTCACCGACGCCGAGCTGGAGAGCCGGCGGCTGGACCGGGTGCTGGCCGTGGCCCTCACCCTGGCCACCTTCCTGGCCATCTCCCTCCCCATCTACTACCTGGGAGAGGCCCGGCGCCACAGCGCCTTCGCCCAGGGGTTCTCCGACGAGGCCGTCGAGCGGGGCCGCCATATCTTCGAGGAGGAGTTCCAGTGCGTCAACTGCCACGGCCCGGGTGGAGCGGGAGGGTCGGCCCCCTTCGTCGAGGCGCGAAGCGGGATCCAGACCACCTGGGCGGCTCCGTCCCTCAACGACGTCTTCTACCGCTACGACGAGGACGAGGTGCGCTACTGGATCGTCTTCGGGCGGGCCAACACCCCCATGCCGGCCTGGGGCCTGGAGGGAGGGGGGCCGATGAACGACCAGCAGGTGGAGGAGGTGCTCGCCTACCTACGCTCCATCCAGCTCGGCCAGGCCGAGGTCGTGGCCCAGGCCAACCAGAAGGTGGAGTCCGAGCGGCGGCGCCTGGAAGGGGCCGAGCGCTCCATAACCGACGCCGTCGCCGCCCAGGAGGCCCGCCTCGCCGAGATCGAGAGCGCTCCCGAGAGGCTGCCGCTGGCCGAGGACCTCCTGGACCGGCTCCGCCGGGCGCTCCAGGAGGGTTTCCAGTCGGGAGTGGACTCGGACGGCGACGGCCTCACCGACGCCTCCGAGCAACAGATCACCGACATCATGGCCGAGGCGGCCGAGCAGCTCGGAGCCGGCGCCGTTGCCGAGCCGGCCGGGACCACCACCACGACCACCGCTCCCGATCAGGAAACCACCACCACCACCGACGCCGGCCAGGCGGAGACGACCACCACGACGGGGGCGGCCGCTCCCGCCGCCGATTCCCTGGTCCTCGACCCCACCAATCCCACCAGCACCACCGACGAGGCGGGAGAGCCCCTCCCCGACCTCGACGCCGCCCTGGACGCTCGCTCCGCGCTGGAGACAGAGGTCACCAGCTTGCAGGTGACGGTGGACAACATGGAGAGGCTCCTCGAGCAGACTCGCTCCGGCCTGGAGTTCCTGCGGACCTCGCTCCGCGAGCAGCGCTACGCCTTCGAAGTCGAGCAGCTGTCCGCCGATCACTTCGAGGGGGACGCCGAGGCGGCCGAGCGGGCCGCCCTCCTCTACAACGCCTACTGCGCCCGCTGCCACACCTCGGGATACTCGGCCGGGGTGCCCTTCACCCTGGAGGCAGGGTCGGGAGGGCTGGGACCGGCCCTCTGGGAGGGGCGGGCGGCGGTGCAGTTCCCGGACGCCCAGGAGCACCTCAACTTCATCATCCAGGGCTCGGACAACGGCGTGGGTTACGGCATCAACGGGGTGGGCACCGGCCGGATGCCCGGCTTCGGTCCCGTCCTCCCTCAAGAGGACATCGACCTGATCGTCCGGTTCGAGCGGGGGCTCTGAGTTGGACGCCCTGGTCGAGCTGATCCTGGGCAACCTGGTGGTGGCGGGGGTGTTGCTCCTGGTGGGAGCGGTGCTGATCTTCCCCGGGAGCGCCTATCTGCTCCTCTATACCAACACGGGAAAGAAGCTCGCCTTCCTGGTGGCCGGGGCGGGACTGTTCGGCTGGCTGGCCATCAACAGCCTGCTCTTCGTGCTCTATGCCCCCCGCGGCCCCCGGCCTCCCGAGATTGCCGGCCTCAACGCCTTCGAGATCCGGATCATCCCGGGTGCCTTCATGCTGGCCTCCCTGATCCTGTTCATCATGTTCGCGGTGGCGCTCAACCGGCTCGAGGAGGTCGACGAGACCTAGCCTGGGCCAGGTAGAAGCCCAGGATCTGCAGCTCGGTGGAGAGATCCACCTGCCGGAGCTCCACGTGGCGGGGGACCTGCAGCACGGCGGGGGCGAAGTTGAGGATCGAGCGCACCCCGGCCGCCGCCATCCGGTCGGCCACCTCCTGGGCGGCATGGGCGGGTGTGGCGATGATGCCGATGGCCACCCCCCGGCGGGTGACCGCCTCCTCGAGGCGATCCATGTCCTCGACCGCCAGGCCGTCCACCCGCTTCCCCACCTTCTTGGGGTCGGCATCGAAGAGCCCCACCACCTGAAAGCCACGATCTCCGAAGCCGCCGTAGTTGGCCAGGGCCGAGCCCAGATTGCCGACCCCGACGATCGCCACCGGCCAGTCACTGGCCAGCCCGAGGGCTCGCTCGATCTCGGAGCGGAGGTGCTCCACGTCATAGCCGACCCCTCGCACCCCGTAGGAGCCCAGATAGGAGAAGTCCTTGCGAACCTTGGCCGGATTGACGGCGGCCATCCTCGCCAGCTGGTCGGAGGACGCCGTGGTCTGCCCGGGGGGCAGATCACGCAGGCACTGCAGGTAGATGGGGAGGCGGGCGACGGTGGCCCGCGGGACCTTCCTCGATTTCACAAGCGCACAATATTACCCTCCCCCTGCCGCCCGCTGCTCCCTCCCCGTTTTGGCGCGCAAAGATCACACCAGGGTGTGAAGATCACGCGCCAAAAGCGAGCGGAGCCGCGCCACCATCAATCCCCAGGCCAGCCGTGCCTCCGAGATACGGCCCTCGGCGATCACCCGGCCGTCCGGGGTCCTCACCACCGGTACCCGCTCCCCAAACTGGTCGACCAGCGCCGGGTGGGCATCGATGTCGTGTTCCACCAGGCGGGCGCCCAGCCGCCCGGCCCATTTGGTGACCGCCGGGCGGGCCGCCTCGCACAGTGTGCACGGATGGCGGATGAGGAACTCGACCACCAGGGGCCTCAAGGTTTCTCCGCCCCAACCGATGAACCTTGACGGGGCGTACGTGCGCTCCCATAGTCGGGGTACGGCGAGACGATCGTCGTGAGCACCGAGGGCACGTTCAATGCCGAGGTGTTCAGGAAAGCCTCCCAGCCCGCCCCAACGGCGGTCCCTCCCGTACCCCGGCTCCCCTCTCTCGGCCCCCGGGGCAGGTAGGCTGAGCGGCCGATATGCGGCCGGTCACCACCATCGTCCTGGTCGTGCTAATCCTTCTGATCGTGGTGGCTTCCTTCGTCTGGTGGTCACCGTTCTTGTTCGGATCCTGACACCAGAAAGGTCACCGCCAGCCCCGGCGCCAGGTTGAAGCGCCGGTCGGCCCTCCCCTCCCGCACGGCGATGGCGATCAGCCCATACGAATCGACGTGGACCAGGGCGCCGTCGGTGGGTGCCTGGGCATAGGATGACAACCAGGGCAGCTCGTGGACTGTCCCTCCCACGCGCACCATCAGCCGATCCCCCGTCTTGACGCCCAGCGCCTCGAGCTCATGGGGGGCCACGTTGGTCTGGGCGTTTCCAAAGTGGTCGACCCACCACACCTCCCCCTGTACCTGGTGATCGCCCACCTCGGCCAGGGGAAGCAGCATCGGAGTGAGCGAGGAAGGGTCGGCCGCCCTCCCCAGCTCGGGCAGGCCCGCCTGCTCCGAGGCCAGCACGGCAGCGGCCGGGGCGAAGCGGTCCCGGCCGGCGAAGGTGGCCCCCTCGTGGGGGATCACGAAGGCCGGGTTCTCCAGCACCGCCACCTCCTGGGCGCCTCCCACCATCTGGACCGCCGGAGCCAGGAGGCCGTTGTCGGGGCCCACGAAGTGACCCCAGGCCGTCCGGACGGCGATGGGGCGCCGCTCGCTCCCCACCCCCGGGTCCACCACCGCCAGAGCCACTCCCTCCGGGAGGTACTGGACGGCCCGCAACAGGGCCAGCGCACCTCCCCGCACATCCCCCGGGGCGATCCCATGGGTGACGTCGATCACCCGTAGCTCGGGGGCGATCCGGGCGATCACCCCGTGCACCACGCCGACGAACTCGTCGGCCAGCCCGAAGTCGGACAGAAAGGCGATGGGTCTCACCGATTCTCCAACAGCTCGCCCAGGAAGCTCAGGATATCGTCGGCCACCGCCGAGCCGGCCAGGAGCTCCGCCCCTCGAGCGCTCCCGGGGTACAGTTTGGAGTCGACGGGCGGCGGTGAGTTGGCCTCCACCACCCGCTGGGCCTGGACGGCCTGGTGGTCCCCGATCGCCGACCCGAGCCACTTGGGGGCCGAGACGCCCCGGGCCAGCTCGGCCAGGCCGGGCTCGGGGGCCACCGGGGAGAGGATGGCCACTCCGGCCACCGGGTGGCCGCCGGCCATTCCCAGGGCCAGCTCGCCCCGCTCGGCCTCGGCCACCACCACCAGACGGGGGGCCTCCAGGAACTCGACCGCCCCCAACACGTCCCTGGCCAGCAGGCGGGGGTCGTCGCTGGGGCGGAACTCGAGAACCAGTACCCGGTAACCGTCTTCCGCCAGGCGGTCGGCGAACCCGTGCCACGATGCCGGGGCTCCGCTCGGTAAGACGAGCACCGCCGCCCGGCCGTTCCCCACCAGCCTCCCGCCCACCTGGACCGCATCGGAGGCCAGGAAGGAAACCTCCTCTCCCCCGCCGGGCCCGCAGGCCAGCAGGGCCGCCAGGGCCGCCCCCAGCCAGGCCGGGCGAGGCTTACCTACCACCGACCGATCGTACAATCCGGGACATGACCAGCGACCACGATGCCCTGGTGGAAGACCTCTCCCGCCAGCGGGGAGTGGTGATGCTGATCGGCGGCCCGGACACCGGCAAGACCACCCTGGCTCGTCGGGTGCTGGCTGAGGGGGTGCGGGCCGGCAAGTCGGCCGCCTACGTGGACGCCGACGTGGGCCAGACCACGAGCGGGCCCCCCACCTGCGTGGGCCTCAAGTGGGTACGGGAGACCGCCGACCTCGACTACCTGGAAGTCTCCGATGAGCTGCGCTTCGTGGGCGCCGTCTCCCCGGAGCGAGTGGTGCTCCAACAGGTGACGGCCACCGCCACCCTGGTCGAGGCGGGCCGCCACGGTGCCGACCTGGTGGTCCTCGACACCACCGGGGCGATCTCCGGAGTGGTGGGCCAGACCCTCAAGTACCACAAGATGGAGCTCGCCCGGCCCGAGGTGGTGGTGGCTCTGCAGCGGGGCGGGGAGATGGAGCCCATCGTGGGGATGCTGCGACGCTTCTTCTCGGCCAACGTGGAGGTGATGGGCGTCCATCCCGAGGTGGTGCCGGTGTCCCCCGAGGAGCGGCGCACCTACCGGGCCAAGCGCTTCGCCGAGGCCTTCGGGCCCCCACTGAGCCGATGGCGGGTCCGCCCCACCGTGTTCGCCCCCACCCTTCCGGCCGGGCTGGACCTGGGCCGGCTGGACCGGATGCTGGTGGGACTCCAGGACCGCTCCGGCCGCTGCCTGGGGCTGGGCGCCCTCGAGTACGGGGGGGAAGACACCCTGCGGGTGATCACCAACAGTGGAGAGGGGATGCGAGGCCTGCGGTTGGGTACCCTGCGGATCGACCTGGAGAGCTTCGACACCACCCGGGTGGACCTGCGGGACGTGATGTTCGGGGTGTGAGCAAAGACCCAAGGAACCTCGGCAGCCTTCGCCCCCGCACTTCCCCAAACAGGGTCTCGAGCTGCTCCAGCACCTTGGGCCTTCGCCGCGCCGAATTTACGGTGGATGACCGGCCCCGTCAAGCATCTCGACGAAGCAAGCTTTTCGCGCTGTCGTGTTGTCTACCGCGCGCAACTCACCTCAGATCGGGTCAGGTGGCTCAGCCAGCGGTGGGGTTTCCACAAATCCACAGCAATCCACAGGCCCTTGTGCACAACCTCCTGTAGACAAGTCCCGTCAGTCATTTTTTTCGCGTACGGGGTGGGGGCCAACCCAGGGTTCCTGCGCGCCTCTCCGGCGCGTAACCGCCCGCGGTTCAGGTCAGAGCCAACCCAGGGTTCCTGCGCGCCTCTCCGGCGCGTAACCGCCCGCGGTTCAGGCCTGCCCGATTCCCTCGTAGAGCTCCAGCATCCGCTGGCCGGCGGCCTGCCAGGAGAAGTCTTCCGCCCACCGGATCCCCCCCTCCCCCAGCCGCCGGGCGAGGTGGGGATCGGTGATGATCCGCCCGGCTGCGGCCGCGTAGTCGGCCGGCTGGTGGCCCTCGACCAGCAGCCCGGAACGCCCACTGTCTACCGCGTAGACGAGCCCGCCCACCTTGGCGGCCACCACCGGCAAACCGCAGGCCTGCGCCTCCACGGCCACCAGCCCGAAGGACTCGGTGCGGGACGGGACCAAGAGCACATCGGCCGCCTGGTAGAGGACCGGGAGGCTGCGTTGGGGCTGGGGGGCGAGGAACCGCACTCGCCCGGCGAGGCCGGCCCGGGAGATCCGCTCCCGCATCCGGGCCAGCTCGGTGGATCCCCGCGGTCCGCTCGGGCCTCCCACCACCAGCATCCCCACGTCGGGGATCTGCTCGGCCAGGATGCGAAGCGCCCCCACCGCCACATCCATTCCCTTCGACGGCTGAATGCGGCCTACGAAGAGCAGCAAGGGCTGGTCGCCCAGCCCCAGAAATCGGCGCGCCTCCCCACGCGGCCCAGGCCGGAACAGCTCATGGTCGACCCCGGGGGGGGACACGCACAGCTTGGCGGGATCGGCCCCGTACCGCTCCATCAGATCCTCGGACTCGGCCGGGGTGGAGGCCACCAGGCAGTCGGAGCGCTCGATCACCTCCTTCTCGGCGGCGATCCGGAGAAGGCTCTCGGGGGGCTCGTCCGGACGGCGGTGGGCCTCCTTGACCCGGCCCAGGGTGTGAAACGAGTTGGCCAGAGGGATCCCCAAGGCCTTTTTGACCATCACTCCGGCCCATCCCGACAGCCAGTAGTGACTGTGCACCACGTCGTAGGAGGAGCCGTGCTCGTGCGCCCAGTTCACGACTCCGTCAGCGAAGGTGTCCACCCAGCCCGCCAGACGCGGGATCGAGAGCCTGCGGCGGGGGCCAGCCCGGATGTGGACCACGCGATAACCGGGCCGAAGCTCGACCTCGGCCGGCCATCCGGCGGAGGTAGCGCGCGTGAATACCTCTACCTGGACTCCCCGGCTGGCCAGTGTGCGGGCCAGCTCGTCGAGATAGACGTTCATGCCACCCGCCTCTCCCACCCCGGGTTGAGCCAGCGGAGAGGTGTGGATGGTCAGATAAGCGACTCGCCGGATCATCAGGTCTGAGCTTCGAGCGGTGGAAGGGCCGGCTCCACATTCCCCACCGGTCGCCCGCCTCCGAACAGAGACGGCCTGGCCGCTTCCGTCAGGTGCTGGTCAGCCGAGCCCACCACGACACCCAACTGCCGCAGCGCCTCGAGCATTCCCACCCCGAGGCCCCGAAACGACCCGTCCCAGCACTTGGCCGCCACGCCCATCCGGCCGAAGATCGCCACTCCCATGTTGGCCTCCGCTCCCCCTTTGGCGGCGGCATTGAGCCAGGTCGCCAACCGGGCCGCCAGCCGGCCGGCGTCGGCGGTCAGCGCCGGGAAGCGGTGCATGGCGACCGCCACCGGACGAAGGCGCTCCTCGACGGCCAACCGTGCGTAGGCGCGGGCCAGTCCCAGCGTGGTGACCGGGAAGACCGGTACCCCGCACTCATCGACTCCGGGCGGCCCTACCTGCTGGCCGGTGAGATCGGCCAGCAGGGCGGCGATGCGCTGCTGCAAGGGATGGTCCGGGCCGGTGTAGGAGTCGGTCGGCCACCCCTGGTCCAGGCAGGCACGCAGCATGGCAGCATGCTTGCCGGAGCAGTTGTGCCAGATGCGTTGGGGCCGGCGGTGTCCCTCGGCGTGCAAGCGGTCCCGGGCCGCCTCGGCGTACGGCCAGGCCGGCGGGCAGCGCAGTGCCTCCTCGCCCAGCCCCACCTCGGCCAGCATGGCCCGTACGATCGCCGCGTGCACCGGCTGGCCGCTGTGGCTGGCGCAGGCGACCGCCAGGTACTCGGGCAGGAGCCCGGCCCCGGCCTCCTGGCAGACGAGCGCCTGGAACGGCTTGGCGCTGGAGCGGAAGAAGTACGCCCGCTCGACGTCCCCCCAGCTGGCCAGCACCGCTCCGTCCGCCCCCACCGCCGCCACGGATCCCTCGTGGCGTGCTTCGACGCGGCCGGACCGCACCACCTCGGCCAGCACGGTCACTCCCTTCCCCCTTTGGGGGAGGGCAGGGGAGGGGGTCTTAGGTACGGCCGAGGAGCTGATCGACGTCAGCCAGTCCCTCTTTGTAGCGGCGGGTGATCTCTGACTGGAGCACGTCGAAGACTTGCTGCACGCTGCGGCGCTGGGCGGAGATCTCGCCCTCCACCTCGGCCAGCTCGGCCTGGATCTCGGAGAGCTCGCTCTCTTCGATCTCCGGGAGCCGGGCCATGAAGTCGTCGGCCAGGACCTGGTCGATATGGCGCCGCCCCTCGAGCGGCAGGTCGGGGGCCAGTACCTGGGGCAGCCGTCCGGTTCGCCCGGAGGCCCGCTCACCGGAGGCCAGGATCTCAGGGAGGGCCTCGATGATGCTGCGGCTCTCCTCTCCTTGCCGGCGGCGCAGCTCGAAGGCCAAGACGTCCATGCGGCCGTGCAGCAGCCGGCGGTAGAAGGAGAGCTCGGTCTCTACTTCGTCGCAGAGGCGGCGCCGCTCCCGCAGCTCGTCGAGCGAGGAGGCGGCCAGACCGGCCTGGAACTCCGGGTCGAGGATCTGGTCGATCCGCCGGCGGCCCTCTTTGGTCACGACCCTCCTTCTAGCAGTGGGCGGCCAACGTAGGATAGGGGTTGACCGGCGCTCCGCCACCGGGGTGGATCTGGAAGTGGAGGTGGGGGGACCCTCCATTGGCGTTCCCCGAGCTGCCGTTGTAGGCGATCACCTGGCCCCTCGACACGTGGGAGCCATCTCCCACCGCCACCCCGCTCAGATGGGCGTAGTAGAAAGCGGTCCCGTAAGAGGCCACCAGCCAGACGGAGAGGCCCCCGAGACCTCCATTGCGCACCGAGACCACCCCATCGGCCACTGCCACGATCGGTTGCCCGTAGGCGGCGAAGATATCGGTGCCCTTGTGGGTGCGCCCGCCGGAGCGCGGGAAGCCCCAGTCGTTGATGAAGAAGCCGGCCATCGGGCAGACGAACCCCGGGGTGGCGGCCGCCGGGGCACCGGCGGCGGCCCCCCGCGCTCGGGCCAGGGCGGCCAGGCGCAGGCGGCGCTGCTCGGCCTCGTACTCGGCCAGCACTTCCTGGTACTCGACCTGCAGCCGGTGGTAGACGGCGTCGGCCTCGGCGACCAGCCCGTCCAGCTCCTCTTTGGCGGCCAGGGCCTCTTGCTGGAGGACCTGGAGGCGCGATTGCTCTTCTGCGAGCTGGGCCCGCACCTGGTCCATGCGGGCCCGCGTGGCGGAGAGCCGCTGGATGGCCCCCAGGTCCAGCTCGGCAGCCCGCTGCAAGAACTCCTGCCCGGCCAGCAGCTCGTTCACCGAGGACGACTCCAGGACCAGCTTCACGAAGCCGACCCCCCCCTCGATGTAGGCCTCCACGGCCCGGGCGTTCACCCTCTCCCGGAGGTCACGGGCCTCCGCCTCGTAGTCCTCGATGGCCTGGGTGAGACGCAGCACCCGGTAACTGACCTCCTCCAGCTCGGCGTTGACCTGCTGGTAGTGGGCGACCGCCTCCTCCAGCCGCGCGCCGAGCGCCCGCAGCTCCTCGAGGGCCGCCTGCGCCTTGCGCTTGGCCTCGTCGACCTCCTGCTTGCTCTGCGCCGCCGCCGGCGAGGCCCCGGCGGCCATCGCCAGGATCAACAGGGAAATCAGCCAGACCCGCCACCCGCCGGACATGCCGGTGGAGGCTAGTGGGCGAGACGGCTCGCGAAAAGCTCTCCGGTCCCCAGGCGAAACAGCAACTCCTCCAGAACCGCCAGGTCCTCGAGGAGCAACTCCACCCGTACCTCATCGTCTTCGGCCGTGTGCCAGGCCGGGTTGTCGGGCCGCCACAGGAAGGCGGCCGGCACCCCCGCCCGCGCGAACGACTCGTGGTCGCTGATGTCGCCTCGGCTCTCGATGGTGATCTCCATCCCGAGGGCCGCCCCGGCCGCCTGCAGCTCCTCAGCCACCAGGGGATCGGTGTCCAGGTAGGTGACCGCCAGCAGCCGGTCTCCCAGCCCGACCATGTCCACCGACACCATCCGGTCGGGAAGAGAACCCGTTTCGGCCAAGCGCGCGGAGGAGAGCCGCGACCCGAAGTGGTGGGCGTTCCTGCCGTAGCCGGTCAGCACCTCCTCGGCTCCGAAGAAGGCGATCGTCACCCGGACCCCGGGGACCGGGCGTTGCCGGAGCTGCCGGGCCAGTTCGAGGAGGACGACCGTCCCGCTCCCGTTGTCGTCGGCCCCCGGTGACACCGGCACGGTGTCGTAGTGCGCTCCCAACAGCATCTCGAGCGGTCCTTCGCCCGCAACTCCGAACAGATTGAGGCTCGATGAGCCGTCCGGAAGAGGCACCTCCTCGCTCTGCACCGCGCCCAGGATCGTCTCCAGGCGGTCCTCCAGGTAGACGGCCGCCCGGCGCTCCGCCTCCGACCCGCCCGGCCGTGGACCGATGGCGAGCAACCCGGCCAGGTCGGCCTCCATCCTCAGGCCGGTCTCTTCCAGGGGAAGCGTCGAGGTGGTGCTGGAGGAGGGAAGGGTGGTGGCGGTGGTCGTGGTGGTGATCGGCACCACCGCCGTGGACGTGGGGGGAGGAGCGCTCGTCGTGGTCGAGAGCTGGGCGGCGGGCGAACACGCGGCGACTGCCGCCAAGAAGGCGACGACCAGGCGCACCCAGCTCAGCTCAGCAGGGCTAGGACCGGGCCGAAGAGGGCGCCCGCCATGACCGGCCCGTCCAAGGCGGCGAGGGCGCCTCCCAGCGGCTCCACCAGGTATACGGCGCCGGTCCGCAGCACCGACCCGAAGGCCCGGCCGGCGATCAGGGCCAGCGACATGGTCACCCCGACCACCACCATGGTCACCACCGGGAACCCCCAGATGGCACCCCCGACACCTCCCGCCAGCACCGCTGCCAATGAGGCGGCGGTGAGCGGGTCGAGGTAGGGGACCACCGGAAAGCGCGCCGCGGCCCAGCCGGCCAGCCCTGCCAGCCCGACGATCAGGATGAAGGCGTTCACCCGGTCGGTTCCCTCCTCACCGAGGCGCATCGCCACCAGGGACCCGATGGCCGCTGCCACCACGAAGCCGGCGGCGAACGTTCCGGCCAGCATGGGAAGCGAGCGGGCCCGGTACCGGGCCAGTCCCCACAGCAAGGTGAGCATCAGCACGAGCGCCACCACCACCCCGAGGCCGGCCAGCCCGAAACGGTAGGGAGCGATTCCCCCCACCACCACGGCCCCGAGCATCGGCCAGCGGTCGAGGAACAAGCTCTGCCGTCCTGCCTCCACCGAGACGTCCCATACCCACAGCCCGCCCACGGCCACCAGGGCCCCCACCAGCAACTCCGGGCTGCGCAGGTTGACCACCACGATGGCTCCCACCAGCACCGCCACCACTGCAGCTTGGAGGCCGGCCGCCGAACGGATGGCCGTCGCCCCGCCGGAGACCGGTGGGATGATCGCCACCTCATCTCCATCCCCTACCGGGGAGTCCTCCTCGGCCGGCTGGCCGTTGACCCACAGTCGGGCGTGGCGGAGGCCGGCCGCGAAATCCTCCCCGAACGCTCGCGAGGCATTGGCCAGAACCTCCCCCACGGTGGCACCCGCCGCCTCCACCTCCGAGGCACCGGCCGCCTCCCGCAGGTTGGCGAAGAGCCGGAGACGGGCCACTAGCGCGCCTCCAACTCGCCCACCACGGCCACCCGCTCGTCGGGACGGGCCACCTCGTAGACGAAGGCCCCGGGACGCTCGACGGCCCACACGGTGGTGGAGATCTCGTCCCCGGGCCTCACCGGCAGCGTGAAGCGTGCCGCCAGCCGCTCGAGCCGCTCCGGGTCTCCCTGCATCAGGTGATCGACCAGTCCGCCCGACACCAGGGCCAGGGTGCCCATCCCGTGGTTGATCACCCCCGGCAGGCCGACCGCCTTCGCCACCTGGTCGTCGAGATGGATCGGGTTGTGGTCTCCCGAGGCCTCGGCGTACCGGGTGGGCATGTCGTCCTCGATCTTCTGGGCGAACCTGGCCACCTCCCCGGTACGGACCGGGCCCTCCGGCCTCGCCTCGCGCTCCCTGCGGGTGCCGCTCCCGGCTCCCCGCACGAAGATGGTCCACCACTGGTCGACCACCGGCTCACCCCGGGAGGCGGCCTCGATGCGGACCACGAACGTGGCCCCGCTTCCCTTGTCGTCAACGCTCTCCAGCACCGGTGTGAGAACCACCGTCTCCCCGGCCCGGAGCCGGCGGTGGTAGCGGAAGGCCTGCGCGCCGTGCAGGATCTTGAGCGGGTTCTCCACCCCCAGCTCGGGGTCTCCGGTCACTTGCAGCATGATCGGAAAGGCGGCCACCACGGCGAAGAGCGGCGGGGCGGGGCGGTCGTCGCCCTCCAGGTAGCGGGGATTGAGGTCGCTGGTGGCCCGGGCGTAGGCCTCGATGGCAGCCGCCTCGATGGTCACGTTTTGGGGCGGATAGCTCTTCCCGGCCAGCCCGAAGTTCAGGGGCATCTTTCCATTCCTCTCATCTGACTCATTGAGTCACCCCCTCCCGGCCTTCGCTACGCTGCGGCCACCCTCCCCCTCTCTGGGGAGGGACTCGGGCTCGCTTCTGGTCCCACAGGCTACAAGTGGGCTGGCAGCACCGTCCCCCGTACCTCTCCCAATCCGATGCGGGGCTTTCCATCCGCCTCACACCAGCCTCGCATCACCACTGCGTCACCGTCTTCGAGGAAACTGCGTTGGGCGCCGCCGGCCAGGCGGAGGGGCTCGCTGCCTTGCCGGGTGAGCTCGATGAGGCTGCCGTAGGAGCCGGGCCGGGGCCCGGAGATGGTCCCTGAGGCGTACAGGTCGCCGGTACGAGCGCGGGCTCCGTTGGCGGTGGCGTGGGCGAGCTGCTGAGCCATCGTCCAGTACAGATGACGGAAGTTGGTCCGGGAGATCACCTGGTCCTGCAAGACGATCTCGAGGTGGATGTCGTAGCCCCGATCCTCCTCGGCGACCAAATAGTCGAGTGGCTCCGGCTGCTGGGCCGGGGCGGGCACCCGATACGGTTCGAGGGCATCGAGGGTCACCACCCACGGGGAGATCGAGGTGGCGAAGGACTTTCCCAGGAACGGCCCCAGCGGGACGTATTCCCAGCTCTGGATGTCCCGCGCGCTCCAGTCGTTGACGAGCACCACTCCGAAGATGTGCTCCCAGGCCCGCTGGATGGGGATCGGCTCGCCTGCCTCACTCCCCATGCCCAGGATGAATCCCACCTCCAGCTCGACGTCCAGCATGCGGGTGGGGGCGTACACCGGCGGCCCGTCGTCGGGCTTGATCTGGCCACAGGGGCGCACCACCGGCGTCCCCGACACCACCACCGTCCCCGATCGACCGTGGTAGCCGACCGGCAGGTACCGCCAGTTGGGGAGGAGCGGCTCGGCCTCCGGCCGGAACATCCGGCCCATGTTGGTGGCGTGTTCCAGCGACGAGTAGAAGTCCACGTAGTCGGCCACCCGGATCGGCAGCAGGAGCTCGGCCTCGTCCAGATGGACCAGGGCTCGCCGGACCACCTCTCGCTCGTGCAACAGCAGCTCGATGAGGCGCTCCCGGATCGCCCGCCAGGCAGGGGGCCCGAGGCTCATGAACGGGTTGAGGCTGTCGGCGGCGAAGACGCCGCGGCCGGGAAGCACCCCGGCGCTCTCCAAGGCGGCCAGGTCCAGCACGCCCTCGCCGATCGCCACCCCCACCCGAGGGTCCTCGCCGGCCCGACGAAAGACGCCGTAGGGGAGGTTCTCGATCGGGAAGTCCGACCCCTCAGGGGCGTGCAAGCGGCAACACCCCCATCGTCACCAGGTCGGCGACCGGCTCGTCGAAGCTGCAGCTCCCGTAGGAGATGAACAGGTCCCGGCGAGTGGCGGCGATCGCCTCGGCACCAGCCTCGAGGTCCCGCCAGCGCAGAGCCTGCTCCGAGAGCGAGAAATGCTCGCCCTCCTGGTCGGCCACGATCTCTTCCTCCCGGCCGAAGACGGCCGACGTCGCCAGGTTGAGGAAGCCGTGCCGCATGAAGCCGGTCTCGGGATCGAGGTGACGGTAGGGATGGTGAAGGCCGGCGGTGGCCTTCATGGGCAGGCCGTGCCGGCGGCACCCATCGATGAAGAGCGCCACTTGCTCCGGGGAAGGAAAGGCATCGGCGCTCGCTCCACCGCAGCGGAGCTTGGCGCCCATCCGGGGCGGGGCCCCGGCGATCGCCTCCAGGACGGCGGGCACCTCGCTCTTCCAACTCGACCGGAAGGGAATCTCCAGCAAGGGGAAAGCCCCCAGCCCGCTCCACTGGAAGATCTCGCAGAAGGCGCGCACCGCCGGTTCCACCGACTCCACGGTGGCCTCGGCGAGTCGCACCTCCACCAGGTCCACCCGGGCCGCCCCCTCGCTCTGCTTGACGAACGACCGGACCTGCTCGAGCGCGCCGCCCACCTCCCCGGGCCACACCTCCTCCTCCGGAAGGTCCAGGAGGGCGCTGATCCGCCACGGCTCAGTGGACCGCTCAACGGCGGGCCGCAGCTCCTCCAGCCGGGACGCCGGGCAAACGAAGCGACCGAGCATGAACCGATGCTCTCCGGTCCGCGACTTCTCGTGGGAAGCGGCCGCCTCCTCCAAGGGAAGGGAGGCCGGAGGGAACAGCCCGGCGTCGTCGATGAGGCCCGAGAGCAAGGCACGGCGGGCATCCAAGGGAGCGGTGGCCATGCGCGGGTAGGGTACCAAGCAGAGAATTCGCGCGAAGGAGGTCCCTCAATGCCCATGTACCAGCGCCGCGGGGAGGTGCCCGACAAGCGCCATACCCAGCTCTGGCGAGGCGAGAAGCTCCTCACCGAGCAGGTGATGGGGCTGGAGGGCTTCTCGGGGAACTACTCCATCCTCTACCACCTGCAGACGCCCGTCCGGGTCAAGGAGGTGGGCAAGTTCGAGCCCATCCAGCGCGACGAGTGGATCCCGGACGCCCACCAGCACCACCACTTCTCCACCTGGAAGGTGCCGGCCGCCGGTGATCCGATCACCGGACGCAAGCTGCTCATGTGGAACGCCGACGTGGAGATCTGGTTCTGCCGGCCGCGCAAGCCGATGGAGGACTTCTACCGGAACGGAGAGGGTGACGAGGTGCTCTTCGTCCACGAGGGCTCCGGGATGGTCGAGTCGATCTTCGGCGACCTCCCCTACCGGTCGGGGGACTACGTGGTCATCCCCCGCGGCACCACCTACCGGCTGGTCCCGGACGACAAGCAGCGCTACCTGATCTTCACCTCACCGGGCCAGATCGAGATCCCCCGACGCTACCGCAACGAGTACGGCAACCTCCTCGAGCACGCCCCCTATTACCACCGGGACCTCCATCCCCCGACCGAACTGCGCACTCACGAAGAGCGGGGCGAGTTCATCGTCAAGGTGCGGGTGCGCGATGGCTACCAGAGCTACCTGCTCGACTACCACCCCTGCAACGTGGTGGGCTGGGACGGGTACGTCTACCCGTGGACGTTCTCCATCCACGATTTCGAGCCCAAGGCAGGGCGTATCCACCAGCCGCCCCCGGCCCACCAGACCTTCCAGGGTCCGGCCTTCGTGATCTGCTCGTTCTGTCCCCGCAAGCTGGACTGGGACCCCCAGGCGGTCCCCATCCCCTACAACCACTCCAACCTGAACTCGGACGAGATGATCTACTACGTGTCGGGGAATTTCGCCTCGCGGCGAGGGATCGACGTGGGCTCGATCACCCTGCACCCGTCGGGGATCCCGCACGGTCCCCAGCCGGGCCTGGCCGAGAAGGCGCTGGGGGTCACCGAGACCGAGGAGCTGGCGGTGATGTGCGACACCTTCCGGCCCCTGCGGCTCGGGGCCTTCGCCCGGGAGATCGACAACCCCGAGTACATGTACTCGTGGTACGAGCCGGCCGAGGGGGCCACCAAGAAAGACGAGATGCCGACCATTGCGTAGATCCGGCGAACCCCGGGTTTCCTGCGCGTCTCTGGGACGCGTGACCGCCTGTGGATCAGGCTGACCGGAGCTCCTGGGGCCCGCAACAGGTTTCGTTGCGCTATCCTCGGCAGGTGGATCAACCATGCCCATAGCGACGCGCCAGCGACTCAAGGCCTTGACCGAGGATCTGGGAAGCCAGGCCGAGGTGGCGCGCCTTCTCGGCGTCAGCCGCTCCCGGGTGAGCCGATGGCTGCGGGAGGACCAGCCGGACGCTGAGAACCGTCGGAAGCTGGCGGGCGCCGAGTTCATCCTGGACCGGCTCCTGCAACTCTTCGATCCCGCCACGGCAGTCAAGTGGCTGCACGGCTTCAACGCCCACTTGGGCGACCGCCGGCCCATCGACCTGGTGGCGGCCGGGAGGGTGGCCGAGGTGCTGGAGGCCGTCGAGGCCGAAGAGACCGGTGCCTACGCCTGAGCCTTGCTCTATCGAGTGTTTCCTTCTCGAGCGGGAGCCACCCCCACCGAAGAAGGCGGAGCCCTTTACGTGCCGAGGGCCCGGCAGGGCTCGGGGCGCCACGACAACCCGGACCACTACGGCGCCCTCTACGCGGCCCGCAGTCCCGAGTCGGCGATAGCCGAACGCGTGCAGGGCTTTCGGGGCCAGCCGCTGACCGGCGCCGACCTGCGCCTGGCCGACGGCCGCCGCTGGGCTTTGGGCGCCATCGACGAGGCCCGGCTCTCACCTCTCGTCGATCTGGACGACCCCAGCCAACTGGCACACCGTCGTCTACGGCCATCCATGGTGGCCACCCGAGATCGCTCCACCACCCGGGAGATTGCCCGGGCGATCTTCGCCGAGGGCCTGCCCGGCTTCTCGTGGTGGTCCACGTTGGAGTCGTCGTGGACCAACGTCACCCTCTTCGCGGAGGTGGCGGTGCCCCATCTCGAGGTGATCGGTGATCCCGAGCCCCTCTCCATCGGGCTGCCGGCCTTGAGGTCCGCCGCCGACCTGCTGGGGATCACCGTGCGGCGGTGAGGGGCTGGCTTCCTACAGATTCCCTCGCTCGGCCTGGTCCCGCTCGATGGCCTCGAAGAGGGCCTTGAAGTTCCCCTCCCCGAAGCCCTCCGCCCCACGGCGCTCGATGAACTCGAAGAAGAAGGTGGGGCGGTCCTGCATCATCCGGGAGAAGATCTGCAGGAGCCGCCCGCCCTCGTCCTCGTCGGCCAGGATGTTCAGCTCGGCGAGCTCCTCGAGGTCGGCGTCCAGGTCGGCGATTCGCTGGGGAAGCTCCTCGTAATAGGTGCCGGGGACGCTCATCAGCCCGAAGCCACGCGACCGCAAGCTGCGCACGGTCTGCACCAGGTCGGCGGTGGCCAGGGCGATGTGCTGCACCCCGGCCGACTTGTAGAACATCAGGTACTCCTCGATCTGGGAGCGCCGCTTGCCGGTGGCCGGCTCGTTGATGGGTAGCTTGATGACCCGGGCGCCGTCGGTCACCACCTTCGACATGAGCGCCGAGTATTCCGTCTTGATGGTTTCGTCGTCGAAGTGGCGGAAGAGCGAGAAGCCGAAGATCTGCTCGTAGAACTCCACCCACTCGTCCATCTTGCCCAACTCGACGTTGGCCACCACGTGGTCGATGCGGTGCAGGCCGGCGGGCTCGGCGACCGTCTCCCGGCGGGGACGGAAGTCGGGCGCCCAGCCCCCCTCCTGCTGGACCAAGGAGTGGATCGTGTCCCCGTAGGCCTTGATGCCGGCCCGCACCGTGCGGCCCGCCTCGGTCTCCACCACCTCCGGCTTGTAGGCCGCCTCCGCTCCCCGCTCCAGGGCCAGCTCGAAGGCCGCCTCGGCGTCGGGAACGGCCAGGGCCACGTCGTGCACTCCCGGGCCGTGCACGCGGTGGTGCTCGGAGACGGGATGGTCGGGCTCCAAGGCCCCGGTGACGATGAAGCGGACCTCGTCCTGCTCCAGGGCATAGGAAGCGGTCTCCCGGACCCCGGTCTCCGGCCCCCGGTAGCCCACGATCGAAAAGCCCATCAGCGACCGGTAGTAGTTAGCGGACTGATAGGCATTTCCCACCCAGAACTCGATGTGGTGGAAGCCTTCGATCGGGAAGGGGTCGGGCGTGGTCATCTCCATCCTCCTCGGTGTCGGTCTGCCTTCACCATACACCGAGTGCCTGGTCACAGGGCCTGCCCAAATACCCTTGACGAAACTACAGAGCTGTGATTACATAGGCGGTGTTCGCCCCAAGATGCTGTGGACCTTCACTTCCCCACCGCAACATCTTGCGGTTGCCGCTCCGCGACCCTGGGAGGTTGGTGCTATGGCCGGTCTACACATCACCCGTCGGTTCACCCGAGCCGGAGAGGATCCCTACCAGTCGGTCGAGTGGGCGAGGCGGGATTCCCGCATCACCAACCCGGACGGATCGGTGGTCTTCGAGATGCGCGAGGTGGAGGTGCCGGCCGGCTGGTCTCAGGTGGCCACCGACGTCATGGTCTCCAAGTACTTCCGCAAGGCCGGGGTGCCGCAGTACGACGAGTGGGGCAACCAGCTCTTCGACGATGAGGGGGGCCCGGTCCTCGGAGTGGAGCGGTCCGTGCGCCAGGTGGTGCGCCGCCTCACCGGCACCTGGCGGTGGTGGGGGGAGAACCACGGGTACTTCGCCTCGGAAGCAGACGCCCAGGCCTTCGAGGACGAGCTGGCCTACATGCTGCTCCACCAGATGGCCTCCCCCAACAGCCCGCAGTGGTTCAACACCGGCCTCAACTGGGCGTACGGTCTGACCGGCCCGAAACAGGGCTTCTGGTACGTGGATCCGGAGACCGAGCAGCTGACGGAGAGCCCCGACGCCTACAGCCGTCCAGCACCCCATGCCTGCTACATACTCAGCGTCGCCGATGACCTCGTCAACCCCGGTGGGATCATGGACCTGTGGCTGCGCGAGGCGCGCATCTTCAAGTTCGGGAGCGGCAGCGGCGTGAACGTGTCGACCCTCCGAGCGGAGGGCGAGCCGCTCTCGGGCGGTGGGAAGTCCTCGGGTGTCATGTCTTTCCTCAAGATCGGAGACCGAGCCGCCGGAGCCATCCGATCGGGAGGAACCACCCGGCGGGCGGCCAAGATGGTCGTCCTCGATGTCGATCACCCGGACATCGAGGCCTTCGTGAACTGGAAGCTCGAAGAGGAGAAGAAGGTTCGGGCACTGATCGCGGCCGGGTACCCGGCCGACTTCAACGGCGAGGCCTACCTGACCGTCTCGGGACAAAACTCGAACAACTCCGTAAGAGTCCCCAACGAGTTCATGCAGGCGGTGATCGACAACGACACCTGGGACCTCACCAATCGCACCGACGGGAGGGTTCGCAAGACCCTCAAGGCCCGAGACCTATGGCGGCAGGTCGCCGAAGCCGCTTGGGCATGCGCCGACCCGGGCGTGCAGTTCGACACCACCGTCAACGAGTGGCACACCTCGCCGGCGGGAGGGCGAATCCGGGCGACCAACCCATGCGCGGAGTACAACTTTCTCGACAACACCGCCTGCAACCTGGCCAGCATCAACCTGGTCCGCTTCTACGACGACACGACCGCCAAGTTCGACATCGAGGCCTACCGCCACACGATCCGCCTATGGACGATGGTGCTGGAGATCTCGGTCACCATGGCCCACTTCCCGGCCATGGAGGTGGCCCAGGGCTCGTATGACTACCGGACCCTGGGCCTTGGCTACGCCAACCTCGGCTCTCTTCTGATGCGCTCCGGCATTCCCTACGACTCCGACGAGGGCCGGGCCATCATCGGCGCCATGACCGCCATCCTCACCGGTGAGGCCTATGCGACCTCGGCCGAGATGGCCGCCGGCCTGGGCCCTTTCCCCAAGTTTTCGGAGAATCGCGAGGCGATGCTGCGGGTGATCCGCAACCACCGCCGAGCGACCTACGACGCCCCCCGGGAGAGCTACGAGCAGATCAGCCACTACGTGCTGGGCATCGATGAGGCGCTCTGCCCACCTGAGCTGTTGGAGGCAGCTCGCCGGTCGTGGGATCGGGCGCTGAACCTGGGTGAGAAGTTCGGCTACCGGAACGCCCAGGTCACCGTGTCCGCCCCAACCGGCACCATCGGGCTGCAGCTTGACTGCGACACCACCGGTATCGAGCCCGACTTCGCCCTGGTGAAGTTCAAGAAGCTGGCGGGCGGGGGCTACTTCAAGATCGCCAACCAGTCGATCGCTCCGGCACTCCGCCGACTCGGGTACCGAGAGGATCAGACCAAGGCGATCGTGCAGTACGTGGTCGGCAAGATGAGCCTCGACGGAGCTCCTCACATCAATCGGACGAGCTTGGCTGAGAAGGGTTTCGGTGAGGCCGAGCTCGAGGCCATCGAAATTGCCCTGCCCTCGGTGTTCGAGCTGCGCCACGCCTTCAACGTCTTCCTGATCGGCGAAGAGGCCTTGCAGCGAATGGGCTTCACCGAGGAGCAATACACGGCGTTCGGCTTCGACCTGCTGAAGGCGCTCGGCTTCACGAAGGAGCAGATCGCCGAGGCCAACGACGTGATCTGTGGTCGGCAAACCATCGAAGGTGGTCGTCACCTTCGCGAAGAGCACTTGGCCGTCTTCGACTGCGCCAACCGCTGCGGTCGGTACGGCCGGCGTTTCATCCACCACACCGGCCACATCAAAGCCATGGCCGCCGCCCAGCCCTTCCTCAGCGGCACTGCCAGCAAGACGATCAATCTGCCGCACGAGGCAACCATCGAGGACATCGAGGAGGCCTACCTGCTCTCCTGGGAACTGGGCCTGAAGTGCATGGCCCTGTACCGCGATGGCTCCAAGGCCTCCCAGCCCCTCTCGACTACCTCCGACGACGGGCAGGCCGACGACGAGGCGGAGGGGGTTTCGGAGGCCATCGCCACCGAGACCAGGGTGCTGACCGGGCAGTTCGACCCCGGCGCCAGCCCTACCCAGGTCTACGCCAACGCCCCCCGGCCTCGCTTCCTGCTGCCCGCCAAGCGCCAGGGCTGGACCCAGGAGGCCCGCATCGGAGGCCACAAGGTGTTCCTGCGCACCGGTGAGTACGACGACGGCACCCTGGGCGAGATCTTCATCGACCTGGCCAAGGAGGGAGCCACCCTGCGGGGGATCATCTCCTGCTTCGCCATCGCCGTCTCCAAGGGCCTCCAGTACGGGGTGCCGCTCGACGAGTTCGTCGACACCTTCACCTTCCACACCTTCGAGCCTCGCGGGCTGGTGGAAGGCCACCCCAACATCAAGATGGCCAACTCGATCGTCGACTACGTGTTCCGGGCACTGGGGCTCGAATACCTGGGTCGGTCGGACCTCGTGCAGGTTCCCCCGGCCCACCACGAGCTGCCGGAGCCGCCCGCGGGGATCGCCGTCGAGGCCGGGTTCCAGCTCGACCTCACCGACGCCGCTATGGAAGACGACATCGAGGTTCAATCTCGAGCTGCCCGCTTCGTCGATGACGTCGGCAACGGAGCCCCGGCCATCGCGCCGGCGGCCAAGGTGGCGCTCGCCGCTCGGGCCGATACTGGCGCTGGCTCGTTGCAGGCGGCCCTGGGCGACCTGATGGGTGATGCCCCCCTGTGTGACACATGCGGCCACATCACTGTGCGAAACGGGTCTTGCTTCAAGTGCCTCAATTGCGGCAACTCACTGGGCTGCAGTTAGAAACGAGGAAAGGAGGAGCCGGCAGAAGAGGGCCCGTCGAGGGCCCTCTTCTCCGTTCACCGGTCGATGCTGATCTTGACCGGCCCGCTCGGGCGCGCCCACGTGGCCCCTGGAAAGAGCGGCCGGACGTGCACAGCACCAGCTCGGCCGGCTTCTCCCGACGAGCTGGCATCCTTGTATCGGCAGCTCCTCATGCACATCGCACTGCTGATCGTGCAGCTGCTCCCGGCCGAGCTATCACCCGGAGCCGTGGCCACGCTCCTGCTGCACGATGCCTGAGCCCTCCAACTCCGTCTGGGGACCCGACTGGCCGGAAGTGCGCCGCCGCTGGGCCCTCGACCCCGAGGTCGCCCACCTCAACCACGGCTCGTTCGGGGCCGTGCCCAAGGCCGTGGTCGCCGAACAGGACCGCCTGCGCAGGGAGATGGAGGCCAACCCGACCGGGTTCTTCTGGCGGGAGCTGAACCCCCTCCTCGACGGGGCACGGCAAGCCGCCGCCCAGTTCCTCGGCGCGGCACCGGAGGGCCTGGCCTTCGTCCGCAACGCCACCACCGGCGTCAACGCGATCCTCCGCAGCATCCCGCTGGAGGCCGGCGACGAGGTCCTGTTGACCGACCACGCCTACGGGGCAGTGAAGCTGACCGCCGAGCGGGTGTGCGAGGAGCGGGGAGCCGTCCTGAGGACCCAGCCCGTGCCTCTCTCCTCCTCCACCGCCGACCTGGCCGAGGCGGTGTTGGCCGGAGTGAGCCCCGCCACACGGGTGGCCATCGTCGACCAGGTCGCCTCCCCCACCGGCTTGGTCTTCCCGGTGAGCGAGATCGTGGCCGCCTTGCGCCGGCAGGGGATCATCAGCCTGGTCGACGGGGCCCACGCTCCCGGGACGCTCGACGTCCGGGTCGAAGAGCTGGCTGCCGACTTCTGGGTGGGGAACTTCCACAAATGGGTGTGCGCCCCCAGGGGAGCGGGAGCCCTCTGGGCCACCGAAGAGCTCCGCTCGCTGCTGCGGCCGGTGGTCACCACTTACGGGATCGAGGAGGGCTTTCCGGCCTCGTTCGCCTGGGCGGGGACCGACGACTACACAGCCTGGCTGACGGTGCCGGCCGCCCTCGACTTCCTCGGCTCCCTCGGCTGGGATCGACTGCGCCACCACAACCGGGTGCTGGCCGATCTGGGCCGGAGCATCGTGGCCGCCGCCTTGGGCACCGCCGGCGATCTCCCCGACTTCCCCCATGCGGCCATGTCGCTGGTGGCCCTGCCGGAGGGGATCGCCGACCTCCCCGAGGAGGCCAGGGCGCTCTCGGAGGGCATCGCCGAGGAGCTCCGGGTGGAGGTGGCGGTCAGCGCCTGGAATGGGCGTGGCTACCTGCGCCTCTCGGCCTTTGCCTACAACTGCCCGGCCGACTACCAAAGGCTGGCCGTAGGCCTCCCGGGGCTCCTCTAGCGTCATGACCCCCCAACCCCCCGCTGAACCATCAAGGCTCCCGGGTCGTCGCAGCAGGCGAAGTTCATGGACAAGGAGCCCTTCGACAAGCACCATGATCGTCAGCACCAAGCTTCGCCACGCTCTTGAGGGGGCGCTCCCTGTTCGAGCCCGACCCCAACACCATCCGTGCCGCGGCCAAGGGCGACACGGCCGCCTTCGAGGAGCTGATGCGGGCCTACCAAGCCCCCGTGTGGCGCTTCCTCCGCCACCTGCTCCGGGATGCCTCGCTGGCCGAGGACGTCACCCAGGAGACCTTCATTCGCGTCTACCGCCGACTCCACACGTTTCGCTTCCGCTCCAAGTTCTCCACCTGGGTGTTCCAAGTGGCTCGTAATGCCGGCATCGACGCCCTGCGGGCCCGGGAGCGGCGCAGCCGCCTCCTGCAAGTGGTCCGCCCCGAGCGGGTGGTGCCCGACCCGAGCGCCCGTTTGGAGATCAGCGAGGCGCTGAGCCGGCTCACCCCCATGCTGAGGGAGGCCTTCTTGATGATCGAGGTGCTCGGCCTGACCTACCGCGAGGCCGGCTCGGCCCTGGGCGTGCCGGAGGGAACCGTCAAGAGCCGGGTCTTCCGGGCCCGCGAGCAGCTGGTGGCTTGGCTGGGAGACGAAGGAGAGCAAGCCCATGAAGTGTGACCAGGCTCGCCTCCGCATCTCGGCGGCCCTGGACGGCGAGCTGCCCGCTGCCGAGGGGACCGCCCTCGACCTCCACCTGGAGGGTTGCGCGGCCTGCACCACCCATCTGGAGCGCCTGAACCGCCTCCGACAGGAGGTTCGATACGAGTCGCTCGGCGAGGTACCCGACGTCACCGAGCGGGTGCTCTCCGCCATCCGCCCCCGCCCTCGGGCGGCCTATCGCTTCCGGAGGCTCCCCTGGCGCCTGGCGCCCGTGGCCGCCTCGTTCCTGGCCGGCCTCCTGGTGGGGGTGATCCTGGCCGGTGCCGGCGTGGAGGGCCCGCCCGAGGTGGTGGCCGCCGATATTCCCCGCCGGGTGATCGAGGCGCAGACCCGCCTACGTTCTCTGTCCGCCCGGCTCGAGGTGGTTGAGCGGGGCTGGCATGACCAGGTTCCCACCCGCTCCTATGAGGGCTGGCTGCGCTACCAAGCCCCGGAGTCGTTGTCCGTCCACCTCTCGGACGTGAGCGTCTATCCCTCCCCCACCTGGGTGCGCAACGATGTCGAGCTGGTGATCGAGGACGGCTCCTGGTGGAACAGTGGCCCGCTGGCCTGCCCCGGGGAGGCGCAGCCCTCCTGCACACCGGAGCTCCAGGTGCGGGCCATCGTCAACCGGGAGCCCTTCCCCGAGGCGTCCCCCATTCCGCTCGACCTGGTGGTGCCGGTGGACAGCTTCGCTCTGGCCGACCAGCCGCCGGTGCTGGGCCTGCGGGCGGTGGCCGGACGTCCGGCGGTGGGGATCGTCACCACCGCCGCCCAGGTCGACCCGATCCTGGAGGAGCTCTTCGCCGGCGGCAACTGGCGCCGGCTCCATCCGACCGATCGAGCCGAGCTCTGGCTGGACCGGGAAGCGCTGGTGCCGCTCTCGCTGGAAATCTTCCCTGCCCCGAGTGAGGAGCGGGATCGCTGGGCCGAGCGCCATGGGTACCGGGACGATCCAGGGACCGCCCTTCTCGAGGTGCACCTGTCGGAGGTGACACTCAACCAGACGATCGGGGGCTTTGCGGGCCCGCCCTCGGAGGCCATAGTGCGTGATGCCGGGTTCCAGGATCTCGCCTGGGAGGCGGTCGGGGCCCCGGTGCCGAGCAAGCTCCCCCCCGGGATGGAGCCCCATCGGGCCGGAAGGACCGCCGCCGGGACGCTCATCGAGGTACGGACCTGGTGGGACGGACGGGCCTGGTTGAAGGTCCGGGCGGTCCGGGCTTGGGGCGAGCCCCGCCTCTTCGGCGATCTCGGGACCGCGGTTCGCAAGGTTGAGATGGCAAGTGGAGGCGTGGCCTACGTGGCTGAGGGAGGCTCCCGGGTGGCGTTGCACGGGCGGGACCTCGACGTAGAGATCACCGGCAGCCTGCCGGAAGCCCGCCTCCTCGAGACGGCAGGCTGGTTGGGCATCGAGGGGCTGCCCGCGCCGGCCGACTGGCGGGAAGCCAACGCCGCCACCGTGACCGAGGCCAAGGCCTCGCTTCCCGCCCTGCTGTCGCCTGGCCGCCTGGCCGGATTCAGCCCCCCGGCCGTCCGGCTGTCGGGAGACGCCGTCACGCTCTCCTACGTCGGGGCAGGTGAGCGGGACTTCGTCCTGTCGCAAGCTCCGGGCACCGTCCTCACCCCGCCTCTCGACGCCGAGGTGCGGGGAGTGGAGGTGAGAGGGGTGGCCGGACGCTTCACCCCGGCCCGCGGTGAGCTGGAGTGGCTGCAGGAGGGGCTGGTGCTCAGCCTGCGAAGCGAGACCCTCTCGCTGGCCGAGCTGATCTTCATCGCCGAGAGGCTGGCCCCGGCGTGATCAGGCTGGCAGTCATGGTCCTCGCCGCGGTGGTGGGGCTCCTGGTAGGAGGGGCCGGGATGCTGGCCGTCGAGCGGCCGGCTTCGACTCCTACCACCAGCCTCACCACCAGCACCACCCTGGCGGCAGTCACCCCGGCTCCCATCCCCCGACCGGAAGAACGGGTGCTCCTGGCCTGGACCAGCGGAGGCCTGCCCGACGGATTCGCCGACCGGGTAGCCGGCCTGGCCGAGGTGGGGGCGGTCACCCTGGTCAAGGGCGACCTGGTCCACCTGGTGGCCTCCTGGGGGGCAGGCGGAGCGGTGGTCGACAGCCCACCGGAGGGAATGCTGATCCCGCTCGAGGTGGCCTCCATCGACCCCAAGACGTACGCCGAGTTCCTCCCGGCCGATGCCCGGCCTCTAGTGGTGGGGCTGGGAGAGGGAGAGGCGATCCTCGGCTCCACCTCCGCCCGGCTGCGGAGGCTGGGTGCCGGAGGGACGATGGAGTTGGTCGGTGGCGCCTCGCTCACCGTGGTCGGGGTGGTCGACGACGCTCTGGTGGGGGCGGCCGAGCTGGTGGTGGCTACGCCCACCGGGGACGAACTGGGGATCACCACGCCGCGCTATGTGCTGCTGACCCATCGCGGAGACCGCTCCGCCACGGAGGGGGCCATTGAGGAGCTCGTCTCGGGCACTCCGGTCCGCGTGCGGGGCCCGGGGGAGACCCCCTTCTTCCGGCACGGGGACGCGGTGCTTCCCCAGGCGCACATCAAGGACCGCTTCGGGGAGTTCGCCTACCGGTCCGAGGACGGTACGAGCTTCTCCCAGGAACCAGCCTGGACCGAGCGCTTCATCGTCACCACCCAGGTCCCCCTCCTCGGCCAAGTCTCCTGCCACCGGGCCTTCCTGCCCGCCCTGGAGGGGGCGATGGCCGAGCTGGTGGAGCGGAGCCTCGAGCACCTGGTCGACCCGGAGGGCTTCGCCGGTTGCTGGAACCCGCGGCTGATCGGACCGGGGGCCGGGGTCTCTCGCCACGCCTGGGGAGTAGCGGTCGACCTCAACTTCGGCGCCAACCCCACCGGGCTGCAATCCTCCCAGGACCCCCGCCTGGTCGAGGTCATGGAGCGCTGGGGGTTCACCTGGGGCGGGTTCTGGCTGGTGCCCGACCCGGCCCACTTCGAGTACCTGCAGCCGCCCGGGTAACCCACCAAACCACGGGTTGCTACTCACCGTTTTGGTGGGCTGCTACCCAGGGTTTGAGAGGAGAGCCCGCACCTCCTCCACCGCCGCCCTGAAGAGCCGGGCCGCTCCGACGGAGTCGGGCCCGCCGATCTCCCGGTAGAGGCCGACCAACACCCGCAGGGCCTCCTCGCGGTCGAGCGGCTCACAGTTCGGGAAGGCCCGCTGGGTCGGCTCGAACACCCCCGAGGCCCAGGCCGACTGCTCCACCTTGGCGCCGTAGTGGGTGATGAGCAGTGACCGCTGCAGGGCGTGCAGGGACCGCTGGAAGGACTTGGTGCCGGCCGGGCCGGGGTGGCCGGCCTGCTCTCGCAGCTCGATGCTGGCCAGCGGACCTTCGGTGAGCAAGACCTCATAGAGCGTCCCGGCTTCGCGGGAGAGGCGATGGGCCGCCGCCAGCTCGGCCTCCTCGTCGGCGCTCCGCCCCATCCAGCCCAGGGCGGCCGGGAGGACCCGGCGCGCCACGAAGGTCCCCCGTCCGCGCAGCCACTCCCCGTACCAGGCCACCCCCCGCAACGGCAGCTCTCCCCGGCAGGCCCACACCACGTCGGTGTCCTCGTTCCACTCGTCGATGCGATCCAGCCCGGTCACCTCGGCATGCAGGTTGGGGAGGTCGGCGGCCTTGGGGCCCCCGAACAGGTAGGCGATCCCCACCCGCTCCACGAAGCGGGCCGGTCTCGCGAAGGGATCAGGCACGCCGGCATCCTATTGTCTGGCTGATGACCACCCGGATCGGCATCTTCCTCTTCGAAGGAGCCGAGGAGCTCGACTGGGCGGGACCGTGGGAGGTGCTCTCGGCCTGGGCCAAGCTCTGGCCGGACGACCAGGTGGAGGTGTTCACCCTGGCCCGCGCCCCGGGCCCGGTCACCTGCGCCAAGGGGCTACGGGTCCTGCCCGACTACTCCTGGGACAGCGCCCCTCCCCTCGACCTGCTCGTGTATCCGGGCGGACGGGGCACCCGCCAACAGCTGGGCGACGAGGTGCTGGGGGGATGGGTGCGCAGGCTCTACGAGGCCGGCACCCTCATGACCAGCGTCTGCACGGGGGCCCTGGTCTATGCCGACGCCGGGATCCTCGACGGTCGGCCGGCGACCACCCACTGGGGCTCGCTGGAGCTGCTATCCACCCTCGGCAAGGACATCGAGGTCCGCCCCGACGCTCGGTTCGTGGACGACGGGCAGGTGATCACCGCTGCCGGGGTCTTGGCCGGCATTGACATGGCGCTGCACCTGGTCGCCCGGCTCCACTCTCCCGAGCGGGCCCGAGAGGTGCGCCGCTACATCCAGTACGACCCCGATCCCCCGGTGTGAATCGAACCGAGCCCTCGATGGTCTCCTGCCCTGGGAGGCACCCATGCCCAGTACCAACGGGCAGGGGTGATGAATACATCACTATGCGCCTCACCCAGAGCTACGTCGAAGGCGACCCAAGATCGGAACCTGGCGGAGCGGCGCCCAGGGAGCGATCTGTGTCACGGATGCGGCAAGAAGAGGCCCAGGCCGAAGTGAGCGAGGTCCCCAAGAGAGATCGGCCCGGCCACCGGTTCGGGAAACACGAGTCGGATCCCGAACGCCCGCCGCGCCTCCCCCCGGGTGTCTCTCCCGGTTGGGCGGTGTCGCCGGTACGAGAGCCAGTCGCCGCGCAGCACCTCCACTCCGGCCGGGTTGGGCTTGCCCCGGTACCCAAGCTCTCGTGTCACGTCCTCCGTGAGGAACTCCACCAGCGTGCTTCCCCGCGCTGGATGACGAGTGGGCGCATAGGGAGTGAAGGACATCCACACCGATGCCGGGCCCACCAGCTCGGGCGCCGCTTGCTCGATGTGCCCGACAGCCTCGAGACCAAGGATGGAGGGTCGGAAGTCGGACACGTGGGCCCAGCCTTGCAAGCTGCGCAGGCCCGCCACCGCTCGGACCTCGTCGTCGTCCAGTCCGCCGGGCGCCCACACTGCCAAGGCGTCGAGGCGGGGATCCTCGGGAGACCCGAACGCCAGGTAATGGGCGTGCAGATGCTGAGAGGTGAGCACGTCGCCCTCCGCCGACTTGCCGGCCAGGCTGGCCGAGCGGCGCTCGCCGCCTGTCCGACCGTATCGGGACATGCAGGCCTGTCGAAGGGCGTGAGTCATGGCCACTGCCGCTTTCCGCGAGGGCCGGGCGGTGGTGGCGAGGGCGAAGCGAATGGCGGTGACTCGACGGAGCTTCACCGGGCGGCGAGAAGGCTGCGGGCGGAGAGGGAGGGGACGGGGATAGTCAACCCATTCGGCACCCGAGGGAACGATCCGACGGCGTTGCCGCAGGAGCGACGGCCGTTCGATCACGCCGCTGAGGTCGAGCCGCGACGATGCGATGAGCACCCGAGCGACCTCCGGCTCGTCTTCGCTGGCCGCCTCCAGCCACTCTCCAATGGGGGGATCCGTGATAAGCCGCGCGTGGCAGATCGACTCGGCGCGTCCCAGGTAGGTGAGACCGGAGGAAAGCAGCGCGAGCACCTCGGTCTCCGCAGGGGCCGGCTCTCCCGCCCAGCGCAGGAGGACCTCCTCGTCGGTCGGCACTACCACGAACGGGTCGAGGATCCTGTCGCGGCTCTCCTTCACCGCGGTCATGAAGGTCTCGTCGGGCATGTAGTGGCGGGTGTGGGCCTCCACGTGGGCGGGCAGGCGAAAAGCCGGAGGCCCGGTCAGCCGACCCAACGCGGCCTCGACGATCGAGCTGTCGATGTCCGGCATGCGGTTCTGCCAGGTGGCGTAGAGCGCCCGGATGACCCTCCACGGCGAGGGGGGCCACTCCGGGATCCCCTCGTTCACGTTCCGGCCCCAAGGGGTGGCGTGATATCGCCCCCAAGGGAAACGTAGGCCCAGCGTGACCGGCATCAGTCGCTGGCCTCCTCCCCGGTCTCGGCCTCGGCTCGCCGGGCGGCTCGGGTCTTGGCCTGCTTGGGTGACCATCTCACCTCGAGAGGCTCCCTCGGCCCAATGGAGGCGACCAGGCTCTGGATCTGCTGGTCCAGCTCCTTGATGGGCGCCAACCCGGCCCCGCTTTGGTCGGCGACCGTGTCGCTCGTCGGAAAGAGGTCGCAGGCGGTCCTCAGGCGAAGGCCACCTTCCAGCAACGCGCGAAGCTGCCAGAGACCGATGGCCTCCAGGAGATCGGTGCGCTCGTCGTCCAGCCCATACGAGCGGATCTGGGCGCGGTCCAGCGACAGGCGGAGGGTGAGGCGGGCAGCGGTCCACTCGGTACGATGGAACGGAATGGTCCCGTAACCCTCGGCCGTGCCGCCCGTTCCCTCCGTCATCGAATGCCGTACGTGATCGCGCTTCACACCGCCGCTCTCGGCACGCTGGACATCCACCGCCTCGATGAAGGCGGTGACCGCCCGGGCAATCTTGGGCTGCCCGGGCCACACGCCAGCCGGCTCGGCGAAGAAGACCCCGTGAATGAGGCAGAACGGGTCGAGCTCGAACACGGCACCAGCGATCTGGCGGGCCGACACCGGACGATCGTCCCGGAGGTCGAGCCGCTCCCGGATCACCTCTCGCATGGGTCGCCCGTCGAGCGTGGCGTCCTTCACGAAAGCCGAAGCCAGACGGTGGGCCTCGGTGCGGCTGGAGGTGAGGTAGGCACCGTCCTCGGCGTGGACGACCCGCACATACGGGAGCCCCCCCACGGTGTCGACCGGCTCACTTCTTGTTTCGTCCCAGGCCACCGCCTCCAAGCGGTTGGCCATCGATTGGGCCGACTCGACGATGAGGGCAGGCTCCCACCTGATCGAGCCGTCCTCTCGGAGCGGCCGATCGAAGATGGCTGCTCCCAGGTCGGGGAACCCGGTGGGCTGGAAGCGGTCGCCTGCGACGACGTCGAGACCGACCTCATACAGCAGTCGCTGGGTGGTGGGGATTACGGTCATACTCCCTCCTTGCTGGCGTAGACGGACGACTGGTCTGGAACAACTGCTCGGGCGAGGAGGCTTCGGGCGGCGACGTCGGTGAGAGGCGCGAGCAGGGCGGATCCCAGGTGGGTTCCGTCGATTCCCGAGGCGAGCACTGAGGCCGCTCGTACCGCCGGGCTGAGGCGGGCGACGCGCAAGCGATGAATCGCCTCGCCGCACACCTCTTCGACTCGGCCGGCGGTCAGCAAGGCCGGCCATCGGATCGGCATCCTCAGCTCGACGGAGCGGCCGTCATACGGGATGGGTCGCCCATGCCCGAAGGGGACCAGAAGGGAGAAGGCGGGCGGAACGACCGGAGCGTCGCTCTGCCCCTGCGAGCTCAAGGAGCCTTTCCACCCCCTCCAATCGAGCACCAGGAGACCCGACAGCAGCTCCTCGACGCGTTGCATGTCGCACAGGCCTGAGAAGAAGAGAGCTGCCGGGGGAAGCGGCAACCTGGCAGTTGCTCCGGAACCCAGGTGGACACCCGGGCTCTCCGAGCTCTCGCCCGAGGCACGTTGAGTGGCTTCGACGACCCGGCGGGTCAGGCACGCCGTCAACACATCGAAGATGGGTCGTTGGCCGAGCCCGGGAACCAGGGCCGGTCGGTCGGTCCACGAGAGGCCTCTCGTGCTCGGCTCGACCGGTGACAGATATCGCCTGAGGTGCCCGGCACCGTCGGAGACCTGATTCCTTGCAGAGGCCAAGCCCACCGCCAGGGCCACCTCGTTCGTGCCATCGTCGATCAGCGGCACCCAATCCTGAGCCTTCAGTCCGAACAGGGGAATCATGTTCTTCCGGGTTGACCCGGACCGGCTCACTGCGCCTTCCAGCCGGGCCACTGCCACGAGCAGGCCCTGGAGGTTCAGCGCCGTGGGCTCATCAGAGACCGTGTAGAGAGCGCGCTCTACAGCTCGCAGCGCCGAGGAAACGGCTGCCGGAGGTTTCCTCACCCGTCGCAACGAAGCCAACCAGGGGTCGATCTGGGCCAGGACGGGCACGCCTCGGCGTTCTCTCACCACGAAACGCCCCACCGGCACGGCCAGGTTGCTCTGGCCCAACCTCTCGCTCACCACATAGCGGACGAAGAGGTCGATTCCCCGGTCCACTCCCAGCGCCCCGGCGGCGCGGGCAAAGTCGAGGGCCGTACGGGCCTGGGAACCCCGCCAGGTAGCGCGCCCTTCTGTGAAGAGCCGCCGGACCTCCCCGAGATAGGCGGGTCGCCGCCAGACCGGCATCCAGATCTCGTCGCGGCTGTCCTCTTCGCCGGCAGCACTCCCGAACCCGGCCGGGACGGAGCGGACGGTGAAGGGGATGGCGGCCTGGCCCGCCACATCGACACCCAGGCGTCGGGCCACTCCCGCGGTGATGAGCAGGGCGCCCTCGATGAGGAAGACGAAGTCCCAGGGGTTCACGAGGTCGCGACCCACGTTGGCGCCGCCCGCCGCACCGGGGTCGAACTGACCTGACATCCCCGAGACGAGGTCCGGCCTCCCCTGCCCGTACAAGGACGCAGTGAGGTTGCCTGCCACGGATCGGTTACGGGGCGACTCCGGAGTCGGCTCGACGACGGTGCGAAGGTGATCGAGGAAGTTGAGGGAAAGGTCACCGCTTCCGAGCACCCCTCCAGCGCCACCGGTCACCGGCGGGTACGCCAGAGCGGATCTCTTCAGCACGACCACGGCGTCCAGCCACGGAAGGGCTGCGTCGGGAAAGCGAGCCCGACACAGGCGTACGATCGTCTGCTTGTCTGCGGCCTTCTTGCGGCGAGGCTCAATACCCAGCTTTCGCACTTCATCAAGGACTGCTCTGGCGGCGCCGATGGTGTCTCGCAGCGGGGCGAAGCGCTCCTCGATCGATCCGTCGATCGCTGACAG
Source organism: Acidimicrobiia bacterium (assembly GCA_050742155.1). GTDB lineage: Bacteria > Actinomycetota > Acidimicrobiia > Spongiisociales > JALYHC01 > JBOGFC01. Next base: position 32,849 of record JBOGFC010000196.1, read on the forward strand.
GTCGGTTGCCTTCGCTGACTCGAAGGCGGTGATGGACCTGCTGTTCCACGGGGCGATGACCGGCGTGGGCACGTAGCGCTCGAGGAAGAAGTCCCGCAGCTCGTCTTCGGTGAGCCGAGTGGACAGCACGAAGCGGTCGCCCTTCCAGTACCCCTTCACGTGTGAGTCGGCTTGCTCCGCCACGAGCCGGAACACGCCGAGGGCCTTCAGGTACGACCCGAGCGGCTCGGTCCGGGATCCGCCGAGGACCACCTCAGGCACGAGAGACCTCCTCTGGGCGGGGAGTCTCGTACGACGCGTACGACGCGCTCGCGATCCAGTCCGCCACCCGCACCAGGGCCTCGAGCCACCCGAGACGGAATGGCCCAAGGTCGGGCCGGTCACGGAGGGCCAGCATCCGCGCCGTCCAGGAGGGGCCTTTGTCGGTGTCGCCCATGCTCATCACGGAGAGGTCGAGTCGCGAGGAGGGCAGGTGCTGGTCGGGGAGCGCCACGCTCGGCAGAACCTCACCGTCGTCGATACCGAGGGCGCGTGCCCGGCCATCGACCGGAACCTCTTCGGGAAGTGGGCGAAACGCCAGCCGCACCCGGCCGTGATGGGCGGCCACCAGGTAGAGGAGCAGGTCGGGTTCGGGAACTTTGGTCAGAACCGCGGCCGAGTGGTCGAGCAGGGCCAGGGTGGAAGCCAGCTCGTGCCGGAAGTACGGCCGCTTGTTGCGGGGGCCACGTCCCCTGGCCGACTTCGCCCAGGGCGCTTGTGTTTCGAGACGAGCGCGTTCCGATTCGTCGTCGACCGTTTTGAGCAGCATCTCCTGGAAGGAAGGGTGCACCTTCCCGAGGTCGTGGTACCTGCCCGCCAGGGCGGCGGTTTCTCGCTGCTGCGGCGTCAGCCCCCCGGAGTCAAGGTCGTCGAGGATCCGACGGACCTCGGCCTCCACGTCGGCCAGGTGCTGCGAGAGAGCCACCCACCGCCCGGCGAAGGTCAGAGGGTCGTCCCCGACACCCTGAGCGGTCTCCTCCAGGAGGACTACCGGCTTCTCCAACTCCGGCACGGGACCCCTCTCGTCAGGATCCCATCCGGTCTCCGGCGAGTAGCCACCGGCGTCTGCTGCCAGGAGCAGCACCGAGCCGGGTCGTAGGTCTGAGGCGCTCGCCGCCACCCATCGCTCGGCCAGGTAGTCGAACCGCCAGGCTGTTCTTCTCTTCCGCTTCTTCAGGGACCTGCCAAGCTCGCCGATGGGGACCGGGCACCGCTCTTGCGCCCCTGGAGCCGGTTCTTGCCGAGTGGGTCCAGTCGAGCCCATGGTTCTCCAGGCCACCTCGACATCGAGGTCGTCCCCTTCCCGGATGAACTGGGCTACGTCGATGTCGGTACCGGTCAGATCTGGCAGGGTGTCGAAGAGTTCGAGCAGATCCTTCCGCCGCAGGACGGCGTAGACCGCTCGGGTGCCTTCCACGTGGCGGCGTCCGATCGTGTCCGCCGTGATGGCCGCTCCCTCAAGGCGACTCAGCTCGGCCGTGGCCGCGGCCACATCGCCCTCTCCGTAGGGCGCGGCCCTGGGGGGCGTGGCCCAGAGGAGCACCGCGTCCTCGGCTGCCCCGTCCCGGTTGCATCGCCCCGACCGTTGGACGATGGACGGCCATGGCGCCGCCTCCGTGAACATGAGCCGGGCGGAGACGTCCACCCCAGCCTCCACCACCTGAGTGGAGACAACGATGCGCCCGGGTCCGGCGCCGTCGACGGGCGCCAAGGCTGCCTCTACCTGTCGGCGACGGTCGGGGGGCCGGAACCGCGAGTGGAGGAGGATCGTCTCCACATCTGCGCTTTCTGCCCTGAGCCGGAGAAACACGTCGCGGGCCCGCTCGACGGTGTTGAAGATGGCGAGGCTGAGGGTCCCGGGCGCGTGATGCGCGAGCAGCGCGTTGCAGAGCTTCTGGACGTATGAAGTTCCGTCGGGGATCGGCACGCGCCGAATGAACTTGGGCGCCTCCAGCCGCTGGGCGAGCGACCCCTTGCGGTCGGCGTCTTCCAAGCCCACCACCGCCTCGATCTCGGGGGCGTCCACCGTGCGCAGCTGGTCGAGGTCGACCGTTGCCGACATCCACGTGGCAGAGCTCTCCATGGCGGTGCCCAGCCGCCGTCGCAGCCCGTGCAACTGACGGGAGGTGGGAAGCGCCGGCCCCATCAATTGGACCTCGTCGTAGACGAACTGACACCCGTTGTTGAAGAGACCGAAGTCGATCGGCCACACGAACCTTCCCTCTCCGTACCCGCGGTTGAGCTGACGGGAGGTAACCATGTCGAGTGTCCCGACGAACACCGCATCCTGCTCGGGCTTCCGCCGCCAGTCGGCCCCGAGCCTTCCCTCACCCCCCATCACCCGGTGGACGCCCACCTGGCCGTCAAGCCCCAGCCTGTCCAGCCACTCCTCTACGAACCCCAGGACTTGCTCGACGAGCACCCTCATCGGCAACACGTACACCAGCCAGCGAGGCGTGCCGGTGCGCACTTCGGAGTCGAGGTGGAAGCGCCGTCGATAGAGCCATCCCAAGACGGCGGCCGCGGTCTTGCCCGCCCCGGTAGGTACCGCCAAGGCCTCGGGCAAGCCCTGCTCGGCGATAGCGAGTTGGTAGGGGTAGGGGTCCTTTCCACCGGTGGCGGTGGCGAACACCCCCGCGAAGGAACCGACGAACGGTCCGATGGTGCTCTTCCTCATGGCTGATGCCCGTGTCTCATGCCGCTGGGACCTTTCTACAGGATGGGGCCGACAGATTCCGGCCCGAGCGAGGGGCTCCCCGTCTCCGGCCCCCTCCCGTACTATGGCCTCATGGCCATGACCAGCCAGTGGACGGTCGACATGGTGGAGGCGATGCCGCACGTGGAGGGCGAGCGCTACGAGATCATCGAAGGGGAGCTCCACGTGACCACCCAGCCCCACTACCTCCACCAGGCCGCCTGCGCCAACCTCGTCCATGAGTTGAGGGGCTGGAGCCGCTCTGGGGGCGGCGGTCTCGTGCTGGTAGCCCCGGGGGTCATCTTCGCACCGGACGAAGCCGTAGCGCCGGACGTAGTGTGGATCCAGGGCGACCGACTGGCCGATGTCCTTGGCAAGGATGGGAAGCTACACGCCGCTCCTGATCTGGTTGTCGAAGTGCTGTCGCCCGGCAAGGCCAACCAGGAGCGGGACCGGGAGAGGAAGGCGGCGCTCTACGAACGCCGGGGGCTCGAGGAGTACTGGATCGTCGACTGGCAGGCGGAAACCGTCGACCTCTTCCGGCGTGAGGGCGCCCACTTACGGCACGCGGCCGCCCTCGGGAGCGGGGACGTACTTCGCTCGCCACGGCTTCCCGGACTGGAGGTGCCCGTGAAGCGTTTGTTCGAGTCTTGACCGCTCGGTCCCAAGGCTCCCGCCCCGCCCGGCCGGAGTGCCTCGCCACCGACAAGGCGGTTCCGATCAGGCTTGCGGACCAGTCGGCTTCGATCGGGCCCCCCCGTCGTCCGATATCGCACTTCGGTTAGGGGCTCCGGCTTCCGATAAGCCGCGGGTGACCGATTCCGACGCCCACCAGATCCCCGACCTCGTCCCGGCCCGCATGGTCAACGAGTTCTCGTACTGCCCGCGCCTCTTCTACCTGGAGTGGGTGCAGGCCCGCTTCGAATCGAACCCGGACGTGGAGGAGGGTCGCTGGCAGCATCGGGCGGTCGAAATGGAGCGAGGGAGGGTGCCGGTGCCGGAGGATGACGATTACCTCCGAGAGGCCCGCTCGGTCCTCCTCGGCTCCGAGCGACTCGGGCTGATCGGCCGGGTGGACATCCTGGAGGGTGACGAAGGAGCCGTGCGGCCCGTCGACATCAAGAGGGGACGCCCGCCCGAGCACGGTCCCGCCTGGGAACCCGAGCTGGTGCAGCTCTGCGTGCTGGGGCTGTTGCTCCGCGACAACGGGTACCGGTGCGACGAAGGGGTGCTGTACTTCGCCGAAACCCGCCAGCGGGTGGCGGTGCCCTTCGACGCCCAACTGGTGGCCCGCACCCTCGAGTTGGTCGGGCACCTCCGCAAGGTCGCGGAGTCTCCCGACGCCCCTCCCCCATTGGTCGACAGCCCGAAGTGCCCGCGGTGCTCGCTGGTCGGGATCTGCCTCCCCGACGAGACCAACCTCCTCGCCGCCCGGACCGACCGCCCCCCCAGGCGCTTGGTACCTCGCGACTCTGCGGCCCGACCCCTCTATGTCACCGAACAAGGGATGACCCTCGGCCTCCGCAGCGGCCGGGTGGTAATGACCAAGCAGGGGGAGGAGCTGGGCGCGATGCGCTTCCTCGACGTGTCCCAGATCAGCGTGTTCGGCAACGTGCAGGTCACCACCCAGCTCCTTCGGGCCTGCTTCAGGGAGGAGATCCCGGTGTGTTGGTTCAGCTACGGCGGCTGGTTCTCCGGGATCGCCGAGGGCCTCCCCTCCAAGCATGTCGAGCTCCGTCGTCGCCAGGTGGGAATCGCCGCCCAGGCCGGCCTCCCTGTGGCCCGGAAGCTCGTGGAGGGCAAGGTTCGCAACTCTCGAACCCTCCTTCGGCGTAACGCCCGGTCAGACGCCGCGCCCATCCTCGATCGGCTCAAGGACCTCGCCAACCAGGCTTCAACTGCTCCCAGCCTCGAATCCCTCCTGGGCATTGAGGGCGCGTCGGCCCGCCTCTACTTCTCCGCCTTCGGCTCCATGCTGAGAGACGACTCAATCGGGGCCTTCGACTTCGACGGTCGCAACCGGCGTCCGCCCCGTGACCCGGTGAACTGCCTCCTCTCCTATGCCTATTCGTTACTGGTGAAGGATCTCACCGCCACCGTCTTCGGGGTCGGGTTCGACCCGTACCTGGGCTTCTACCACCGGCCACGCTTCGGGAGACCAGCCCTTGCTCTCGACTTGGCCGAGGAGTTTCGCCCCCTGGTGGGAGACTCGGTGGTGGTGAACGTGATCAACAATGGCGAGGTGAAGCGATCCGACTTCGTCGTACGGGCCGGAGGGGTGGCCCTCACTTCGGATGGGCGGCGGAAGTTCCTGGCCGCCTACGAGCGTCGCCTCGATACCGAGATCCGCCACCCTGTGTTCGGCTACCGGATCACCTATCGCCGTGTGTTCGAAGTTCAGGCTCGTTTGCTCGGCGCCCACCTGCTCGGCGAGGTTCCCGAGTACGTGCCCTTCGTGACGAGATAGATGGCCCGTGGGCGTCGCCGCTACCTGGTTGCCTACGACATCCGCGAGGACAAACGGCTACGCCGGGTTCACAAGACGATGAAGGGCTACGGCTGGGCCATGCAGTACTCAGTCTTCATCTGTGACCTGGACGCCATGGAGCTCTACGCCATGCGCACCGATCTCGCCGCCATCATGAACCACTCCATCGATTCGGTGGCCATCATCGACCTCGGTCACCCGAAGGAGCGTGGGGTACACTGCTTCTCGTTCATGGGCCTCGCTCCGAGCCTTCCGACAACCGGACCCGTCATCTTGTGAGGCGAGCGGTGAGGTGACCGGTCCGATCGGGAGCACCGCTCGCAGCAGACAAGGCAACTAGGAACGGCATCTTGACAAGCTCATATGAACGCCGGTTGCCCGGCCGCGAGGCACCGCTCGAAACGAGCCGCGTCTTCCCAGCTCAGCAGGTACGTATATTGCGAGCCCTTTGACGGGCCGTCCGGCCCGTCCTCCATTGCGGCTTCCAGACTATCTGGGACGCCATCCAGGAGTATGTAGCGCCTCGCCGATCCCTTTCTGGTCTGGCAGCACCTGGAAGGCTGGCTGTCCTGGGCATGCCGGAGCCGTATCCCGGCCTTTGTGGGTCTCTCCCACACCATTCGCCAGCACAAGGAGGGGATCCTGGCCGGCGGCGGAACTCGGGCTCTCCAACTCCAAGCTGGAGGGCCTGGCCTCGAAAGTCCGCCTCATCAACCACCGAGGCTACGGCCACCACACCGCCGCAGCCGTCATCTCCATGATCTACCTGTGCTGTGGGGGAATCACAGTGAACTGCCCACACGAAGGTGAGGAGAACCGGAGATAACGGTTCTTTGACGGGCCGTCTGGATGACTTCCAGTGGGCTCGGTGACGCGGTCTGCTCCTCGAGGACGACGACGCACCGCTGGCCCACATCCAGGCCGCCATCCAAGGCTGGCGCGCTGAGTCGGCGACCGGCCGATCCCGCTTACATCTCTGTCCTTCGGGTCAAGTGGTGGTTGCAAACGATGATGTCGTTGAGGACCTCTGCTGGTGTTCGGTAGCCGAGGGTTTTGCGGGGTCTCTGGTTGAGTTCGTCGGCGACTTGGTCGAGGTCGGCTTCGCTGAGTGGTGAGTAGTCGGCGCCTCGG